>NZ_JBKFAV010000010.1:0-176442 GCF_053345825.1 Methylobacterium sp. C33D
GCCGGTCGAGGCCGGCGACGACGAGATCTTCTCGCCGCGGCAGCTCTGCGTGGCCCGGGCGCTCCGGAAGGGGACGCCGAACAAGATCATCGCGTACGAACTCAACATGTGCGAGAGCACCGTGAAGGTTCACGTCCGCAACATCATGAAGAAGCTCAAGGCCAAGAACCGGACCGAAGTCGCCTACCTGACCAACAAGTACTTCCTCCGGGAAGATTCCAGCCTGGCGAACGTGAAGGCCCCGGCGGCCTGATCGCTCCGGCTCCGCCGCGGCGGGGCCGCCCTGGCAGAGCCTCGGCCCGGCGCCGCCGGACGGAGCTTCGGGGTCCCCTCGCGGGCCGCCTGTTCGGGCGGTCCGCGAGGGGACCCTTTTTTTCCGCCCCTGCCCTGCCTCCCCTTGAAGCGTGCCGATCCGCCGACCGGTAGGGCCACGATCCGACCGCGATCCGACCGCGATCCGACCGCGCCCCGCGGGATCGTCGGGACGTTCGTCCGCCGAGGCCGGCCGCGCCCGGCGGCGACGGGCGCGCGGTCTGCGAGACCGGTTGCGCCTCAGGCCGTCCCGGCCGCGGCGACGGTCTCCGCGGAGAGCGGAGCCGGCTGGCTCTCGGCCTCGTCGCCGGGGGCGGCGGGGCGGCCGACGCTGCTGTAGGCGAAGCCGTGAGCCCGGACGTCGTCGGCCCGGTAGACGTTGCGGAGATCCACCAGGACCGGTCGCTGCATCGCCGCCCGCAGCCGAGCGAGGTCGAGGGCCCGGAACGCGTCCCACTCGGTGACGAGAACCAGCACGTCGGCGCCCTCGGCGCAGTGATAGGCATCCTCCGCGAAGGCGACGCCGGGCAGGAGCGGTCGCGCCTGCTCCATGCCCTCGGGATCGTAGGCGCGGACGACGGCGCCGGCATCCTGGAGGCCGGCCACGATCGCCAGCGAGGGCGCGTCGCGCATGTCGTCGGTGTTCGGCTTGAAGGTCAGGCCGAGCAGCGCCACCGTCCGGCCCCGCACCGACCCGCCGCAGGCCCTGATCACCTTGCGCGCCATCGCGCGCTTGCGCTGGTCGTTGACCGCCACAACCGTCTCGACCAGCCGCAGCGGCGTGCCGGCATCCTGGGCGGTCTTGACCAGCGCCAGCGTGTCCTTGGGGAAGCACGAGCCGCCGTAGCCCGGCCCGGCATGCAGGAACTTCGACCCGATCCGGTTGTCCAGGCCGATGCCCCGCGCCACCGCCTGGACGTCGGCGCCCACCGCCTCGCACAGGTCCGCCACCTCGTTGATGAACGTGATCTTCGCCGCCAGGAACGCGTTCGCCGCGTACTTGGTCAGCTCGGCGGTCCGGCGGCTCATCGCGACGATCGGCGCGGCGTTGAGGTAGAGCGGGCGGTAGATCTGCTCCATGACCGCCACGGCGCGCGGCTCGTCGGTGCCGACGACGATGCGGTCGGGCCGCTTGAAGTCGGCGATGGCCGCGCCCTCGCGCAGGAACTCGGGGTTCGACACGACCGCGAACTGCGCCGCGGGGTTGGTCTCGCGGATGATGCGCTCGACCTCGTCGCCGGTGCCCACCGGCACGGTCGACTTCGTCACCACCACCGTGAAGCCGCGCAGGGCGCGCGCGATGCTCCGGGCAGCCGCGTAGACGAAGCTCAGGTCGGCGAAGCCGTCGCCGCGGCGGGAGGGTGTGCCGACCGCGATGAACACCGCGTCCGCCCGCCCGACCGCCGCCTCCAGGTCGGTGATGAAGGACAGGCGATCCTGGCGGACGTTCTCGGCGACGAGGGCCTCGAGTCCCGGCTCGTAGATCGGCATGCGGCCGGCGTTCAGCGCGTCGATCCGGCCGGGATTGCTGTCGACACACACGACGGTGTGGCCGAAATCCGCGAAGCACGCGCCAGAGACCAGACCGACATAGCCCGACCCGACCATCGTGATGTTCATGGGATCCTCGCCGCGAGCGCACCGACGCTCGGGTCTACGGCGGCCCGGCAGGGCCACCAACATCATATCTTAGGCGTACGCGCCTCTGCCGATCCGGCGTAGCGGCGACGATTCGGCCGGACCGGCCCGAACCCGCCGCGGCCCCGCCCGAACCGGCCACCGGGTCGCGCCGGGCATCGCCATCCGGCCATGGCGGCGGCCGGGCGGCTACGCCATTCGGCTTACCCGGCGCCGCCGGTCGACGATCGTACGAACATTTCCCCGCCGCATCCCCCGAATTGTCAGAGACGGAGCGCTTTTTCCCGACCGCTTTGTCGGGGAACGCGACCGACCAAGATGCTAATAGCGATCTATAGAACTGAACTCCCCGAAGAGTTCCGGCGGAGGAGAACCCTGTTGGCGGCGCGTTTCTACTTCGAGATCGCAAATGCCGAGGAGACGATCCACGACCACGTGGGGGTGGAGGCGGCCGGCCTCGAGGAAGCCCTGATCGAGGCGCGTAGCGTGATCGCCGAGATGGCCGACGAGATTACGGGAAACGGCCGGGAGCCGCCCTGGACCCTCCTGGTGCGCAACGAGGAGGGCTGGCTGGTCGGCCGCCTGCCCATCCGGAAGTGACGGCCCGCGCCGCGCGGCCGGTCCCGAGGCGCGGCCGTTAAGATATCGTTAACGGATCGTCCGGAGGATCGGCCCTGCCCTCGAACCGTGGCCATGGCCGGTATGCCCCTCTCTCAGAACGTCCCGCACGCCGCCCTGCAGGCGGACGCGATGGCCGCGCAGATGGCGCTGGCCGCCCACGCGCTGCGGATGCGCGGCGATGTCGGGACCGCCGAGTCGCTTCTCGCGATGGCGCGACACAACCGGATCCTCGGGCTCAAGCTGCGGATCGCGCAGGATCTGGCCCCGCGCCGGGACCGCGCCGACCGCCAGGCCGCCGCCGGCCGCTAGGGCTGTCGCCGATCGCCCGGGGACGGGGGACGGTCGCCGCGCCCGTGCCGGGCGAGGCGTCGATCCCCTCGCGGCCCGCGTCGAGCTGCACCGGATCGGCCTGCCGGTGATCCCTCGATCGTGCCGCGCGGCGAGCCTGCCGGCCGGCGCCTGCTGACCCCGGCGGGCGGCATGCCCGCGGCGCCGCGTTCCGCCCGGGCCTGCGCGTCCGCCCCGCCCCGCCGAGCGCCCGCCCGGATTCAATGCAGAATCCACACCGCCGATCGTCGGCGCGGTTGGCGTCGAATAAAGTCCGTGATAGTGTAAATAGATAACATCCATCAGGAAATTCAGTCGTCGTGTCGACCCCGGATGCCGGACATTCTGAGGTCAGCACGACCCTGGCGCTGGACATGGTGGGTCGCGCCTACCTGGCCCTGGCGCTGCTCTACGAGACGGCCCATCCGGGGGAGTTCGTCGACGTTCAGCAGAAGATCCGCGCGTTCGTCGAGGACAATTTCCGCATCATCCAGGAGACGAGCCGCAACGAGAGCCTGACAATCGGGACAGTTGACGGTGCCGCTCATCTTGTGAACAGCGTCCTGGCCGAGGTCGAGAACAAGATCGCCACGATGATCCGGCCGACGCGACATATGCGCGGCTAGACGAGACCTTGAACTGACGGCCCCTGTTCAGCGACTGTTGCAGTCGAGCCATGGCGCCCCGATAAACGGCCCAGCACCGCGGGGAAGCGAAAATTGCAACGCCTCCCAATGTCGACAGTCTTTAATGAGCATGTTACCCGGCGAAAGGGCCAGCAATAAATTATCAAGCACGATGATGGGCAGCGATAATTGCGATCGGGGGGCGCACAGCGCCGATGTGGCGCTCGAGGTTCTGGTCCGAGCCTATCACGCCCTCGCCGTCGTCTACGAGTTGTCCAGCCCCGGTGCCTACGCGGCGCTCCACGGCAAGATGATGCCCTATCTGCTGGACAGCTTCCGGCACGGGACGGCGCCGGACATTGTCGATCCGGACGTGGACCCGACGTTCTCGACGGCCCTGGAGCGGGTCCGCAGCGCGCTCGACGACGTCCGATCGGACGTGGCGGCCGTGCGGGCGCGCAAGGAAGACCGCGACCGCTGACGCGCCGAGCTGCTGCGCCGGCTCAGCGCGCCGGCTCGAGGCGGTGCTCCGGCCCGAGGAGCAGGCGCGGGCCGGTCTCGCGATCCGGCGCGGGCGCCGGCACGAGGCGCGCCAGCTTGGCCGCCAGGGTCGCCGACAGGATGTGGCGCCACGCCAGGGGCGTGCCGAGCAGTTCCCGGAGGGCCGCCGCGTAGCCCTGGCTGCGCCGTCGGTCGAGGACGCGCCGGTGCTGCCACCGCTTCGCCGTCGCGGCGCGATGGGCCCGCAGGGCCCCCCGGGCCTCCGGGGCGAGATCCGGCCGGGCCAGCACGGCGTCGTCGAAGGCCAGCATCGCCCCGAGGTCGTCCGTCCGGTGCTGCGCGCTCAGCGAGTTCGACCGCTCGACCGCCACGTAGCCGCAGGGCGCCGTGACGGCGAACACCGCCCCGGCCGCCAGCGCCTCGACGTAGAGGGCGTAATCCTCCCCGAGCCGCAGCCGCGCGTCGTAGCGCAGCCCCTGCCGGTCCAGGAACCCCCGCCGCATGATCGGCTTCAGGAAGCCGAGCTCGCGCCGGCTCGCGCCGGGGCGGGCGATGTTGCCGGTCACGAAGGCCGCCAGGGTGAGCCGCTGCGGCCGCCCCGGGCCGGTGACGAGGCCGGCGGCGGCCGCCGCCTCGCGGCCGCGGACCATGATGATGTCGTCGGCGATCAGATCCCAGGTCCGGGGCGCGGACAGCAGCCGGCCGAGCCGGCCGTCGAGAAAGTAGTCGTCGGCGTCGAGGACGCAGAGCAGCGGGGCGGAGGCGGCCGCGATGGCGCGGTTGCGGGCCTCGGCGGGCCCGACATTCTCGGCGAGCCGGATCACCTGCAGGCGGCCCGAGCCGTCGTCGGCCGCCGCGGCGGCCGCGCCGGTCGGGTCCGCGGAGGCGTCGTCCACGACGATGACCTCGGCGACCTCCGGTTGCCGGAGCGCCGAGGCGACCGCGGTCGCGATCGTGTCCGCGGCGTCCCGGGCCGCGATGATGACGCAGACCTCCGGAACGGGGGATGGGGCCTCTAAGCTGCGCACCGGACGACTCCGCGACTCTCCGGCCGATCCGCGCCGCGGCCGGTCCGCCGGCACGGTAGGGCGAGCCCGGCACCGCGCGCGAGATCGTCCGAAAGGAGGGGTCCGGCCGCGGGGCGGATCGTCCGAATGATCCCCGGCCCGCGGCGCCCCGGCCGCTACGATGGGCGCCGCCGCGCCCCTGCGGCGACTGGTTTGAGGACGTGCGCATGACGATCTGGTCCGGCCCGGGCCGCCGCCTCTGCGTGGCGGCGACGCTTCTCCTGCAGGCCTATCCGGCGAGCGCGGGCGAGACCGCCACGCCGCCGGCCCCGGCCGCCGCTCCGGCCGCCGCTCCGACCGCTCAGGGCGGCCCATCCTTCGTGGAGCTCTTCAACACCCTGAACGACCGCCGCTGGTACGTTTCGGACGGCTGGGTCAACGGCGACTGGCAGGGCTGCACGTGGTCGAAGCATCGTGCCCAGATCACGACGCCCGGCGAACTGACGCTGTCCCTGACGGACATCACCTACAAGGAGCGCCCGTTCAGCTGCGCCGAGATCCAGACCCGCGAGCGCTACGGCTACGGCACCTACGAGGTCCGGATGCGGGCCGGGACCGGGTCCGGCATGGTCTCGGCGTTCTTCACCTACAACGGCGCCGAGAACGGCGACCGGCGGACGAACGACGAGATCGACTTCGAGTGGCTCGGCAAGGACACGAGCAAGGTCCAGCTCAACTACTTCGTCGGCGGCGTCGGCGAGCACGTCAGCCTCGACGCCCTCGGCTTCGACTCCGCGACCACCACCGCGGACTACGCCTTCGAGTGGCTGCCCGACCGCCTGCGCTGGTACGTCAACGGACGCCTGCTGCGCGAGGTGATCGGCACGCCCGACCGGCCGATCCCCTCGCATCCGAGCAAGATCATGCTCAGCGTCTGGTCGGGACAGGGCCCGGACTTCGCGTCCTGGCTCGGACCGACGCAGTATTCGGGGCAGCCGGTCACCGCGCTGTTCGAGCGGGTCGCGTTCACCCGGATGGGCGATCCGTGCGGCTTCAAGGAATCGATCGTCTGCCGGTAGGCGCGACGGCGGGCGGACCTCGCTCCCGAGACCGTCCCCGAGACCGCCCCACACACGGCTCCGCGCAGGGCCCCGGACACCGGAACCGAGACCCGGCGGGGCTGAATCTTAACGTCTTCGCGGCAGGCTGGGCCCTCGAACGCGCCCGGAGCCACGCGATGCATTGGTCGAGCCTCGTCATCGCCGCGTACGCCGCCGGCTTCGTGGAGTTCTGGCGGCTCTGCCTTCAGGCGCCGGCCGCCGAGGAGGATCCGGTCTGACGTGTCCGCACCGCCGCGCCGGGCCGCGCCGGGCCCGGGCGGTTCAGCGCTCGTTGGCGATGGGCCGCAGCAGGGCGCCGAGCAGGAAGGCCAGCTGCCCGCAGATCAGCAGCGCCGTGCCGCGCCGGAGGCACGCGCCCGCGCTCAGGTTGTAGACGAGGACGCCGTAGCCGACCTCGGCCGCCACGATCGGCACGAAGACCAGCAGCCGCCAGACCGAGCCGAAACGGCCCAGCATCACGCCCAGCAGGGCGTTGAGCATCATGCCCTTCATCGGCGCGCTCCGCGGCGGGCGCGGCGAGCGCGGCGCGGCCGCCCGGCCATGGCCCTAGCGGCTGCCGCGCTGGCTCAGCACGGCCGGAACCGTCTTGAGCAGGATGGCGAGGTCGCGGCCGAGGCTCCACTGGCGGGCATAAGCGCAGTCGAGGGCAACGCGCTCTGCGTAGCCCGTGTCGCTGCGTCCGGAGACCTGCCACAGGCCGGTCAGGCCGGGCGGGACCGAGAAGCAGGCGGTGAAGTCGGCGCCGTAGCGCACGACCTCGGCCTGGACGATCGGCCGCGGTCCGACGAGACTCATCTCGCCGCGCAGCACGTTCCAGAGCTGCGGCAGCTCGTCGAGGGAGGTCTTGCGCAGGACGTGGCCGAGCGCCGTCACGCGGGGATCGTGGGTGAGCTTGAAGGACGCCTCCCACTCGGCCCGGGCCTCGGGATTCTCGGCGAAGTGCCGCGCCAGCACCGCGTCGCCGTCCGCGACCATGGACCGGAACTTCAGGCATCCGAAGGGGCGCCCGTACCGACCGAGGCGCTTGTGGCGGAAGATCGGCGACCGGCCGTCGCTGCCCCAGATCAGCAGGGCGATGAACAGCAGCAGGGGCAGCAGCAGGAACAGCGCCGTCAGCGCGACGCTCGCGTCGAGGACGCGCTTCATCGCCCAGCTCACCCGGAGGCCGGGACCGGCCTGACGTGGGGCCGGCAATGTCTTGACCAACGCCTCGTTCAGCGTCTCGACCATATCCTGCGGCGTCGACGACTCGATCGGCGTCGGGGTCCCAGCCGGGCGCAACATGTCGGCTCCTTGACTCGGGGCGAGACGGGGTCGGAACTTGCGGAGCGACGTGCGCACCCGGCCGGTTCGGCCAGCGTCGGCGCGGCCGGCTTCGGCGGCTCTCGGCCGGTCCGAAGGGGCGTCGATCGCGGGCGGAACCCTTGCGACAACACTGGGCCCACGACAGGTTCGGCAACAAGACGGCCGCCGATCCATCAATGGAGGTAAGGCGTTGCTGGTCGTGCTGGTCTTCGCTGCGCTGATTGGAGGAGCGATCGGCTTCGCGGTTGTTCTACCGAAGGGTTTCCTGCTCGCGCTGCTGGCTGCCCAGGCCGGGGCGGCCGTCTCGGTCGGTCTCGTCGTTCTGCTGATCCGGCGCCGCTGACGGCCCGGCCGGGCGGCGGGACCGCTTTCGGGGTGGTCGACTCCGCCGATCGAGGTAGGGGCGCCCGCGCGAGGCCCGGTCTAAGGCGGGGTGTCCGGCCGCGCGGGCGCGTTCTGCCCGACGCGGCGCGGTCGATCACCGGACGGGACGCGCCGTGGCCCCTTCAGAGCGCCGCATCATCGGGTTCGACGGCCTGCGGGCCCTGGCGTTCCTGATGGTCTTCGTCAGCCACAAGGCGCCGACCCCGAGGAGCGAGGCTCTCGGCACGACCGGCGTGTGGCTGTTCTTCGTCCTGAGCGGCTTCCTGATCGTGCGGATCCTCGCCGCCGCCCGCGAGTCCGTGGAGGCGGGCGCGTCGACGCCGCTCGGCAGCCTCGGGCTGTTCTACCGGAACCGCGTCGCCCGGATCGTGCCGGTCTACTACGCCTTCCTGTTCGTGCTCTACACAATCCGGCCCGGCGACCCGGCCAGTCTCGGAAACGACGCGTTCAAGCTCGCGACGTGGTTCTACGTCACGAACATCTACATCGAGCAGAACGGCTGGGGCACCGAGCTCGGCCATCTCTGGAGCCTCGCCGTCGAGCAGCAATTCTACCTGCTGTTCGCGCCGGCGGCCCTGTTCCTGCCGCGGCGCCATCTCGGCACGCTGTGCTGGATCCTGGTCGGGATCAGCGCCCTGACGCACGGCGCCCTGTGGTGGGCGGGCGCGGCGCCGCGGTGCTTCGACGTCGACACCCTGGCCAATCTCGGGCTGATCGCGCTGGGCGGCCTCGCCGGCCTGCGCACCCGGCCGCTCCCGGCTTGGCTCGCCCGCGATGCCGCCCTGGCCGGCGTGCTGATCCTGTTCGTCACCCTGCCGCTGCTGATCGCGCCGACCGGCTGGTGGCTGATCGTCGGGCGCCTCAGCGGCGTCCTGGCGGCGCTGCTGCTGCTGCAGGTGGCCCAGGCGCGGGAGGGCCGCGCGGTCGCCCTCTTGGAGATCCCGTGGCTGCGCCGGATCGGCGTGATCAGCTACGCCGCCTACCTGTTCCACGTGCCGCTCCACGCGGAGCGGATGCTGGCCGTCGTCGGCATCGACGTCGCCGGACCGCGCTCGGTCTCCATGGCGCTCGACCTGATGTTGACGCTGCTGCTGGCGGACCTGTCGTGGCGGCTCCTGGAGCGGCCCGCACGCCGGCTGCTGCGGGCCCCGCGCCGGCGGGTCGTCGCCTCCGCGCTGGTCGGCCCGTGATCCCGTCGCGCGACGGCAGCCGGGATCTTACCCGCGCGTCCCCGATCTCAGCTCTTGATCGGGACCCGGCCGACCTCCGCGCCGGTGGCGTCGCGCACGACGAGCGTCCACGCGCCGTCCGGCCCCGCGGCCTCCAGTTCACCCGCCATTTCGTCGATCACGCTGCGGGCCTCCGCCAGCGCCTCGGCCAGGTCCTCGGCTTCCACGCCCTGCGCGTCGCGGATCGTCTCCTCGCCGTTCTCGATATCGAAATAGAAGCGACTGGGCACTCATCTCCTCCCTGAATGCTGCCCTCGGGAGGGCCCCTGGATACTACCTACGTAGTTCGCCCACGTCCGACAATGCTCAGTAGGAGACATAAACCTTAACAAACATCAAAACTGTTTTCGTCGGTTGCGTTGCAATAATGTCGAGATTCCAACCAAATAATCCATTATAGGTATCGCCGATCACCCTTCCGGCCGCGTCGGCACTGGCGACGCGCGGTGACGGGCCTCAGGGGCGTTCGACATGGCAGCCTCCGGCGATTCGAGCCTCAAAAAGGATTCTCCCGCATCGGCGGAGAGAAAACAAAAATTACGCGCGCATGTCCGGATGATTCTGGAAAACGGCCTCGCCGTCCGGACTTCCCGCTCCGCCGGCGACGCGGCCTCGGACGAGCACTGACCGCGGACGGCCGCCGGAACCATCCCCCGCAATGGGAGGGGATGGCCGCCGCCCTACGCCCTTTGAGCGTCGTGCGCGCCGATCGCTTCCGGCCAAAGTCGGCGGCGGTCTCGAAGGCCGCGCCCGGCGGTCCAGGAAACGCGATGGCGGATCAACTCTTGTCCGATGCTCGGGGCACGTTCGTGGACGTCTCGTTCATCATGGCCGCGCACGATGCGGCGCCCTGGATCGAGACGGCCGTCCGGTCCGCCCTGGCCCAGACCGGCGTCGCCGTGGAGGTCGTGGCGGTCGATGACGGCTCGCGGGACGGGACCGCCTCTGTGCTGGCGCGCCTGGCGGAGGCGGACCCGCGGGTCCGCGTTATTCCCCTCGCCGAGGCCGGACCGGGCGCCCCCCGGGGCCCGTCGAGCGCCCGGAACGCGGCGCTGAACGCCGCCCGCGGCCGGTGGATCGCGATCCTCGACGCCGACGACCTGATCCTGCCCGACCGCACCCGGACCCTGCTCGATCTCGCGCTGGCGGCGGATGCCGACATCGTCGCCGACAACCCGATCCCGTTCACCGACATGTTCGACCCGCAGGGGCCGGGCATGCTGGAGGGCGGCCGGGAGCCGTACCTGTTCGAGATCGACCTCGCCAAGTACATCGCCAGCAACCAGCTGCTCAGTCGGGTGACCAAGCTCGGCTACCTCAAGCCCATGATGCGCGCCGAGATCCTGCGCCGGCACGGTATCCGGTACGACGAGGGCGTCCGGATCGGCGAGGATTTCCTGCTGTGCCTGGAAGCGCTCGCGGCCGGGGCGCGGTTCGTGGTCACCACCTACGCGGGCTACGGCTATCGGCGCGGGCCCACCTCCCTGTCGCACCGGCTGCGCCAGGCCGACATCGCGCGCCTCGACGCGGCCTTCGCGGCCCGGGCCGAGCACGGCCGCCTCGCGGAGGCGCGGTCCCGTTCCGCCGAGGTGCGCCACGGCAGCCGCGCCTACCGCGACGGCCTCGCGATGACGCAGCTCATCGCCCAGGTCATCGAGGCGGCCCAGGCCGGCCGCTGGGTCGAGGGCGCCGTGCTGGCGCTCCGGCATCCCCGGATCTGGCGGTTCCTGGCCGCGACGCTGCTGGCGGCGGCGGGCAAGCGCCTGCGGCCGCGGCCGCACGCCCTCCCGATCGGACAGAGGTAAGACGATGCGCCTGTGCATCTGCATCTGCACCTGCGAGCGGCCCGTCGGGCTGGCGCGCCTGCTCAAGGCCCTGGACCAGCAGCGGCTCGGCAGCCTCGCCGAGACCGCCCTGCGCATCCTGATCATCGACAACGGGCGCAGCCGCGCCGCCGTCCCGGTGGTCGAGGCCTACCGGGCGACCGGCCGCTTTCCCGTCACCTACGCCCGGGAGGAGACCCGCGGCCTCGCGGCGGTCCGCAACCGGAGCCTCGCGGAGGCCTCCGCGGCCGGCGCCGAGTGGGTCGCGCTGATCGACGACGACGAGTTTCCCGACCGCGACTGGCTCCGCAACCTGGTCGAGACCGCCCTCACCGCGGGTGTCGCGGCCTGCGTCGGGCCGGTCGTGCCGTTCTTCGATCGGGTTCCGCCCGCCTGGGCGGCCGCCGGGGGCTTCTTCGCCAAGCGACTCCCGGTCCGCGACGGCTTCGTGGAGGACGGCTACACCGCCAACGCGCTCCTGGACCTGCGGGTGATCCGGGCGCTGGGCCTGTCCTTCGACATGCGCTTCAACACCATGGGCGGCGAGGACACGTTCTTCTTCCGGGCCCTGATGCTCGCCGGGCACCGGATCGCCTGGGCCGAGACGGCCGTGGTCTACGACAGCATCCCGACGCACCGGATGCGGGTGCGCTGGCTGCTGGCCCGCTGGTACCGCAGCGGCAGCGTCGAGGCCTATCTCGGCCGGCTCCGCCCGGAGACCGTGGGCGGCCGGCTCGCCAACGCGGGCCGCGGCTTCGTGCGCCTCGGCGGCGGCCTGCTGCGGCTCGGGGTCGCCGGCCTGTCCCTCAGGCCGGCGACCCTGATCGGCGGCGGCTACACGCTGTGCCGCGGGGCCGGGCTGCTCGCGGCCGTGATCGGCCTGAGCTACCGGGAATACCACCCGTCGCGCTATCGCTAGCCGCGCCGACCGGCCGCACCCCGGTGCGGCAGCAGGACGGGCTGGCCGCCCGCGGGCACGCGCCCGACCGGCCAGCGGACGCCGAAGACCCCAGCGATGAGGTCGTCGGTCAGGACCTCGGCCGCCCGCCGGCGACCAGCCCGCCCCCGTCGAGGACCAGCACCTGCCGGTCCGCGACCGTGCGGCCGGCCTCCAGCTGGCAGAGCACGCGGGCGAACTGCACCCGCGCCTGCTCGCCGCCCGAGAGGGTCGGGTAGGCCCGGTCGGCGAGATGCGCCACGTCGGCCCGCGCGCGGGCCGGGGCCAGGATCGCCGCCCGGTCGCGGGCCCCGAGGCCCCGACCGATGCCGTCGAGGCCGATCCGGGCGACCTCGGCCGCCGCGAACGGGAAGGCGAGGCGCCAGGGCGGGATCGTCTCCACGGGCGCGCCGTCATAGGCGCGTCGCGCCGGGCCCCTCCCCGCGCACTCAGCCCAGACTGCCGAACCCGGCGGTCTCGCGCGTCCAGGCCAGCGCCTGCTCGCTCAGGGAGAGGCCGAGGCCCGGCCGGGTCGGCACGCGCATGCGGCCGTCCTCCAGCTCCAGCCGCTCGTTGAACAGCGGCTCGAGCCACTCGAAATGCTCGACCCAGGGCTCCCGCTGCAGCGCCGCGGCGAGGTGGATGTGCAGCTCCATCGAGAAGTGCGGCGCGATCGTCAGACCGGCGAACTCGGCGAGCGCCGCCACCTTGAGGAAGGGCGTGATGCCGCCGACCCGCGGCGCGTCGGGCATCAGGAAGTCGGCGCCGCCCTGGCGGATGAAGTCCCAGTGCTCGGCGACGCTCGTCAGCATCTCGCCGGTGGCGATCGGCGTGTCCAGGGCGGCGGCCAGGGCCGCGTGCCCGGCGGCGTCCAGGCAGTCGAGGGGCTCCTCGATCCAGATCAGGTTGAAGCGCTCGAAGGTCCGGCCCATCCGCATCGCGGTCGGCCGGTCCCATTGCTGGTTGGCGTCGACCATGAGCGGGAAGGCGTCGCCCAGATGCTCGCGCACCCGCGAGACCCGGCGGATATCCTCGGCCCAGTCCGGCTGGCCGACCTTCAGCTTGATGCCGCCGATGCCCTTCGCCCGGGCGCGATCGGTGTTGACGAGCAGTTCCTCCAGCGGCGTGTGCAGGAAGCCGCCCGAGGTGTTGTAGCAGCGCACCGAGTCGCGCTGCGCCCCGAGAAGCTTGGCGAGCGACAGGCCGGCCCGCCGCGCCTTGAGATCCCACAGGGCCACGTCGAAGGCGCCGATCGCCTGGACGGCGAGGCCGCTGCGGCCGGCCGAGGCGCCGGCCCAGGCCAGCGTGTCCCAGGCCTTGGCGATGTCGCTCGGATCCGCCCCGAGGAGCGCCGGGGCGATCTCGCGGGCGTGGGCGAACTGGGCCGGCCCGCCGGCGCGCTTGGAATAGCTGATTCCGAGGCCGCGATGGCCCTCTCGGCTCTCGACCTCGCAGAACAGGATCGCGATCTCGGTCATCGGCTTCTGGCGGCCGGTGAGCACCTTGGCGTCGCTGATCGGGGTCTTCAGCGGCAGGGCGACGGACCGCAGGCGGATCCCGGTGACGGCGTCCTCGGCCATGGCTTCCTCCACGTCTTGTCCGCGCGCGGGCGCGCGCCGGAGGCTCCGGAGGCGGTTCTTGGCGGTGCCTCTCGGCGGCGACCGCGACGGCTCTCCCGGGACCGGGACCAGGAGTGGCGCAGGCCGGACGGCCTGTCCAACGTCATCGTTGGATCGATCGATGAGCACCCGGCATCAATGGCGCCGGGGAGACGGCCGGTCTCAGCCGGCGGCCGTCGCCGTCTCGGAGGGAAACCGGAATGCCACGAGGGTCATGTCGTCCCGTCGGGCCTCAGCGCCGCGATAGGCGTCGAGATCGGCCTCGAGGGCGGCGGCCTGTTCGGCGAGCGGCAGGGCGGCGTGGCGCAGGAGGCTGTCGGCCACGCCGCGCTGGCCGAGGAGTCGCGGTGCCCGGTCCGGCGCCGCGCGGCCCATCTGGTCGGTGATGCCGTCCGTCATCAGGTAGAAGGTGGCGCCCGCCACCGGCACGGCGATGTCCGCGACGACGTCCTCCGGCTGCCCCGCCCGGGCCCTGCGCGGGTAGCCGAGCCCCCGGCGGCCGCCGCGGACGCGCTCGGCCACGCCGTCCCGGACCACCGTGAGCGACAGGCCGGCGCCGGCGAAGTGCAGGGTGCCGGCCGCGCGGTCCCAGACGCAGAGGCCGCAATCGAGCCCGTCATCCGACTCGGCGCCGCGGCCGTCCTGGCGGAGCTGCGTGCGGACCATCGCGTCGAGCCCGGCCAGGATCGCGGCGGGCGCGCGCAGGCCGCGCTCGTGCAGCAGCCGGTCGAGGGCGGTCGCCACGATCAGGGTCAGGAACGCGCCGGGCACGCCGTGGCCAGTGCAGTCGGCGACCGCGATCACGCAGAGGCCGTCGATCTCCTCCAGCCAGAAATAGTCGCCGCCGACGACGTGGAGCGGCTCCCACAGCACCGCGAGCTCGACCCCGGCACCCGCCAGGGCGTTCCGGTCCGGCAGCACCGAATCCTGGATGCGCCGGGCGTAGCCGATGCTCTCGACCACTTGGCGGTTGGCGCGCTCCAACCGGTCGTGGGCCTGCTCCAGCTCGACGAGGAGCTGCTTGGCGGCGTCGCCGCTCCGCAGGCCCTCGACCATGCGGTTGAAGGCCTGGCTGATGACGTCGATCTCGTTGCTCGGCCGGTAGGCGCCTCCGAGCTCCACGGACGTCCAGCGCTTGTGCTCGATCTCCCGCATCGCGAGCAGCAGCCGCATCAGCGGCGCCATGACGTGGCGGCGCACGGTGGCGTGCAGGGTGATCACGAAGGCGATCATCAACCCGACGCTGGCGCCGAGGGCGAGCATCACCTGCCACGCCGCGTTGTCCCGCAGAGCCTTGGTGGAGACCGTGACGGTCAGGCTGCCCGCCGGGCCGGCGCGGCCGGGCACCGACAGGTCGGCCTGGGCCGAGAGGGTGGACCAGCCCCGCGCGGGGGGCGCCGCGCCCGCCGTCCCGACGACGTGACCCGCGGCGTCGCGCAGGACGGCGTGGGCGAAATCGGGCTCGGCGGCCAGGGCCTTGAGCGGGCCGTCGTAGGCGTCCGGGTCGCGCGCCCAGTCGGGCCGCGCGATCGCCGCGGCGGTGAGCCGGGCCAGGAGATGCGCCCGGTCGCCGTACAGGCGGAGCTGGTCGGTGTAGGTCACCCAGGCGATCCCGAGCTGGGTCAGCAGCAGGAGGACGCCGATCACCGGGTAGATGCGCAGGAACAGGGTGTGGGACAGGCTGTCGAGGTCGCGGCCCCGGGCCGCCCCGCGCAGGGCGCCGGGCTTCATCAGCTCGTCCGCGGGCGCGCCCGCGGCCAGCACGTCGGCGAAGCCGCGCTTCGACAGGGGGTCGCCCCGGCGGATCGGGCCGGCCCCGCGCAGGCCGCCCGCGCGCCCGGCGCCGCCGGCGGCCGGGACGGGGTCGATGTCGGCGAAGCCGAGCCGCGCCAGGGCATCCCCGGTCCGCAGGGGCCGCGCGCCGCGGAGCCCCCCGACGGGACGCGGGCTGTCCAGGGCCGTGTCAGGTCCGCTCACGCGACGTCACTCCATGTCACAGCGGTTCCGCGCGAGGGACGGGCGGCGCCTCAGGTCAGGGACGCGCCCGGCTCTGCCGCGCAGCGCACGCAGTCGCGACCGGCATGCTTGGCGGCGTAGAGCGCCGCGTCGGCCCGCCGCAGCGTCGCCGACATCGACTCGCTCGGGCCGAACGCCGCGAGGCCGATGCTCACCGAGATCGGCAGCGGCCCGTGCTCCAGGCGCACCGGCCGCTGCGCGACCGCGCGGCGGAGCGCCTCGGCGATGACCTGCGCCTCGGCCATCACGGTGCCGGTGACGAGGATGGCGAATTCCTCGCCGCCCATGCGGCCGATCACGTCGACCGCGCGCAGGCTGTCGCGGCAGGTCTCGACGAAGGCCTTGAGGACCGTGTCGCCCGCGCTGTGGCCGTAGCGGTCGTTGATCAGCTTGAAGCGGTCGAGGTCGAGCATCAGCACGCTGGACGGCGTGTCGCCCGACTGGGTCCGGGCCCAGACCTCCTCGCAGATCTGCAGGAAGCGCCGGCGCGACAGGGCGTCGGTGAGGTGGTCGGTGTCGGCGAGGCGGCGGAGTTCGCCCTCGAGGCGTGCCCGGTGCTCGATCTCGGCCGAGAGGGCGTCGTTGAGGTGGCGCAGGGCGCGCTGCTGCTCGGCGAGGCGCTGGTTGGCGCGGTGCAGGTCGAGCTGCATCCGGTCGCTGAGCCGCACCAGCCGGCGCTGCTCGTGGTAGCTGCGCCGGTAGGCGCCGGCGAGCTCGCGCACCCCGTCACCGACCTCGGCGAGGCGGGCCAGCATCACCTCGGACCGGCCGAGGACGGCCTCCTCGGTGTCGAACAGGCTGAAGGCGTCCGCGGGCTCGGACAGGAGATCGTGGGCCGGCGCCCGGTGCGGGCTCACGCGGGGACGCTCGCGATCATCTCGAACCGGGCGTGCGCGAAGTCGGCGGCGAAATCCTCGCCGGCCTCCTGGATCACGTCGTCGTCGGCGCCGAACATCCAGCGGATCGTCACCGGGCGCCCCTCGGCGGCGGCGTCCTCGAGCGGCATGAACAGATTCATCAGCGCCTTGGCGCTCGACGAGTTGAAGTAGGCGAGCGCGACGTCGAAGGTGATCGGACTCGCCTCGGTCGCCGCGAGGTGACCGCGCAGGGCCTGCAGCAGCGGGCCGAAGAACGCGGCGGCGTCCTCCGGGTAGGATTCGCCGCGCAGGACGAGCCGTCCCGACGCGAAGTCGAAATCGACCTCGGGCGAGCGCTCGGTCCGGGGCAGCGTGATGCGGTCCATGTCCGTGCGATCCTCAGATGAAGGCTTTGAGGCAGAACAGGCTGCGCTCCGCGCCCAGATCCTGGAAGTCGTACTCGACTGGGGCGCTCGACCGGCGGGCGATCTCGATCAGTCCGATGCTGCCGCCGAGGCTGCCCTCGTCCGGCGGCTGGCGCAGCTTCTCGCGGTAGACCTTCCTGAGCTCGTCGCTCGACAGGGTGGCGATCTCGTCGAGCCGCTCGCGCAGCCGCGGCACCTCGGTCCTGCCGACCTCGTTGCCGCAGACCACGAAGAACCGCCCCTCCTCGGTGCCGACGGCGATCATGCCGGCGCTGACCCGGGCGGGGCCCGGCGGCTCGGCGGGCGCGACCTTGTCGGCCGAGTAGCGGATCACGTTCTGGGCCTGCTCGACGAAGATCGAGAAGACGCGCTTGGCGACCGCGGCGTCGGTCTCCTCGTGCCGCATGCGCAGCTTCAGCACTTCCCCGAGCGAGAACAGGATGTTCTCCGAGAGATCTCCGCCGAACGACAGGATCACGCCGCTGCGCTTCGACGCCTCGTGGAAGGATCTGAAATCGCTCGCGCGCAAGGAAGCCTCTCGAACGCTCGATCGCGGCAACACACCGCGTGTGTAGCGCCTACTTTAATGCGGAAATAATCAAAGATTTCTTACTGGTACTGATCGCTTTCTGAGCAAGATTGCACGTATATCGAGCACAACCGCAAGCTTTACGATGGGTCCCGTCGCCGGGCGTGCTTCCGGGCCGCCGGCTTCAGGCGGCCGCGCCCTGGCGGGAACCCGCGTCCCAGTCGTCGCCGCAGTCCTGCACGACGTGGCCGGGCGCGACCTCCCGGTAGAGCCGCTCCGGCGCCACGTAGTCGGGCGCGCGGATCGGGCTGCGGATCTCGTCGTCCGGCAGGGCGTGCCGCTCGCCGCGCCGGGCCGGGTCCGGGACCGGCACGGCGGCCAGAAGCTTCTTGGTGTAGGGGTGCCGCGGGTCGCCGAAGATCGCGGCCCGGGGGCCGATCTCCACGATCTCGCCGAGATACATCACCGCCACCCGGTGGCTCACCCGCTCCACCACCGCGATGTCGTGCGAGATGAACAGGTAGGCGAGGCCGAACTCCGCCTGGAGGTCGAGCATCAGGTTCACGACCTGCGCCTTCACCGAGACGTCGAGCGCCGAGACCGCCTCGTCGGCGACGATCAGGCGGGGATTCAGGGCGAGTGCCCGGGCGATGCAGATGCGCTGGCGCTGGCCGCCGGAGAACTCGTGCGGGAAGCGCCCGGCGGTCTCGGGGGGAAGCCCGACCCGGGCCAGCAGGTCCTCCGCCCGCCGCCGGGCCTCGCGGGGCGGCGCGAGGCGGTTGATCAGCAGCGGCTCCGCCACCGCCGCGCCGACGCTCAGGCGCGGGTCGAGGCTGGCGAACGGGTCCTGGAAGATCATCTGCATGCGCTGGCGGCGGGCGCGCAGGGTCTTCGGATCGAGGCCGGTGACATCCTCGCCGTCGAGCAGGACCGAGCCCGAGAGCGGCTCGACGAGGCGCAGGATCGACCGGCCGGTGGTGGACTTGCCGCAGCCGGATTCGCCGACGAGCGCCAGGGTCTCGCCGGCCGCGAGGCTGAACGAGACCCGCTCCACCGCGTGGACGCGGCCGGTCACGCGGCCGAGGAGGCCGGAGCGGATGTCGAACCGGGTGGTCAGGTCGCGCACCTCCAGCACCGGGCGCTCGGCGGCCCGGACGGTGTCGGGCGTCTCGGGCGTCGGCGCCGCCAGGCCGGTGGCCCGGTCGACCACCGGGAAGCGCATCGGGCGGGGGCGGCCCGCCATGGTCCCGAGGCGCGGGACCGCGGCGAGCAGCGCCCGCGTGTAGGGCTCGGCGGGGGCGTCGAAGATCCGCGCGGTCGGGCCGGCCTCCACGGCGCGGCCCCGGTACATCACCACGGTGCGGTCGGCGATCTCGGCGACCACCCCCATGTCGTGGGTGATGAACAGGACCGACATGCCCTCCTCGTCCTGCAGGCTCTTGATGAGGTCGAGGATCTGGGCCTGGATCGTGACGTCGAGCGCCGTGGTCGGCTCGTCGGCGATGAGGAGCTTCGGCCGGCAGGCGAGCGCCATGGCGATCATCACCCGCTGGCGCATGCCGCCCGAGAAGCGGTGCGGGTACTCGTGCAGGCGCGACCGGGCGGCCGGGATCCGGACCTTGTCGAGGAGCCGCAGCGCCTCCGCCTCGGCGGCGGACCGCGACAGGCCCCGGTGCCGGATCAGCGCCTCGGCGATCTGGAAGCCGATCGTCAGGACCGGGTTCAGGGAGGTCATCGGCTCCTGGAAGATCATCGCGATGGAATCGCCGCGCACCCGGCGCATCTCGGCCTCGGGGGCGGCGAGGAGCTCGCGACCGGCGAAGCGCACGCGCCCGCCGATCCGGCTCGCGTCCCGCGGCAGGAGGCGCAGGATCGACAGGGCGCTGACGCTCTTGCCCGAGCCGGATTCGCCGACGAGGGCCACGGTCTCGCGGGGGCCCACGTCGAACGAGACGCCGTGCACGACCTCGCGCCAGCGCCCGTCCGAGCGGAAGGACACGGTGAGGTCGGAGACCGAGAGGATCGGGTCCACCGGATCTGCCATCGCTAGAGGACCCGCCGCGGATCGAGGGCGTCGCGCAAACCGTCGCCGATGAAGTTGATCGACAGCACCGTCAGGAAGATCGCGCCGCCGGGAAACAGCGCCCAGTGCGGCGCGACGTCGAGGTGGTCCTTGGCGTCGAACAGCAGCCGCCCCCAGGTCGGGATGTCGGGCGGGAAGCCGAGCCCCAGGAAGGACAGCGTCGATTCCGCGATGATCGCGGACGAGACCTCGATCGAGGCCGCCACGATCACCGGTCCCAGCGCGTTCGGCAGGATGTGGCGGCGCACGAGGTGCCCGGTCGTCGCCCCCTGCGAGCGGGCCGCCTCCACGAACTCCTTCTCGCGCAAGCTCAGGAACTGCGCCCGCACCAGCCGGGCGACCGGCATCCAGCGCAGGCCCCCGATCACCGCGACGATCATCAGGAACACGCCGCCCTGACTGCCGAACACGGCCTTCAGGCTGTCGCGGAACAGGTAGATCACGAGGAGCAGCAGCGGCAGTTGCGGCAGGGACAGGAACAGGTCGGTCAGCCACATCAGCACCGGGTCGAGGAACCGGCGCGACATGCCGGCGAGCGCGCCGACCAGCACGCCGATCAGGCTCGCCACCGCCATCGCGGCGAAGCCGACCGCGAGCGAGATCCGCCCGCCGTAGATCATCCGGGCGAGCAGGTCCTGGCCGAGATCGTCGGTGCCGAACGGGTGGTCCCAGGACGGGCCCTGGAGCTGGGCCGCGAAGTCGATGTCGTCGATGGCGACCGGCCAGATCAGGCCGCCGAACACCACGCCGGCGACGAGGAGCGCCAGCACGCCGACGCTGGCGAGCGCCAGCCGGTGCCGCCGGAAGCGCCGCCACGTCTCCCGCCCCGGCGAGGCCGGCGCGCGGGCGACGGGCACCGCCTCATCGGAGGGCGATGCGAGGGTCGAGCCAGCCATAGAGCAGGTCCGCGACGAGGTTGAACAGGATGACGAGGCCGGCGAACACGAAGGTCACGGCCATCACCACCGGTGTGTCGTTGGCCAGCATGGCGTCGATCAGCAGCGAGCCGATGCCGGGGATCCGGAAGATCTGCTCGGTGACGATGGCGCCGCCGAACACCGCCGGGATCTGGAGGGCGACGAGCGTCACCACCGGGATCAGCGCATTGCGGGCGATGTGCCGGCGGGTCACCGTGCCTTCGGTCAGGCCCTTGGCGCGGGCCGTGGTGACGTAGTCGAGGCGGGCGACGTCCAGTGCCGAGGCGCGCACGTACCGGGTGTAGGAGGCGGCCTGGAAGAAGCCCAGCACCGCCACCGGCATGATCGCCTGTCGGACATTCGCCCAGATCCAGGGCAGGCCGGAGCCCGGCAGGTCGGCCTGGTAGACGAAGGGCAGCCAGCCGAGCTTGATCGAGAACAGCAGGATGAACAGCAGGCCGGTGAAGAAGGTCGGCAGCGAGAAGCCCACGAAGGCCAGGGTGTTGGCGACCTGGTCGGCGAGCGAGTAGGGCCGGCGCGCGGCGTAGAGGCCCACCGGCACGGCGATCAGCAGCGCCAGGACCTGCGAGGAGCCGACCACGAACAGGGTCGTGGGCAGCCGCTGCAGGATCAGCGTGTCGACGTTGACCCGGCTCGCGAACGAGAAGCCCCAGTCGCCCTGCAGCATGGCGGTGAGCCAGTGCAGGTAGCGGGTGAGGATCGGGTCATCGAGGCCGAACTTGACGCGGAGCGCCGCCCGGACCTCGGGGGGCACGTTCGGGTTGCTGGCGAGCTCGCCGAACGGGTCGCCCGGCGCGAGCGCCAGGACGGTGAACAGGATCAGGCTGATGCCGAGCAGGCTCGGGATCGCGATCAGGAGGCGTCGCAGGATGTAGGCGCCCATCGGGCGCTTCCCCTGCCGCTCAGGCCTCCCGGTACCAGTCGGGCAGGAACGACAGGTCGTTGTCCCAGCCGCTGCGGGGCGCCGTGAGCGTCGCGCCCACCGCCGAGACCTCGGCGCGGTGGATCAGCGGCAGCACGTTCTCGGAGACCGCGAGGTCGTTGCACTTGATCAGGAGGGCCGCCCGCTTGACCGGGTCGAGCTCGCTCTGGGCGGCGCTGTAGGCCTCGTCGTAGGCGGCGTTGCGCCAGCGCACGACGTTGCGGCCCTGCCACTTGTTGGCCTTCTGGGCCACCTCCCAGGAGGCGTACATGAGCAGCCAGATCGCCGGATCGGCCTGCGTCATGCTGTAGGCGTACATCTCCATGTCGGCGTAGAAATGCGTGCAGGTGTCGGGGTTGGCCGGGTCGGAGGAGAAGAACACCGAGCCGGTCACCGATTTCAGCTCGATCTCGATGCCGGCCTTGGCGGCCGCCTGCTTGATGATCGCCTGGGTCTTCTGGCGCGGGGCGTTGATCGAGGTCTGGAAGAGGAGCTTGAGCTTCTTGCCGTCCTTGGCGCGGATGCCGTCGGAGCCCTTCGTCCAGCCGGCCTCGTCGAGGAGCGCGTTGGCCTTGGCCGGGTCGAAGGCGAAGCTCGTGGTCTTCGAGACGAAGCGCTCCGGGCCGTTGACCGTGTTGGCGGTGGGCTTGCCGGTGCGTCCGTAGATGTAGGTCTGGATCGACTTGCGGTCGACCAGCAGGTTCATCGCCTGGCACACCTTCGGGTCGGAGAAGGCGGGGTGCTTGGTGGTGATCGCGGCGCGCTCGCCGTCCACCTCGACGTTCGGGTCGGCGGCGTTGAGGAGCAGGAACTCGAGCTTGCCGCCGTAGACCACGTCGACCCGGCCCTTGCCGCCGGTCTCCAGGCGCTTCAGCACCTCGTCCTCGATCAGCATGTTCCAGGCGTAGTCGTACTCGCCGGTCTGGAGCACGGCCCGGGCGGCCGAGACCGCGTCGCCGCCGCCCTTCATCTCGACCGTGTCGAAGTAGGGCCGGTTCGGCAGGTGGTAGTCGGGGTTAAGCGCGCCGCGGACGATGTCGCCGGGCCGGAACTCCACGAACCGGTACGGGCCGGTGCCCACCGGGGCGAGGTTCTGGGGCGCGTCCCGGGACTTGGCGCCGCTGTAGGGCCCGAACAGGTGCTTGGGCAGCACCATCCCGACGATGCCGACGTAAGCGTCGCACCAGTAGGGCGTCGGCTTGTCGAACAGGACCCGAACGCTGAGGTCGTCGATCTTCTCGACCTTGCAATCCTTGTAGGAGCCGGCCGTCACCGCCGCGGTGGCGGGGTCGCGGGCATATTCCCAGGTGAAGACTAGGTCGTCGGCGGTGAGCGGCTTGCCGTCGTGCCACTTGACGCCCGGCTTGAGCGTCCAGACCACCGAGCGGCCGTCGACGGCGAGCGCGCCGTTCTCCTTGGACGGGATCGAGGCGGCGAGCACCGGCACGAGGTTGCCGTCCGGATCCCAGGCGGCGAGCGGCTCGTAGAAGATCCGCGACGCGTCCTGGTCCTTGGTGCCGACGGCGAAATGCGGGTTGATCAGGGTCGGCGCCTGCCACCAGAGCAGCTTGAGTGCGCCGCCGCCGCCGGCCTTGGCCGGCTTGTAGCCGGCCCGGATATCGGCCGCCATCGCGACGCCGTTCCCGGCCAGCATCAGACCGGCCATCGGCGCGGTGAGGCCGGCGGCCACCATCCGCTGCACGAAGGCGCGCCGCGACAGGCGGCCGTCCTTCACCCGCCCGATGAGGCCGCGCAGATCCCGCTCGTCCATGTACGCATCCCGTTGACCGCCACGCGCGGCACAGCAACATTCCGGTGGCGGCCTTGGCAAGGGGCGGGCCAGTGACGGTTCAACCGAAACGTGATGTCGGGGATCCGATCCGGATGGTCGGATGGCCGCGGCTCTGCGTCCGCGGACCCGATGCGGCACTCTGCCCGAAGCGCCACACCACCGTCTTTGCGAGCGGAGCGAAGCGATCCAGCAGCGCCACGCTTCCCGAGGGCGCGCAACCCTGGGTCGCTTCGCTGCGCTCGCGATGACGGCGCCGAGCCCGCTATGGTGGCGCGAAGCCGACCACCGGCCTTCCCGGAGACGACACGATGGACAACCGCAACGCCGTGTGGCGCCACGTCGACGCGCAGTCGGAGCGACTGATCGCCCTGTCCGAGCGGGTCTGGGGCATGCCGGAGGTCTGCTACACGGAAGAGCGCTCCTGCGCCGAGCACGTCGCCGAGCTGCGCCACCAGGGCTTCCGGGTCACGGAAGCGGTCGCCGGCATCCCCACCGCCGTGATGGGCGAGGCCGGGGACGGCGGGCCGGTCATCGCCTTCTTGGGCGAGTACGACGCCCTCCCGGGCCTGTCGCAGGAGGCGGGCGTCGCCGAGCACCGGCCGGTGGAGGCGGGCGGCCACGGCCACGGCTGCGGGCACAACCTCCTCGGCTCGGCCGCGCTGCTCGCCGCCACCGCCCTGAAGGACTGGCTCGCCGAGACCGGCACGCCCGGCCGCGTGCGCTACTACGGCTGTCCCGCGGAGGAAGGCGGCGCCGCCAAGGCGTTCATGGTCCGCGCCGGCGCTTTCGCGGATGCCGACATCGCGATCACCTGGCATCCGGGCAGCTTCTGGGAGGTGGCGCCGCCGGTGGCGCTCGCCAACACCCGGGCCGACTTCGTCTTCACCGGCCGCACCGCCCACGCGGCGGCCGCGCCCCATCTCGGGCGCTCGGCGCTGGACGCGGTCGAGCTGATGAGCGTCGGCGTGAACTACATGCGCGAGCACATGCCGTCCGACGCGCGGGTGCATTACGCCTATCTCGACGCCGGCGGCATCGCGCCGAACGTCGTTCAGGCCGGCGCGACGGTGCGCTACTCGATCCGGGCCCGCGACCTGCCGGGCATGCTGGCGCTGGTCGAGCGGGTGAAGAAGATCGCCGAGGGCGCCGCCCTGATGACCGAGACCGCCGTCGAGGTGCGGATCGTCAGCGCGGTGTCGAACCTGCTGGGCAACGATCCCCTGGAGCGGGCGCTGCACGGCGTGATGGAGGAGCTCGGACCGCCGCATTTCGACGAAGCCGACCGGGCCTTCGCCGGCAAGATCCGGGCGACGCTCACCGACGGCGACATCGATGCCGTGTTCCGCGCCATCGGGATGCCCCGCACCGAGGCACCGCTCGCCGATTTCCTCGTGCCCCTCGACGCGCCGCGCAACCCGGCGGTGGGCTCCACCGACGTCGGCGACGTCAGCTGGGTCGTGCCGACCGTCCAGGCCCACGCGCCCACGGTGGCGATCGGCACGCCGTTCCACACCTGGCAGGTGGTGGCGCAGGGCAAGACCCCGGCGGCTCACAAGGCGATGGTGCAGGTCGCCAAGGCGATGGCCGCGACCGGCGCCCGGGCGGTGACCGACGCGGCCCTGCGCGACGCCGCCAAGGCGGACCTCGCCTGCCGGGTCGGCGCGGCGGGCTACGTCTCGCCGCTGCCGCCGGAGGTCGAGCCGCCCCTCGGCATGTCGCTGGGGCGCTGACGGGGTGGCGGCTCAGAGTGTCCGGGCGCGGAGCGCCGTCACGACGATCTCGGCCAGGATGACGACGCCGAAGATCGCGGCGAGCACCACGGCAACCTGGTCCCAGTAGAGCAGGTTCAGGGCGGTATCGAGCGCGACGCCGATGCCGCCCGCGCCGACCAGCCCCAGCACGGCGGATTCGCGGATGTTGATGTCCCAGCGGAACAGCGCGATCGACCAGAAGGCCGGCTTCACCTGCGGCCAGTAGCCGAGCAGCAGCGTCGACATCCGGCCGGCGCCCGCGGCCTGCAGGGCCTCGATCGAGCCGTGATTGGCCTCCTCCAGCGCCTCGGCGAACAGCTTGCCGGTGAAGCCGACGGAGCGGAGCGCGATCGCCAGGGTCCCGGCGAGCGGCCCCGGTCCGAACACCGCCACGAACAGCAGCGCCCAGACCAGGGAATTCACCGAGCGCGAGGTCACGAACACGAACTTGGCGAAGAGGTTCAGCGCGCGGTTGGGCGTGACGTTGCGGGCCGCCATCAGCCCGATCGGCACCGCGATCGCGATGGCGATCAGGGTGCCGAGCGTCGCGATGTGGAGCGTCTCCACCAGCGCCCGCAGGGTCGGCCCGACGTAGCCGGCATCCATCGGCCACATCCGGCCGAACAGGTCGGCGAGCTGGTCGGGGGCGTCGTAGAGGAATTCCGGGATCACCTCGATGGTGCGCAGGCTCGCCACGAAGGCCGCCACCGCGCAGAGCGTGAAGGCGAGCCGCGCCAGTCGCTTCCACAGGGGGAAGCGCTGCCAGCGGCGCGGAGGGGCGGGAGCGGACGCGACGGCGACGCTCACTGGAACACCTTGCGGGCCCAGCCGGAGACGATCTCGGCCACCATGATCAGGGCGACGATGACGATCAGGATCGCCAGCACCACGTCGAAGTCGAAGCGCTGGTAGGCGGTGAACAGCGTCGCGCCGATGCCGCCGCCGCCGACGATGCCCACCATGGTCGAGTTCCGCAGGTTGGAATCGAGCTGGTAGGTGGCGAAGCCGATGAAGCGCGGCAGCACCTGTGGTTGCACGCCCATGATCAGGGTCGACAGGAAGCTGGCGCCGGTCGCCCGCACCGCCTCGACCTGCTTCAGGGAGATCTCCTCGATCGCCTCGGCGAACAGCTTGGCGATGAAGCCCACCGAGGCGACGATCAGCGCCATGACGCCGGCGAGCGCCCCGAACCCGATCGCCTTCACGAACAGGATCGCCACGATGATCGGGTGGAACGACCGGCAGAGCGCGATCAGGATGCGGGTCGGCCACGTCACCCAGGGCGGCATCAGGTTGCGGGCCGCCAGGAAGCCGATCGGCAGGGCGACCGCGATGCCGACCACCGTGGCGATCACGGCGATCTGCAGGCTCTCGAGGATCCCCGACTGGATCAGCTCCCAGCGGGAGAAGTTCGGCGGGAACATCCGGGCCAGGAATCGCTGCCCGTGGGCGAGGCCGCCGGCGAAGCGCTCGGGCGAGAAGCCGAGCTGGGTCGCCGCGTAGACCGCGTAGACGGCGAGGAGCGCCCAGCCGGCGCGGGCGGTCCAGTTGGGCCGGAACGCGACGCGGTCGGGGGAAGCGTCCGGGGAGGCCGGGCGGGCGGGCGCGCTCATTCGAGCCAGTTCTCGCCGCCGTAGATGCCGCGCAGGTCGGCCTCGCTCAGCCGGTCCGGCGGCCCGTCATAGACCACGTGCCCGCCCGACATGCCGACGACCCGGGCGGCGAAGCGCTGGGCGAGCGCCACGTTGTGGATGTTGACCACCACCGGTACGCCGCGCTCGGCCGCGAGCCGGGACAGGATCTCCATGATCTCGACGGAGCTCTTCGGGTCGAGGGACGAGGTCGGCTCGTCGGCGAGCACGATCTCGGGCTCCTGCATGATCGCCCGGGCGATGCCGACGCGCTGGCGCTGCCCGCCCGACAGGGCGTCGGCCCGGCGGGTGGCGAAGCCCGCTAGGCCGACCGCGTCGAGGAGGTCGAAGGCGCGGGCGACGTCCGCCTCCGGGAAGCGCCGCAGCCACGCGCGCCACGCCGGCACGTAGCCGAGGCGGCCGCAGAGCAGGTTCTCCATCACCGAGAGGCGCTCGACCAGATTGTACTCCTGGAACACCATCCCGATCCGGCGCCGCGCCCGGCGCAGGGCGGGGCCGGAGAGCCGGGCGAGGTCCTCCCCGCGGAACAGGATCTCCCCCGAGGTCGGCTGGACCAGCCGGTTGATGCAGCGGATCAGGGTGCTCTTGCCGGTGCCGGACGGCCCGATGATCGCCGTGAGCCCGGTGCCCGGCACCACGAGGTCGATACCCTTCAGGACCGGCTGGCCGGCCCGGTACGCCTTGGTCAGCCCGCGGATCACCAGGGCGCGGGGATCCTCCGCCCGGGGATCGCCCTCGGGTCCGGCCGCGACCGCGCGCGCCGCACTCCCCGCCGTCACCGCTTGCATCACGGTTTGGGTGCGCCCGCGGCCTTCTTGCGGACCGCCTCGGCCTCGCGGGCGGCCTCGCGCTCGTAAGCGACCTTGTTGTACGGCGTGCCCGATTCCTCCGCGACCTTGCGGACGATCGCCCAGTCCTTGAGGTAGGTGATCGGCGCGAACCGGTCGTCGCCCTCGAAATCCTTGACCATGTCGGGCGGGAACCGGAAATCGTAGAAGCACTGCTTCAGCTTCTCGGCGAGTTCCGGCTTCAGATCGTGGGCGTAGGCGAAGCCCGAGGTCGGGAACTTCTCGCTCGTGTAGATCACCCGGTAATCGTCGCCCTTGATCGTGCCGCGGGCGACCATCCGGTAGAACACGTCCGAGGCCACCGGGGCGGCGTCGTAGTCTCCGGTGCCGACGCCCAGCGCCGACTTGTCGTGGCCGCCCGAGTAGATGAGCTTGTAGTCCTCGCCGGGCTTCAGCCCCTGCTCGGGGAACAGCGCCTTGGGCGCGAGGTTGCCGGAATTCGACGACGGCGCCGTGTGGGCCACGCGCTTGCCCTTGAGGTCGGCCAGCGTCTTGTACGGGCTGCTCGCCTTGACCACGACGATGAGGTTGTAGCCCTCAGGCCCCTTCTCGGTGCCCTTGGCGGCGAACGGGACCGCGCCGGCCATGTTGACGGCGAAGCCGAGGGGCCCGGTCGAGAAGCCCGCCACCGTGAGCCGGCCGGAGCGCATCGCCTCGATCTCGGCCGAGTTCGACTGGACCGGGTAGTAGACGACGCGCTTGCCGGTGCACTGGCTCAGGTAGGTCGTGAACGGCTTGAACGAGTTCTCGTAGACCGCGGGGTCCTCCACCGGCGTGTAGGCGAAGACGATCACGCTCGGGTCGCGGGTCTTGGCCGGGACATCGGCGACGAGGTCCTTGTTGACGTCGCAGTAGGCGTCGTCGAGCTGGCCGCGATTGGGGCACTCGTCGGCCCTGAGGGGCGAGAGGGAACCGAAGCCGCAGAGCAGCGCCAGGGCTGCGCCATATCGGGCGATCGTCACGCGCTATCCTCCCTGCGGGGCCGTGCCTCGGGCCGGCGCCGTCATGTCCCCGCCCGGTCCGGGCCGAGCTTGAGCCGGCAAAGGTGTAGGCGCCGGCTGACGGGAGACGCAAGGCGCGGCATCGAGCGGAAGTTGAGGGAAGCGGCGCGCTGACAGGCCGCCGCGGCCGTCCGGGCGGCGGCCCGCGTCAGGGCGCGAGCCGCGTGAACACGTAGTCGTGGTCCCGGACATTCGCGCTGTGGCAGGCGAAGCAGGTCTCGTGCTGGGCCGCGTCCGCGGGCTTGCCGTCGACGAAGCGGCCGAACCCCCAGCCCCCCGTCGCCGCGTAGCGCCGCGAATCCTTCACCATGACCTGGACCGTCGTGGCGTCGCCGGGCACGAAGGCCGGGGCGAACTCCGCGGACGGCACCCGGGACCAGGCGCGCTTCACCAGCACCGTCCCGTCCGGGAACGGCAGGGTGCCGGACCGATAGGCGTCGAGCGCCCGCGCGTTGCCGACGACGGCGCGCAGCTCGTCGAGGGCCCCGGTCTCCTGCGCGACGCCGACGAGCTGCCAGTCGCGGTACCCGTCCGGGACGGTGACGCCGTAGATCGGCGAGGCCGACGGGGCGGTCCCGGGATCCACGGCGCGCGCCGCGGAGCCTTCCAGAAGCAGGCCGCCAGCGAGCAGGGCCGGCAGCGCGACAGCCAGGAACCGCATGGCAACCTCCGTCATCGTCTCGGGATGATCGTGTGTCCGGGGATGATCCGGCCGCGCCGGCGCGGTCAGGCCGCGGCCGCGTCGATCACGGCCTGCGCGAAGGCGCGCGGGGCCTCCTGCGGGAGGTTGTGGCCGATCCCACCGGTGATCAGCCGGTGCGCGTAGCGCCCGGTGAACTTGGCCGCGTAGCTGGCGGGGTCCGGATGCGGGGCGCCGTTCGCGTCGCCCTCCAGGGTGATGGTCGGCACGCCGATCGTGGGCGCCTGCGCGAGGCGGCTCTCCAGCGCGTCGTACCGGCGCTCGCCCTCGGCGAGGCCCATCCGCCAGCGGTAATTGTGGATGACGATGCTGACGTGATCCGGGTTGTCGAGGGCCGGGGCGCTCCGCGCGAAGGTGGCGTCGTCGAAGCGCCAGCGCGGCGAGGCGGTTTGCCAGATCAGCTTGGCGAAGTCGGCGCGGTAGGCCTCGTAGCCGGCCCGTCCCCGGCTGGTGGCGAAGTAGAATTGGTACCACCAGGACAGCTCGGCCCGCGGCGGCAGCGGCTTCTTGCCGACCTCTTGGTTGCCGATCAGGTAGCCGCTGACCGCCACCAGCGCCCGGCAGCGCTCCGGCCACAGCGCCGCGACGATGTCGGCCGTCCGCGCGCCCCAGTCGAAGCCGCCCAGGACGGCCTGGGGGATCTTCAGGGCGTCCATCAGGGCGATGACGTCCACCGCGAGTGCCGCCTGCTCGCCGTTCCGGACCGTGTCCGACGCCAGGAAGCGGGTGGTGCCGTAGCCGCGCAGGTACGGCACGATCACCCGGTGCCCGGTCGCCGCGAGGATCGGCACGACCTCCGCGAAGGCGTGGATGTCGTAGGGCCAGCCGTGAAGCAGGATGACCGCCGGTCCGTCGGCGGGACCGGCCTCGACGTAGCCGACGTCGAGCACGCCGGCCTCGACCTGCTTCAGGACGCCCGGCATGGCGCCGGGGACCGGGGCGCCGGGTGCCGGGGCACCCTGCGCCCGCGCGGTCCCGCCGAGGCCGAGCTCGGCGAGGGCGGCGGTGGCCACCGCGCTCTTCAGGAGGCGGCGGCGGCTCCAGGCGGCTGTGTCGGGATCGATCTCGCGGGCCATGGACGGCTCCCTCGTCGGAAAGACTTCGATGGAGCGAAACCTATCCCGATGCTCGACACCGCGCTTTGAGAGGGCCTTGAGGACACCTTCAGAGGCCCATGATTTATGCCCGCCCGGGCCCGTGCTAGAGCGCCCTCCGCCGCGGAGACCGGTTCGGTGAGCAGGGCGCGGAACGCGGACATGGCCCCGCCCAGGAACGCCCCGTGATCTACCGGTTCGGACCCTTCACCCTCGATGCCGCCCGGCGCGAGCTCAGCCGGGACGGCGCCGAGATCGCCGTCGAGCCGCAGGTCTTCGACCTCCTGCGGGTGCTGATCGAGCGGCGCGACCGGGTGGTCAGCCGCGACGACCTGCTGGAGGCGGTCTGGAACGGGCGCCTCGTCTCCGAGGCGACCCTCGGCAGCCGGATCAACGCGGCCCGGACGGCGATCGGCGACACCGGAGCCGATCAGCGCTGGATCCGGACGCTCCCGCGCAAGGGGGTGCGCTTCGTCGGCGCCGTGCGGGAGGCCGCATCGGAGGTCTCGCCCGGGATCGCTCCGGAAGACGCGGCGGAGCCGGGCGTCACGTGGCGCACCGGGCCGCGCCTGCCCGCGGTGGCGGTCCTGCCCTTCACCAACATGAGCGCGGATCCGGAGCAGGCCTACTTCGCCGACGGGATCACCGAGGAGATCATCACGGCGCTGTCCCGCGTCAGCGGCCTGTTCGTGATCGCGCGCAACTCGACCTTCACCTACCGGGGCGCGGCGATCGACGTGCGCCGGGTCGGGCAGGAGCTCGGCGTCGGCTACGTGGTCGCCGGCAGCGTGCGCCGCGGCGGGTCGCGCCTGCGGATCACCGGCCAGTTGGTCGATGCCGGGACCGGCGCCCATCTCTGGGCCGACAGCTTCGACGGCGGGCTCGACGACGTCTTCGCCCTGCAGGAGCGGGTCGCCGCGCGCGCCGCCGCCGCGATCGAGCCCACCCTCCAGCTGGCGGAGATCGGCCGGCTCGGCCGCGACGCGCCGGCCCATCCGGACGCCTACGACCGGCTGCTCCGGGCCAATGCCCGGCTGGCCGACTTCACCGCCGCCGGCATGGCGGCCGCGCTCGATCACCTGGACGAGGCCCTGGCGCTCGATCCGGGCTACGCACCGGCGATGGCCGCGGCGGCCTATTGCCGGGCGCAGTGCCATGTCCAGGGCTGGATCGCGCAGGGCGACGCGGAGCGTGCGGCGGCCGTGCGGCTGGCCTGGGGCGCGGTCGAGCGCGCGCCCGGGGACGCGCAGGTGCTGTGGATGGCGGCCTTCGCGGTCTGGAACATGTCGGAGACCGGGCGGGACCGGGCGCGCGACCTGTTCGGCCGCGCGCTGCTCGTCAACCCGAACTCGGCCCTGGCGCTCACCCTCGCGGGCTGGATCGAGACCATGTGCGGCCGCGCGGAGGCGGGGCGCGCCATGGTCGAGCGGGCGCTGCAGCTCAACCCGCGGGATCCGCGCGGCTGGCTGATGTCGGGCGTGATGGCGGTCGCGGCGGTCAGCGAGGCCGACTATCCCGAGGCGATCCGGTGGGCCGAGCGGGCGCTGGCGCAGAACCGGCGCTTCGCCGTCGCCCTGCGGGCGCTCGCCGTGGCCCATGTCGGGCTCGGCCAGCCGGAGCGCGCCCGGCAGGCGGTCGCCGAGCTCCTGGCGATCGAGCCCGGATTGACGGTCTCGGGCTTCCTGGCGCGGATCCCCTTCCCGGTCGCCGCCCTGGGGCAGCGATACGCGGCGGCGCTGGCCGAAGCCGGCCTGCCCGCCTGAGCGGGGCGCCGGTCAGGCCCCGTCCCGGTGAGGCCTCTTCCCGGTCAGGCCTCTTCCCGGTCAGGCCCCTTCGCGGTTCAGCCGGACGACGAGCTGATCGGCGAACTTGGCGGCGGCCACCGAAAGCGAGCGCCCGCGCAGCTGCGCCAGGACCAGCGTCATCGGGGTGAGGTCGCGGGTGTCGATCGGCCGGCTGTGCAGGCGCGGATCCTCCGGGATGCCGCTGGGCACCTGCAGGCTGACCACGTCCTCCCGCAGGGTGAGGTTGCGCAGGAACTCCAGCGAGCCCGACTCCACGACCGGCCGCAGCTCGACGCCCCGCCGGGCCAGCGCGTGCTCGATGTGGTGGCGGATGGCCAGCGATCGGTCGGGCAGCGCCAGGGCGTGCGCGAGACAGTCGCGCAGCCGCACCGGCCCGCTCTCCGCCGCCAGCGCGTGGCCCCGGCGCATCAGCGCGCACAGGGTCTGGTGGCCGGAATAGAGCGGGTGCAGCTCCGCCGAGGGCGGCGGCTGCAGGATCAGGGCGAGGTCGGCCTCGAAGGCCGCGAGCGCGGTGACCGCCTGGGCATGGTCGCGGACCTGCACGGTGAAGCCGACCTGCGGGAAGCGGGCGCGGTAGGCCTCGACCTCCTCAGGCACCACCTGGGTGACGAAGGCCTGGCTGCAGGCGAGCGCCACGTGACCCCGGCGCACCCCCGACAGATCGGCGATCTGCGACCGGACCCGGTCGAGGTCCGCCGCTTGGTCGCGGATGTGCCGCGCGAAGAGCTCGCCGGCCGCGTTGAGCCGCATGCCCTGCGGCAGGCGCTCGAAGATCGGCGTGCCGAGCTCGTATTCGAGATCCTGGATCTGCCGCGTCAGGGCCGAGGGCGTCAGATTCAGCCGCTCCGCAGCGCGCCGGATCGAGCCGGCGCGGGCGACTTCGGCGACGTAGGTGACGGTGCGCAGGTGCTTCACGCCCACACCCTGCCCGGCCGTTGCCCGCGAGGCAACAGCACGCTCAGAAAATAGCACTTCCTCGCAACAGGCGCCGCCCGTAGCGTCGGCACATCGGGACCCTTCAGGAGCCGTTCGATGATCCGCCGCCGCACCCTCCTGGCCGGTCTCGGGGCCGGCCTCGCCCTCGGACCCCTGGCCCGGGCCCGCGCCCAGGGCGCGCCCGTCACGATCCGGATGGGCTCGCTCAAACTGATCCACTCGATCGCGCCGAGCTTCTACGCGCGCTTCACCCCGCCCGGGGTGAACGTGGAGGTGGTGCCCTTCGAGAGCCCGACCGAGTGCAAGAACGCCGTGGTCACCAAGTCGGTGGATTTCGGCACCTTCGGCATCGCCGCCGCGACGCTGGGCGCCGCCGCCGGCGAGCCGCTCGTGGTGATCGCTTCCACCTGCAACCGCGGGATGGCGGTGATCGCCAAGAAGGGCTCCGACATCCACGCCATCAAGGACCTGCGCGGCAAGCGCGTCGCGATCTGGCCCGGCAGCACCCAGGAGGTCTTCGTCCTGGAGCGGATGCGCATGGAGGGCCTGTCCGTGAAGGACATCACCCCGGTGCGCGTCTCGTTCTCGGAGATGCACATCGCGCTCGCCCGCGGCGACGTCGACGCCTATGTCGGCGCCGAGCCGGGCCCCGGCGTCAGCCTCGCCTCGGGCGTCGGCCAGCTCGTCGAGTACCCCTACGGCACCGAGATGGGCGCGCTGAACATGGTGTTCGGCGCCCACCGCGACACGTTGGCCGAGCGGCCGGACCTCGTCCGGACCATGCTGGAGATCCACCGCAAGGCGACGGACTTCGCGGCCGGCGACCGCGACGCGATGATCGCCATGGCGGTGGCGAAGCTCGGGCAGAAGCGCGAGGCGCTCGAGCTCTCGGCCCCGAACGTCGAGCTGACCTGGCGCCTCGGGCCGAACGAGATCCGGCAGGCCGACGCCTACGCGCAGCACATGCTCGCGCTCAAGCAGATCAAGCGGCTGCCGGAGCCCGGCTTCATCGACACCCGCTTCGTCGACGCGCTGGGGCGGGCGTGAGCACCGGCATCGAGGCCGGCGCCCTGCCGGCGGCGGTGACGCCGGCGCCCGCCCGCCGGGCCGGATCCGGGCCCGGGCCCGGGCTCGCCCACCTGCGCCGGCTGGCGCTCGCCTGCGTGGTGCCGGCCGCGCTCGTCGCGGTCTGGCAGGTCACCACCGCGGGCCGGCCCTACAGCCTGATCCCGCCGCCCGCGGAGGTCTGGGCCGAGATGCGGGACCTCGCCGTCGGCGGCGTCAACGACGACGCCTTCAGCGGCACGCTCTGGACCCATCTCGCGGCCTCGCTGAGCCGGGTCTATGGCGGCTTCGCGCTGGCGGCCGCGGCCGCCCTGCCGCTCGGCCTGCTGATCGGCCGCGTGCCCCTGATCCGGGCGCTGCTCGACCCCGTCCTGCAGGTGCTGCGGCCCGTGCCGGTCACCGCATGGCTGCCGCTCGCCATGATCCTGTTCGGCCTGGGGCCGCGCTCGGCCTTCTTCCTCGTATTCCTCGGGGCGTTCTACCCGATCCTGGTCAACACCGTGTTCGGGGTCCGCTCGGTGGAGCCGCGCCTGTTCGAGGCGGCCGCGATGCTCGGCTGCACCGGGCCGGCGCAGTTCGTCCGCGTGGTGCTGCCGGCGGCGCTGCCGTCGATCTTCACCGGCCTGAGGCTGGGGCTGGGCTTCGCCTGGGTGGTGATCGTGGTCGGCGAGATGACCGGCGTCCAGACCGGCCTCGGCGCGATCATCATGGAGGCGCGCCAGCTCTCGCGCACCGAGATCGTGATCTGCGGCATGGCGGTGATCGGAGTCGCGGGCTTCGTCTCCGACTGGCTGGTCATGCAGCTCGGCCGCCGGCTGCTCGCCTGGAGCCCCACCCATGGCTGACCCCACGATCCCGATCCTCGACATGAGGGGGGTCTCCAAGACCTACGCGGCGGGCGGGCGCCGGACCGAGGCCCTGCGCGAGGCGAACCTCACGGTCGCCCGGGGCGAATTCGTCTGCCTGCTCGGCGCCTCGGGCTGCGGGAAGTCGACGCTGCTGCGGGTCGCCGCCGGCTTCGAGGCGCCGAGCGCCGGGGAAGCCCTGATGTGGGGCAAACCGATCGCCGGGCCGGGACCGAGCCGCGGCATGGTCTTCCAGGATTACGGCCTGTTCCCCTGGCTCAGCGTGCGCGACAATATCGGCTTCGGCCCGAAATCCCGCGGGCGGCCCGCCGCCGAGGTGCGCGACATCGCTGAGCGCTATGTCGCCCTGGTCGGCCTCCAGGCCTTCGCCGACGCCTACCCGCACCAGCTCTCGGGCGGGATGAAGCAGCGTGTCGCCATCGCCCGGGTGCTCGCCAACGAGGCCGAGGTCGTGCTGATGGACGAGCCCTTCGGGGCGCTCGACGCCATGACTCGCGAGCGCCTGCAGGACGAGCTGCTCGACCTCTGGTCGCGGACGGGGCTGACGATCCTGTTCGTCACCCACGCCATCGAGGAGGCGATCTTCCTCGCGGACCGCATCGTGATGATGTCGCCCGGCCCCGGCCGGATCGAGGCGATCCACCCGGTCGAGCTGCCGCGGCGGCGCGACGTGTCGAGCCCGGCCTTCAACGACCTGCGCCGGATGCTCGCGGCCCAGCTCCACAGCCACCACGCCCCGCGGGCCGCCGCCTGATGGACACCGCGCCCGACGATCCCCGCCGGCCCGAGAATCGCCTCGCCTACCGCGCCGCCGTGGACCGGCCGCGCCTGACCCTGCCCGGGGGCAAGCACGTCGCCGTCTGGCCGGTGGTCAACGTCGAGCACTGGCTGATCGATAACCCGATGCCGCGCCAGATCCTGGTGCCGCCGACCGCGGCCAGCCTGCTGCCGGACATCCCGAACTGGGCGTGGCACGAGTACGGGATGCGGGTCGGGTTCTGGCGCTTCCTCGAGGCGTTCGAGCGCCGCGGAATCCGCCCGACGCTGTCGATCAACGGCTCGGTCTGCACGGCCTATCCCCGCATTGCCGAGGCCGCCCACGCGGCCGGCTGGGAATTCATGGCCCACGGCTTCCACCAGGTCCCGACCCACAAGGTCGCGGACCAGCCCGAGATGATCGCCCGCACGATCGCCGCGATCACCGAGATCACGGGGCGCCCGCCGCGCGGCTGGCTGGGACCGGGCCTCACCGAGACCCTCGACACGCCCGACCACCTGCGCGCGGCCGGCCTCGCGTACGTCGGCGACTTCGTGGTCGACGACCGCCCCTGCCGGGTGGCGACGCGCACGGGCGACCTCGTCGCCCTCCCCTACTCGGTCGAGCTCAATGACATCCCGCTTCTGGCCATCCAGCACCATCGGGCCGACGAGTTCGTGGAGCGGGCGCTCGCCCATCTCGACCGGCTCGCCGCCGAGGCCGCCGGCGCCGGCCCGCTCGGCGGCGCCAAGGTGATGAGCTTCGCGATCCACCCCTACATCACCGGCGTCCCGCACCGGATCGGCCTGCTGGAGCGGCTGCTCGACGCCATCCTGGCGCGCAGCGACGCGGTGTTCATGCAGGGGACCGAGATCCTCGACTGGTACCGCGCCACCGGCGACGCGTCCTGAGCCGTCCGGCCGCGTCGGGCCCCGAGCGAGAAAAGCCGTCCGGTCCACCGCCGTATCCCGTCGCGCTCGCGAACCTGTTCCGCCGACCTGAGAACGAGGAGCCGCCGTGCCCCCCTTCCCGACGATCCCGCTCCTGCACGCGGCCTACGCCGACGGCCTCGACCCGCGCGCCGTCGTGGCCGAGGCCTACCGGCGGCTCGCCGCGGTCAGCGATCCCGGCATCTTCCTCGCGCTCGTCCCGGAAGCGGAGGCGCAGGAAGCCGCGGCGGCGCTCCCGCCCTTCGACCCCGCGGCGATGCCGCTCTGGGGTGTGCCCTTCGCCGTGAAGGACAACATCGACGTTGCCGGGCTGCCGACCACCGCTGCCTGCCCGGACTTCGCCCACACCCCCGCCGAGACCGCGCCCGCGGTGGCGCGTCTCCTCGCGGCCGGCGCGATCCTGATCGGCAAGACCAATCTCGACCAGTTCGCCACCGGGCTGGTCGGCCTGCGCACCCCCTACCCGGCCCCGCGCAACGCGATCGATCCGGCCTACGTGCCCGGCGGGTCCAGCAGCGGCTCGGCCGTGGCGGTGGCCCACGGGATCGTCGCCTTCGCCCTCGGCACCGACACCGCGGGCTCGGGCCGGGTGCCGGCCGCGCTCAACAACGTCGTCGGCCTGAAGCCCTCCCTGGGGGCGGTCTCCAGCCGCGGGATGCTGCCGGCCTGCCGGACCCTCGACACGCTCTCGGTCTTCGCCGGCACCGTCGCGGACGCCGACGCGGCCTTCCGGGTCATGCTGGGTCCGGACGGGGCCGATCCCTGGTCGCGGGCCCTGCCGGTGCCCGCGGCGCCCACCGGCCTCCCGCCGGGCCTGCGTCTCGGGCTCCCGGACGCGGCGAGCCTCCGTTTCGGCGGCGACAGGCTCTCGGAGGCGGCCTTCGCGGCGACGGTCGCCGATCTCGAAGCGCTCGCCGGGGCGGCGGCACCGGTGGATCTCGCGCCGATGTTCGCCGTCGCGGCCCTGCTCTACGACGGCCCGTGGGTCGCCGAGCGCTACGCGGCGATCCGCCCGGTGATGGAGACGCGCCCCGGGATCCTGCACCCGACGACGCGGGCGGTCATCGCCGCCGCCGAGCGCCACAGCGCGGCGGACGCCTTCGCGGGCCTCTACCGCCTCGCGGCGCTGCGCCGGGCCGCGGACGCGGTCTGGGACCGGATCGACGTCCTCGCCGTGCCGACCTACCCGCGCCCGCAGACCTGCGCGGCCCTGGCGGCCGACCCGATCGGGCCGAACAGCGAGCTCGGCACCTACACCAACTTCGTCAACCTGCTGGACTGGTGCGCCCTGGCGGTGCCGGGGCGGCCCCGCGCCGACGGCTTCCCCGCCGGGATCACCCTGCTGGCGCCGCGCGGCTCGGACGGGCTGCTCGCCGCCCTGGGCGCGCGCCTGCACGCGGCCTCGGCGCCGCGGATCGGCGCGGGCGCGACGCCGGTGCCGACGGTTCAGCCGGGGCCGGCCACGGCCGGACCGGACGCGATCGAGCTGGCGGTCGTCGGGGCGCATCTCTCGGGACTGCCCCTGAACCGCGAGCTGGCCGCGTGCGGCGCGCGCTTCCTGCGCGCGGTGCCGACGGCCCGGGATTACCGCCTCTACGCCCTGCCGGGCGGCCCGCCGCAGCGCCCGGGCCTGCTCCGGGTGGCCGCCGGCGAGGGTGCCGCCATCGAGACCGAGGTGTGGGCCCTGCCGCCCGCCGCGTTCGGACGCTTCGTCGCCGCCATCCCGGCGCCGCTCGGCATCGGCACGCTGCGGCTCGCCGACGGCACGGCGCCCAAGGGCTTCCTCGTCGAGCCGGCCGGCCTCGACGGGGCGGCCGACATCACGCGCTTCGGCGGCTGGCGCGCCTACCTGGCCGATCGCGCGGCCGCGTAGCCCAGCGTCCCCGGGACTGACATCGGCCTCCGATGGGAAACCGGTTCCGGTCCCTCCCGCGGCGACAGGGCGCCCGCGCCGCTGCTAGGCTGCCGGACGGTGGCGGAGGGCTCCGATGCGGCGATCGATCCTGTTCCTGGCGGCCTGCCTGCTGGCCGGCATCCCGCGGGTGGCCTCTGCCGAGCCCGCGCCGGACGGCGTCGCCGATCTCGGCAGCTACGCCGCCCGCGTGGAGGTTCACCCCTTCGAGAGCCTGACGCTGACCGACCGGCAGTTCCTCACCGGCACGTCCGAGGGAGCGAAGCCCGTCACGGTCGCGGGACTCCTGCGCGTCGCCAAGGCGGGGACGGAGCGCCTGCCGACCGTGATCCTGATGCACGGCTCCGGGGGCCTGGGCGGCAACATCGAGTTCTGGCAGCGGGCGCTGGCGGCGCGCGGGATCTCGACCTTCGCCATCGACGGCTTCACCGGGCGCGGCCTGACCAGCGTCAACACCGACCAGGGTCTCCTGGCGCGCACGAACCTGATCCTCGACATCTACCGGGCGCTGGGCGTGCTGGCCCGGCATCCGCGGGTCGACCCGGCGCGGATCGCCGTGATGGGCTTCTCGCGCGGCGGTCAGGCCGCGCTCTACGCGAGCCTCAAGCGCTTCGACGCGGCCTGGAACCGCTCCGGCGTCACGCCCGCCCTCTACCTGCCGGTCTATCCGGACTGCTCGATCCGGTTCCGCGACGACATCGCCGTCGTGGACCGGCCGATCCGGATGTTCGGGGGCAGCGGCGACGACTACAATCCCGCCGCGACCTGCGCCGCCTACGCGGAGCGTCTGAAAGCGGCTGGTTCCGATGTCGACCTGACCGTCTATCCCGGGGCGCAGCACGTCTTCGACAATCCGACCGGGCCGAGCCAGCCCGTGGTCGCCAAGGGCGCGCAGACCGTCCGCGCCTGCGCGATCCGCGAGGCGGCGGACGGCGTCCTCGTGGAGGGCGCGAACGCCGCGCCGTTCACCTACGCGGACCCGTGCGTGCAGCGCGACCCGCATATCGGCTCCGACGCCGCCGCGCGCGCCGCGGCCCTGGCGGGGGTGTCGGACGCCCTCGAGGCGGCCTTCCGGGCCCGGTGACCGACGCTGGCAGACCGGGGACAGCATTCCCTGTCTGAACATCGGCGATCCCGGTCGATCCGGGACCGCGCCCGGATCCGGCGCCAGCCAGCCCGCTCCAGATCCAGCGGATCGAGAGCGGACGGGCCGTCGACACGCGATGGCCACAAAGCCCAAACCTAATGCAAATTGTGACTCCATAAGTGCGGAACCGCCCAAAAAGGTGACTCTGCGCGGCACGGAATCCGGTGATCGTCGCGGCTGACTGCATTCGCTGAGACGATCGGATGTTCCCGTGCGCCACGTGACACGACCGATCATCGGCGGACCGAAATGTGAGTTCCCTCTCTCATGAGTATCCCTACCCCGCGTGTCGAGAGAGGTGATCGAGGGAATAATTTCGGCTCCCTCCGGATCGCATTCGCGTTGCTGGTCATAATCGGACACGCACCGGAACTCATTGACGGCGATCGCGGGCGCGACTTCCTGGTCCGGATGACCGGCAGCTTCTTCTCGGGAGACTTGGCCGTTGACGGCTTCTTCCTGATCAGCGGCTACCTGATCACGAAGAGCCTCCAGTCCTCACGCTCGCTGAAGACTTATCTATCCCGGCGCGTCGCGCGCATCTATCCGGGTTTCATAGCCGCGTTCATCGTCTCGATGCTGCTTTTCGGAAGCTTGGCGGGCGGGACGCTGAGCGACATTCCGGTCGTCAAGAGTGTCACGAAGCTCTTCATTCTCGGCTTGCCCGTCGTCCCCGGAGCGTTTGCCGGCCTGCCCCATCCAGACCTCAACGGGTCGATGTGGACGATCTCGTACGAGTTCCGCTGCTACTTGTTCGTGATCGGGATCGGCGCGCTCTCGACGTTTGCCGGACGGCGTTACTGCCTCTGGATCATCGTCGGGATCGGCGTCCTCTACGGCCTTCGTCACGCGATGCCGGATATACCGCACGGAAGTCCCATCTTCGGCAGTTCGAGCGCAACGATCCGACTGACCTTCATCTTCCTCGTGGGATCTGCGTTCTACATCTGGCGGGACGTCATTCGTCTGACGCACCGCGGAGCTCTTCTGGCGCTGATCGCGTGCACGGGGCTCCTGTTTGTCCCCCGTCTCGCGGAGCCGGCCTTCGCGATCTTCGGCGGATACCTGATCTTCTGGTATGCGCTGGCAACGCCGGCCAATCATCTGAGCCAGTGGGTCGACCGCACGGACCCGAGCTACGGCCTGTATCTCTACGCGTGGCCCACACAGAATCTCCTCATTCAGAAAATGCCCGGGATCACGCCGCTTTTATTGATCATCATGACCATTCCGATCGCTTTCTGCTTCGGGATCGCGAGTTGGCACTGTATCGAGCGGCGCTTCGTCCATCGGAATGAGGCGCGCCAGCCGAACGCCGGATATGCCGACCCGGATGTTCTGCTCCCAAGGCTCCGCTAGGAGACGGCCGTGCCGATGTCCCCGGTCACGCGTCAGGCACGATGCGCGGATCCGAGTGGGGCGTTGTTGCACCGGAAAGCGGCGCCGCGCGCGGGACAATCCCCATCGCGAAGCTGAGCCGAACTCTTTCCGGGGGCTCCGTCGTGGCGCCCCTGAGCGCTGGCTGAGCCGAGCCGCTCGATGGCGCGATGGCAGGGATCAACACCGAGCGTGATCGCGCGTGGAGCCCTCGGGTCATCCGAGTGAGACAACTCGGACCCGGTCGAAACCTCGAGAGGTAGACGAGCACCCGACGCCAAGCACGTCGACCGTGCCGGCGCCCTCCGCATGTGTGCAGTGCGTCATCCATCCCAGCAGACCACATCGCCTTCCCAGCTCCACGACCTGTGCCTCCCGGACGAGTGCTGATCCCGTGCCGAGCGAGGCCAGTACACGCATGTGTTTCGACACAGAGCCGGCCCATCGGGGCAGCTTTTGACCCGCCCGCCGCGCGCGGGCCCGTTCTCACCCAACATGAAATCGTCCGCCGCGATGTGCCGAACCTTTCTGCTTCGAGCAGAAGGAGAACTCGAATCCGTTCGGCACCTTCAAAAGTTCGGCCACATCCCGATTTTTAGGATTGTCCTACAGCAACGCAGCAGCCAAGGCCCAAATCGGGAACCAGTCTTGGAATTCGATATCGGCGGCCAGCACTCGGCAAATCTGCTTCCGCGAAGAACGGCGCTCCGGACCCCATACTACTTTCGGCTAACGCGGGCTTCGGAGACTGCTATGAGCAGTTTATAAGGGTTGGACTCGGGTAGCCCAACACTGGTATGTCGGGTCCGAGCTTGGCTAGAATGGCCCGGCGCAGCGCGAGGGCGGCCATGGCTTTCAGACGGATCGGAACGCTCATGGTGGTTCTGACATCGAGCGCGTGCTCGCATGCGCCGCTGATGCCGACCGCCTACAGCGCCTTGCCGCCTCCCACAGCGATGCCGGCCGCAGCCCCATCGACGGGGGCGCTCGTGGACGCCGCCGCACCGCGTGCTGAAGCCGATATCGGTCCCCTGCCCGTCGTCATCCCCGGCACGCTGAAGCTCAAGGATGCAGAGACCGGCCAGCGCGGCGTGAACCCTCTGGCGGCACTCGACGCCTCGGTTCGCAACCGCATGACCTGGAAGAGTCTCCACCCGGAGAACCTGTCGAAACCAGCGATCTATCCCGGCCTGTCCCGGATGGCGAACGGTGTCGACGTCGGAGAGACCTCAGCCACACGGAAAGACAACATCCCCGGCTTCGATAGAGAGCTCGCCACGAAGAGGATTATGTCGGAATACAATCGCGAAGCGGCGATGGCAGCGCTCCTGAAGGGCGGCCGCGACGCTGCGAAGAGCGTCTGCTCAGGCTGCTAGCATCCCTCCGGGACGCAGCCCCCGGGCAACCGGCGACGTCTCTGGACCGAGCGGGAAGCACGGGGACGCTTCACCGCCCCGGCCGTCCTGCCGGCGACGCCTCAGGCCGGTGAAGCGGCGATCCCTTTCGCCGTGGATCCCCGTCGCCGACGCTATCCCGAGGCCTGCCCACGAATTCTTTCCGCGGAAGATGCCGGCGATCGCGCCCGCGCCGTGGATGCCGCACCAGCCCGCTCCGGCACTTTTCGACGCGCGGCGAGACCTCAGAAGCGCGGCGAGAAATTCATTCCCGTCACGACGGTGAACACCGGTGGCGTGCGGTCAGCGAGTTCAATGCGAGCGGGATCTTGCGACCGCTCTGTCTGAACCGAGGGGCAGAACACGGCAGACGGCAGTTCGGCCTTCGGTGAGAGCACCCGCTCCAGAAGAGCCGGTCTCGTCATCGCGGGTTTCGGATCCAGCCACGTTCCGGGCATCACCTGCTGCCCACAATTGCTGACGACCGCCTCGTGCATCGTCCCGTCGATCGCGGCGGACACCACACAACTGGCGGGGTGGTACACCAACTCGTACTGGAACTTCCTGCTCCCGTCGGACTCGGTTCGGAACCGGTTGTCCAAGACGACCACCGTGTTGGGCCGGTCGGTCGTACCGACGACATAGAGCCGGCCGGTGGTGATGGCAGCGACCGTGATATCGGAGGCCGCCGAGGCGGACATGCTGAAGACAAGCGTCAACACTCCGGAGAGCGCCGCAGTCGAAACCGAGCCGAGCATCCTGCCCTCACCCCAACCCGTGGCCTTTTCAGACCCTACGCAATTGTATCGCGTATATCGCGAGCCGCGGTCACTCTCTGAACAGCGGGTCCCACGGCCATCCTACCTAGCGATGACCGGTGACCATCACTCGATAGAGGTACCTCGACCTCTCATCCACCGGAATATCGAACTCACCGGATCGCAGCTCCGGAATCCGAGCGCTGACCCGCGCATGGTCGCGGAGCCAAGATCTCGCAGACGCGGTGGATGCTTACGCGCGTCGATCAGCCGGAGCATCGTTCGGGTCGCGTTCCGATACCGGGATTCGCCACCTCCCAGATCGATGGTCGAACCCTGCCCGCCGGGTCCGTCGACGCGCGCACTTGCCTGGGCTGTCGGCGAGCGCGGAAGTCAACGCGACGATGCTCGCCCCATATTGCCTCCGGTAGCGGCGCCGCGATCCGTGCGCGCTCGAACGGGATGGAGGCGGTCCGCTCCGACGGGAGTCGTCTCAACAACAATGCCGGCCGGTCGCACGTGAGATCGACGACGCTCGGCGCCTCGAGCAAGCCACGGGCGGCGCTCCGGCGCCGATCGGCATGCGCTTCACACGCCCTCAGACTCAACCCAGCCGATGACGCGGCAAAGGCAGCGCAGGGTCGAAAATCAGAGCATCGCTAAGACACAACATTGAGATATTTCAATATATAGTAAGCCGCACCGGCGAGCATCGCGGCGGCAGAAAACCAGATCAACACCAATAACGAACGATCAAAATACGCGACGTCGCAATCGGCATAGTTTGTGGCACAGGGAACGCAGTAGATCTTCGAACTCTCCACTTTTGCCCCACACGTTTGGCAGGCACCGATTGAGAGGGAGCGCTCGTTGGCCGTCATTCTGCGCGGGCGCAGAGGCCGGCCAAGATGCCAGCGCCGGACGGAAGCTCCTGTCTCCCAAAATCTCATCCAAGCACACACCGTTCCGCATCGGCAAATTACAGTGGATCCAATTGAGGATACGTCGCGCTTCGCCAGATCTGGATGCAAATAAAGAAATTACATCGAGAAGCGAATATTGTCAATATCGCTTGAACTGCGCCACGGGGTCCGAACGCCAGCTGAGGCACGTCGGAGATCGTGCACCCGCGAGGCGCCTGGACCTCCCGGAGCCCGATCTTGAACGGGCGCCCAGGTGGAAGTTCCGCTCGACGTCACGAATCGAAGGCAGGTCTCCGCCTGCATCGAGCCGCGAGATCCAGTGCTCATAGTGACGACCGGTAATCGGCAGGGCCGTTGGCACAGGACAGGCTTCCGAGCGATCGAACCCGTCGGCGCTCTCGATAGGACCGGCTGCGATCACGCCCGCGGTTGAGGTCTGCCTCACCCGCGGCAGCGGTCGACGCAGGACCGATCTATCACTGCGGCGATCGGGAGCCTGAAGGGTGGCTCCCGCCTCACGGGCCCATCGGATGGTCGTGCCTCAGGATGCGCTGCTCGAACCGGACAGGCGTTCGGCTGGGGAGATGGTGCGCGTGTCAGGAGCGCTTCGCCGCGGCGGATCGACAGCGCAGGATCAAGTGCGAGCACTGGCACCACAGCCGAGTGGGAAGCCAGTACAGCGCCCCTGCCATGCCGAGGCCTGCGCCGATCAACACATACGCGCGTGCGAGAAGATCGAGGATCCAGCCGGGCGGCTCATCCGGCTCGATCCGGTCATACCAGATCGGATCCTCGTGCCGGCACGGGTCATGTTCGGCCATCGCTGGAACCCTCAACAGCCCGATCCGGCGCTCATTCGTGGAGTAGCAAGGGGTCGACCGGGATCGGTCCTGCCGTGGCCGAAACCCGAATTTCAAGCCCCGCGCCCGCTGTCGATCGCGATGTCGCCGGCGTCGGACCGGGATGCGCGGCACACCCCTTCGACGGTCGTCCCACCGATCCCGCTCGCGCGGCCTGGCTCGGGCTGCGCCGTCGAACCGGGCCACGGTCAGCGGCGGGAGAGCGATCCGCGCTCCGATCGCTCCAGGTCCAGCAGCGATCCGACGAGGAACGGGACCGCGGGCCGCCCCGCCCGTCCCTCATCGGCTTCCGCGCTGCGCCAGGACCGCGGGAACGGTGCGCAGCATGATGGCGAGATCCCGATGCAGGGTCCACCGGGTGGCATAGTCCAAATCCAGCGCGACGCGCTCGGCATAGGTCGTGTCCGAGCGGCCCGAGACCTGCCAAAGCCCGGTCACACCCGGTGGCACGGCGAAACAGGTGGGGAATGCCCGCCCGTAGCGGGCGACTTCGGCCGGCACGATCGGGCGCGGACCGACGAGGCTCATCTCACCGCGCAGCACGTTCCAGAGCTGCGGCAGCTCGTCCAGCGACGTCTTACGCAGCACGTAGCCGATGGCGGTGACGCGCGGGTCGTCGCTGAGCTTGTGTGTGGCCGCCCACTCGGCCCGGGCCTGAGGATTGGCGGCCAGATGCGCCGCCAGGACGGCGTCGCCATTGGTCACCATGGAGCGGAACTTCAGGCAGCCGAAGCGGCGCCCGTCCCGTCCGACGCGCATGTGGCGGAAGATCGGCGCCCTGCGATCGCCGGCATAGACCAGCGCGGCGATCAGCAGCAGCAGCGGCAGGAGCAGCAGCAAGGCCGTGGCCGCCACCGTGACGTCGAGGCCGCGCTTGGCGGCCCAGCCCAGTCGCAGACCGCGCGCCACGAACGGCGCCGTCGGCAGCACGGCCTCTGCGACAGCCTCTGCGGCCTCACCGACTTGGTCCGCCAGCTCGACCCCGTACTGCGGTGCACGCAAGGCGGGCTGAAGCGGTGGACCGACGTCGCGCAGCATGGTTCGGGCTCCTCGTGACGGCAGGCGGCCGCCGGGGCAGCAACGGTTAATCAATTGTTAACACTCCGATATCAAATCATCTGGCCTGTTTCAAGCTGAGCCACAGCCTATATGTCAGTATATTTTTCCATGGAAATTGTAAGAATAGATCTGGATCTTGCAGGTTGAAGTACAGTGGCGCGGCGCCTCTGGTTCACGACATGGCCACGAATCCGGTTCGATTCCCCGATCCCCGCAATGTCGAGAGACATCCACCCTGGCCGGATGCTCGCGGATCATTGTGCACTGCGTGCGTCGCGGCCGAGGAAGGCCGCGCATTCCACCGGTTGATGGTCGAGAGCTGAGCGACTCCCGCCTCTGTGCTTTTCCGCGCGGGCGGGCCGTCCATCCGGATCGGGACGACCTCGTTAGGGAACGCTGTGCAATATCCGGGGTGCCCGGCGCAGGCATCCGGGCCACCGCCGCCGCGGCGATCGCCGGGATCGCCGCGGAATGACTCCGCGAAATCAATTCCGCGCCGGACACGACCATGACACAGCGGGGTGCGGACTCGACGGGTAGACCGCCGTTACAGTGCGTCAGACGCTGCCGACGGGATGCGGGGCGTGCCGCATCGGCGGCATCGGCCTCCCGCGCCGCAGCAGAACGCGCAGGTGCGGCCGTGTTCCGACGCCGTAGGACTAATCACTATGGCGGCGGGTCCATCGGCGTGACCCGGATGGCCGAAGTCAGTATCCTGCGGATGGCTAAGCGGCATCCAACGTGCAGGAGCGGCCACAATGCCGAAGTCAGTACGGGTTGGGGCGGCTTATGATGCAGGCGTCGAGAGGGAACATGATGCCGATCGGAGCGGCGCGCAGAGCGATCTCCGCCTGCTCGGCCGGCCGCGGCGAGGGCAAAGCCTGATGCGGATCCCGATCGTATCGGGCAAGCCGGCTCGCCCCGCCTGCAACGCCGAGCCTCAGGGGATATCGTGAGACCCGTTGAGACCTTCGAAATTCGTCGACCCCGGCAGCGCCCCAGGCTCGGCTCTCCCTGTTTCAGCCGATGACGCCCGTTTCCGATCGAGCCGAGAACATCGCAATCATGGTCCCTTGCCTATGGAGCAGCCGCCTGACAGCGACCAGCCAAACCCCTGCCGGGTGGCCCAGGCCGATCTGCGCAGTGACCGGGGACGCAGGGTCTGATCGATGAGAGTCGCGATCGTCCATTACTGGCTCATCGGGATGCGAGGCGGCGAGAAGGTCGTCGAAGCCCTCTGCGATCTCTATCCGGAAGCCGACATCTTCACGCACGCCTACGCGCCCGGCTCCATGTCGCCGACCATCAGGGCGCACCGGGTCAGAACCTCGTTCATCGGCAGGTTGCCGTTCGCGACGAGCCGTTACAAATCCTATCTGCCCCTGATGCCGATGGCGCTCGAGCAGCTCGATCTGCGGGGATACGATCTGATCATCAGCAGCGAATCGGGGCCGGCGAAGGGGATCATCCCGCCTTCCGACGCCCTCCACATCTGTTACTGCCACTCGCCGATGCGGTATGTCTGGAATATGTACCACGATTATCGCGAGCGGACGGGGCTGCTCACGCGCCTGCTGATGCCGCCAGTCGCCCACTACGTGCGCAACTGGGACGCGGTCTCGGCGGGCCGGGTCCACGAGTTCATCGCCAACTCGGACACGGTCGCACGGCGGATCGAGACCTACTATCGCCGCCAAGCCAAGGTCATCCACCCGCCCGTGGATACGGCGGCTTTCGAGATCGCCCCGAGTGGCGAGCGTGGCGACTACCATCTGATGGTCGGCGAAATGGTCCGCTACAAGCGGCCAGAACTGGCGGTCCAGGCCTTCAACCGGTTGGAGCAGCCGCTCGTCGTGATCGGAGGCGGCGAGATGCTGCGCGAGTTGCGCAGCATGGCCGGCCCCCACATCAAGATCCTCGGTCCGCAGCCCTTCGAGGTCTTGAAGCACCACTACGCACGGTGCCAAGCCCTGATATTCCCCGGAGAGGAAGATTTCGGCATCGTTCCAGTCGAGGCCATGGCGAGCGGGCGGCCGGTCGTCGCGTTCGGCAAGGGCGGTGTCACCGAGACGGTGATCGACGGGGTGACGGGGACCTTCTTCCACGAGCAATCCGTCGACGCGCTGATCGATGCCGTTCAGCGCTGCCGGGCGATCGGGATGGAGCCCGAGCGCCTCGTTCGCCGCGCCGCCGATTTCGGCGTCGATCGCTTCGCGGACGAGATCAGCCGTTTCGTCGACGGAATCCTGGCTCGCGAGCGCCGGACGACGCCTCGCTCCCCGCGCGAGCCGAACCGCGCCTATCTGGTTCAGTGAGACGCTCGCGAAACTAACGGGCGGCGGTTCTGGGGCTGTGCGGAGCCGCCGAAGGGACCATCGACGAGCGGGCGGCGCCGGATCTCAAAGCGCGACGCGGCGCCCCAATCGGATCGGTTCGACTAGGCGTCCGATGTCCCGGTCGGCATCAGGTGGGCCGCGGCGTTCAGGGTCGAGACCCGGGCGGTCGGCTGGTAGTCGAAGCCACCCTGTCGTCCGAACGACTCGATTCCGAGATCACTGAGTTGCGCGCGCGCGTGCGCCACCCGCTGATGCGCCTGTCCCGTGTAGATGGGATAGGCACAGGGCACCATCTGGCTGCCCTCGCAAACCAGGTCGCCGGTGAAGAGCCCGTTCTTGGCGACATGGGCGCGAAAGTCCTGCTCGGCGATCGTCACGGAGTCGCCCGCATGTCCGGCAATGACCTCGACTCCGAAATACTCGCGCCCCTCCACCCGACCGTAGAAATCGGAGTACATGGTGAGCCGTTTCCACGCACCGTCATGGGCGAAGTTGTAGAGGATCGAACAGTCGAAGCCGCGAGTCCCGCTGAAGCTGAAATACAAGCTGATGAGCGTCACCGACTCGAGACCGGGATCCTCCTGAATGCCGCAGAGGGACAGCGCCCGAGGAATCGGGATCGTCGAGATGAGGCGATTGGCGGTGAATCGTCCGCTCTCCGTGCGGACATCGAATTGCGTCCCGCGCCGCGTGATCGATACGATCCGCTGACCGAGATGAAAGTCCGAGCCGCGCTGTCGAAGGGTCCGCGCGGCCACCTCGTAGAGGGCATTGAAGCCCTCGCGCGGCCGCGCCAGCTGCCGGTTGGTCGGACCCGGCGCGCGATGCCGGCGGACATAGCGCAACAGGACGCGGGGCGATGCGTGCTCCTTGATCCAGAGCATCCGCTTCTCGGCGAATTCCAGATCAACCCAGTCGGCCGGCACGCCGAAGAACCGCTTCATGTAGCTCTCGAGGCCGGACCGTCGGAGCAGATAATCGCCGATCCAGTAGCGCGCGAACTCCCGCGCATTCCCGATCTTGCGCCGCGCCAGGCGCGACAGAGCGGCCGACAGCACGATCCTCACGATTCCCCACGGACCGGCCCGGACGATGTCGTCACGGATCGAGAGCGGGTAGGAGGTCACGAAAGCCTGAGGCGTCAGCTTCCCCCAGGTCGGCTTGATCGGGACGTAATGCTCAAGTAGCTCTGGGAAGTATTTCAGCAGAGGAGAATCGTCCTGAAATACGAGACTTCCGATGTCGAAAGTATATTCGTTGATCGATCGGTCTATATGATTGCCGCCGAGATTTTGAAATTCGTCGATGACGGCGACCCTACGGCAGCCGAGATCGTGAAGTATCGAAGCCGAGACGAGACCGGTTATACCGGCTCCTAATATAATAGCATCGAAACACTCGTCCTCCGACTGTCCGCGACTGTCGAAGTCTGAAGATTCGGCCATGACTCGCATCGCGCCGGCGGCGACGTCAGATGATGAACGACTATACCGGAGCATGGTGGTCCGCCGGCCGGAAAATGGTGATCATCGTCGACAGCTCGAATCACATCGAGATTTCTGCATTGCTGCCATCGACTCCGGGCAGGATCTAATCATCACTATTGCCAAAGATTGCGGGTTTGTAAACAGGCCATCGCGCGCGGACCGGGGCATTGCCCGCGGTCGAAATACGGATATTGCAGGTAACTAAATTCATCCGACCGGCGCTGTTCGCTTCGCGATATCGGGAGACAGCAAGCGTCGAATATTTTAGCGAAAAACCATCATTGATACCGAAACGCGCGCGAAATAATCTTAACACTTATAGGGCGCTGCTCCAGTCCGATCGTCATCCTGTGTCGTCCCTGTAGGACTACGAGCCAATGCCATGGTGCAGCACGGCCGTCGCGGCGCGACTGCGCGGACAGAAGTTTTCTGCTGGGCGTGACGGCATTGCCGCGTGTTGCGCATCATGTACGGATGAACCCACCGCGCGCCTGTGTCCGTTCACCGTCCCGTCGTTCCTGCGGATCGGCCCCAGGAGCGCTCACGTGACGAGTGATGCAGGCCGAGGCTGCTGGCGAGCGGGTTCAGGGAGCCGCGACCGCGTCGCGGCTGCGGCCGGTTCGATCGGAGCCACCGAAACACCGATATACCCGACCGGATGACGCGCGGGATAGGCGCACGCGGTGGCGGCAAAGATGTAGAACATCAAGCCCTGATCGACCGTAGGACCCGCGATGATGCTGCCGGAAAGCAGGCAGAGGCAGGCGACGCGGCCGGCAGCGCGGATATCGCTCGCGTAGGTGCGCGGCGCGCCGCGCCGAAATCCGAACACCGACGCCAGGAACAGCGCGTAGAAGACGGCTCCCGGGATCCCGACATTCGACAGCACCGCGAGAGGAAAGCTCGATGTGCGATTGGTCCCGAGGCCGACGCCCAGGCCGTTCGAGTCGACGAAGTTCCGCCACGCATAGGCGTTCCAGGCCGAGCGCTGAACGCCCGAACTTGTCTCGGCTTTGCTCAGGACAAGCGTATCGACGTAATCGTAGACGCGCTCGGCGACACCGCCGATGGACAGGGCCAGGAGCACGAGGACGCAGAGGACCAGTGGACCGGCCACCACCAGTCCGGCACTGAAACGGTCCTGCCGACGCGTGCTGCACCGCATCAGTGCGATCGTATAGAGGATCGCGATCAGCACAGCGGCGCCGACCAGGCCGGTCGAGGATGTCGACAGGATCACGAACAGCAGCGAGATCAACGCCAGAGGTCCCGTCACCGAGGGCTTGCGGCCGCACAGCCAGAGCATTCCGGTGAACCCGCAACCTCCCAGCGTCATGCCCGCGAAGGCGGAGGCCTCCGGCCAAGCCCCGATGATCCGCCGCATGCTGCCGACGCTCTCCTCATCGTGGAACGTGTACTGAGCATTCCGAATGAATTGCAGGACCTCCTGAGTGCCCGTGGCCGCGGTCAGCACGTCGACGATGCCGAAGCAGATATTGGCGGCCGCGTAGAGGATGAGCGCCTTCGCGAGCGTCTCGATCCCGTTCTTCGTGGAGCCGAAAGCGGTGATGACGCTGAAACAGACGAGATCACCGATGAGATAGATCGGCTGCGTGAAATTGCTCGAGACCGGCCCCAGGGGAACGACGCCGTCGCTGGTGATCAGATGCGACGAGGTTCCCAGCGGCACGATGTATGTCTGACCCGCGAAGAGCCGTGGCAGGATGTAGCTGCTCGCCACTCCGTAGAGCGTGAGGCAGAGGAGCCAGAAGCCCGCCTCCGGCAACCGGAGCGAACTCAGGACCAGCGTCGAGATCTTGCGGTGGAACAGCGTCGCGATCATCAGGAAGACGAGGAACAGGTGCGCCGGCTGCACGTTAGCGCCGCCCAGCAGAAGTGCCGCGGCGGATCCGAGATTGCAGAAGACCACGAAAGCGATCACGACCGATTCCCGGCCGAACAGCAGACAGAACAGGCCCGCGACGACCGTGATGGCACCTATTGGCTCGAAGCTCATGTCAGGCTGGTCCGGGCATGATCGGCGGCGGATCGGCCGTGGCGCTCGGGTGATGCATCGCCAGGCCGACGAGCCGCGACCAAGTCGGGTGATCGCGTGCCTGACCGCCGCCAGGATCGATGCGATGCGCCCGCACGGGTCATCTCAGCGCTTGGCGCTGTCGGTCGGCCGGTGCGGCGCATCCGATGCGGCCGGACCGCGGCTCACCGGAGCGTCCGCCAACCCGGGCCGCGACGTCGGGGATTGCCGCGTCTCCCCGGACCTGTCGGCCGGCTGACGCACGAGCGTCACGCGCACGACGTCGCCGGGCTCGACGGCAGCCTCCTCCGAGGCGAGCCATGTACCGGCCTTCACCCCCTGCTTCCGGGTGATCTCGTAGCGCGGACTCAAGGTTTCGGACGCGTCATCGGTGTTGCCGACCATCTGGGACTCGGCATCGGCCGAGAGCCGTTCGGCCGTGCGCGTCTTCTCGTCGATCGAGGCGAGCTTCTGACGGACATCCGCGGCCTCCGACAGAGCTTCGCGGCGAAAACGGGCCTTGAGATCGATGATGTCGCGCTCGGCGCGCGTGAGGCTTTGCTGCGCGCGCAGCATGGCAACCTGCACGTCGAGCCGGCTGCTCTCGAACGAGGCCTGGCTCTGCTCGGCAGCGAGCTTGCGCGGCGCGATCGTGAGGCCCTTCGAAACCAGATCGTTGATGAGGCCGAGTTCACCGCGGCTGAGCTCGATCTGGCGGTCCAGCGTTTTGGACTTGTTATCGAGCGTACTCATCTCATTCTGGAAGCTGGTTATCGACTGTTCAATCGTCTTGATCTCGGCTTTCAGCGCGTTCCGCCGCGTGTCGAACAGGAGTTGTTCGCCACGGACGGCCTGTTCCGCATAGGTCCTGTCCGCCGTACCTTTCAGATCGCCCCCGAACGCGATCGTCTCGGTGCCCCCGATCTCGGCTTCGAGGCGGGCCAGCTTGGCGGCCAAACCGACACGCTCTGCGGCCAAGGCTCGCAACTCGCCGCGCGAAGTGACCGCGTCGCGCTGGATGCTGCGCGGGTCGGTGCCGCGCATCAGACCCTGAGCCGTGCTCACGGCCTGCAGTACGGTCAAGCCAGGTTGATACTCGTACTTGCCGGGCTGCTGGACCGCGCCGATGATGTAAAATGGCCGGTAGGTCGCGACCTCGACGGAGGCCGCGGGCTTCTCCGCGAGGTCGGCAACCTGCTTCAGTGCGACCCCGATAGCGTTCGCAAGATCGACCGGCGTGCCGCCCGCGGCCCTGATCTGGCCGATCAGGGGCATGGACACTGTTCCATCCGCCGCGACGACGAACTGACCATTCAGTGCGGTCCACGAGTACGCTTCGCCGGTGTTGCGACGCAAATCATAGACGCGGATCGTCAGATGATCCTGGGGGCCGAGCACGTATCGACCGGCTTCGTCGGCGGCCGCATTTGCGAGCGGGCTGCCGAACAGCAAAATGCAACCCGCCGCAGCTAGACGCAGACGCATCAAATTCTCCTCGACCAGGGCCAAATCTTGAGTACAGATCCGCGCGCCGCGATCGCCCTACGGTGTCTGTAGCACAGAGTTCCGCGAGACGCATTAAATCGTAGCGGATTCAGTCAGATCAGCCAAGATTTATAGATCCCAGGTCTGCCTCGCGGCCGGAGCCTTGCCCCACCACTGGCGTGCGTTCCGCCGGAAGTTCAGGGCATACGGCCTCCTGTACCAGACCGATGACGCTGATGCGTTCATCGTGTGACGCCTGCGGCTCCCGAGATCCGCCTCAAGGACGCAGGGTCCGCAGACGAAAGCCGAGCAGAAGCATGCTCACGCCGTAGGCCGCCACGCCGCTGAAGATCATGGCGGTCAGAAGCCCGACCAACCCGATATCGACGCGGCTCAAGACGGCCTGCAGCGCGAGAACGGCCGCCGTCATCACCGCGCACGAGAGGCCGACCTGCCAGAGATTGCGGATCTGCCTCCCCACCCCCGCGCCGACCAGACGCCGCGCATAGATCGCGCTGATCAAGAAATGGAACACGGCCGTGGCGAGGCGCGCGTAGATCATCATCATCACGCCGCCGAGATAAAATCCCAGTGTCATGCTCAAGACCTTCGCCATCGACTCGAAGAGCGTGATCTTGAGCATCACGTTCGGCTCGTCCATCGCCAGGCAGAGAGATGAGACGGGTTGATAATAGGCCGTGAACATGATCGCCAGCGACAGCCAGCGCAGATAGGGGGCCGCGGAACTCCATTGTGAACCGAGGACGACGCTCACGATCTGGTCGGCGGTCAGTGCGATCCCCACTCCGGCCGGGAGCGCGATGATCATAGTCAGCCGGGCCGCCTTCAGGAAGGCAGATTGCAGGCGGAGGCGGTCGTCGGCGATGGTCGCGAAGGCGGCCATGACGGGCCGCATGGCGGGGCCAATGACGCTCTGGGTCGGGAGGACGGAGAAGTCGCTCGCAACCCCGTAGCGGCCGAGTACGGCCTTGTCGACATGGTAGCCGAGGAACATGCGATCGTACTGCCAGCTGAAGGCGGCGAGGATCTGAGAGGACGTGAACCAGCCCGTGAACGCCGAGAAGGCGCTCAGTCTCTCCAGGGAGAGCCCCGGGCGGTAGGGCGCCAGCACGTAGGACACGATAGTCGGCAGGATCGCGGACGCAGCCGGGTTGATTACCAGGGCCCAGTAGCCGGCCCCCATATAGAGCGATCCGATGGAGATCAGGGCGGCGATCGCCTTGCCCGAGAAATCCGCCAGGAACGACGCACGGAAGTCGATCTTGCGGAACAGATGCACCATGGCCGGGCTGTAGAGGCTTCGCGCGATCGGGGCCGACGCGAGCGCGAGCGTGATGGGGATCAGTCGGGCATCGTCGTAGATGTGGGCGACGGGCCACGCGGCAGCCATCATCAGGACGGCGATCACCCCGCCCCGGAGAAGCCCCAACGTGAATGCCGTGTCCAGATGCGATTTCTCGATCTTCTGTAGACGCAACAGGGCCTGAACGAGCGGGATCTCGAGGATCATCTCGACGATCGAGACCAGGGACGCGGCGATGGCCGTCAGGCCGAAATCGGCGGGTGACAGGACCCGCGCGAGGACGAGCAGCGTGCCGAGATCGATCGCGCGCGCGGAGATCCGTGCAGCGACACTCCATCCGGCGCCGCGCAGTGTCTTAGTGGCGAGCATGAACGTGTCCCACGGAGCGATGGCCGGCGCCGCACCGGCCCGCAGCGACGCCGCGCCCCGGGCTCACGACAAGGATCCGGATCTGGGCAACATGGCGATTCCGATCCTGACCCGCACCGCAAGGGAGTCCTGGAGCAGCATCCGGCGGCGGCATCAATCTAGCCAATTCGGTCAGCTTGCGAGCGAACCGCGGTCGCGATGCGGTGCGGCCGCGCGGCGGCGTCCAGCCTCTGCGCACCGGAAGGCGCATCATCCTGCGAGGCCGGCCGCGCGCCGGTAGACGGCCAAGGTTTCCTCAGCCACCCGCGCGATCCGCAGGTGATCCAGGTTGATCTGGCTCTTCGCTCTCCACGCGCTCAGCTCCGCGGGGTCGGTCGCGAGCGCGATCAGCGCTCGCGCGAGCCTGTCCGGATCCCCGGACGGGACCAGCACGCCGGCCCTTCCCCCATCGAGCATCTCGGGGATCCCGTCGACGTCGGTGCCGACGATGGCGCAACCCGCCTCCCGGGCCTCGGAGAGAACGAGCGGAGCCGGATCGGCGTGGGACGGCAGCACGAAGATGTCGGCGCCCAGCATCCAGCGGTAGGGATCGTCCCGCGGACCGGCGAAGGTGATGGCGTCCGCGCTGGCCAGCGCGCGCGCGGCCTGTACGTAGGCGTCCTGATGAGGACCGCCGCCGACGACGTAGAGCCGCATGGCGCGATTGTGGGGGAACGCCGTATCGAAGGCCTGAAGCAGATCGGGCAAGCCCTTCCGGGGATGCAGGCCTCCGACGAAGACGATGGCGGGATGATCCAGGACCTGCGGCTCCTCGGAGCGGCCGCGCATGCGGGCTGAGCCGATCGTCCCGTTGAGCACGACGTCGATGCGGGAATTCGCGATCCCGCGCTTCCGCATCGAGGCGGCGACCGCGCCGCTCACGGCGATGACCCTGTTTCCCAGGCCCATGAGGACGGCGCCCTTCTCGAACTCATTGTGGACGGTCGTCACGAGGGGAATGCGCAACAGCTTGCAGGTCGGCCAAGCCAGGACGGCGCTCGTCATCATGTGGGCGTGGACGACATCGGGACGCCAACGCCGAAGCACGCCGCCACATCCGACGAGCGACCTCAGGATCTGGGCCGGCGCGCGCGCGTGACTCGCGAAGATCGACTCGATGCCGTTGGACCGGAGCAGAGCATCGAAATCCCCGCCCTGGCTGGCAATGGCGACCTGATGCCCGGCCTGCGCCTGCTGACACGCGAGATCGACGGCCGCGTGAACATGGCCGTTCAGCCGGCGCGTGTGATTCAGCAGGTGGAGAATACGCATGACGGACGAGCGCTCGTGTCGGATCCGAGCCTCGGCCTGCGCTGGAGCCCGCGCAAGCCGCGGCGCTGATGAGGGCGGGCGATACGACCCTGGCCGGACAGGAGAGCCGCTATATATTTAGCAGGCATCTAAGATTAAAGATGCGGCTCGACGCAAGAGAAAAATCTGACGAAGTACTGATTTTCAACAATGCCCCGCACCGATCCTGGCGCGCAGGATCTGTCGGACCGGCCGGCGCTTGATCGAGAACCGAAACGCGAGCAGCGCCTGCGCCCACCGAACGGGCGCGACGAAGGTCGCGACGATGAAGAGCGCATTCGCCACCTTCCATTTCAGCGAACGCGGCTCGGTCATGACAGATCCGAGCAGACTCAGGAACGGTCTGCCACCGACCCGGACGCCCCGGAGGATCGCCATGCAGAACTCGAGGAACTGAAAATAGTAGGTCCTCTCTGGCTCGATGAGCGAGACTCCCGGGCGCCAATTCCGGAGCAGATTTCGCAGGTGTGTCAAACGCGACTGGAAGCGCCGGAGGTCCCGCTCGAAGGTTGCCGCCTGCGGGACACGCCCCAAGCCCGAATCATTCCGGCCATGGACACGGTAGAGCCCGAGACTGTCGGAAAGGCTGACGATCTCACCCATGAACGGAGCGGCCAGCAGGATTACACCGTCGACAGCCTGGTCGTAGTCACATTGATCGAGCAGGCCGCAGACGTCGCGACGGAACACGTTCCCGGACGTGGGCGGGGTCTGGTAGACTCCGGACCGCAGGATGTCGTTGACAGTTCGGTCCTGCCCGCGGAACGCCTCGAGCGCGGGGTAAGGGTCTGCCAGGACCGCCCCCGTCGAATCGACGCACCGCAGGCAAAACTGAAGTTTGGCGACGCTCGGGTCCAGCTCCGACAGAATGCGGTCTAGAGCGCCCGGCAGGAGCTCGTCATCCGCATCGAGAAACAGCAGGAACGGGGCCCGTGTCTTGGCCAATCCGTAGAGGCAGGCCGCCCTCTGGCCACCGTTCGGGATCCGAAACGCGGTGATGCCAGACCGCTCGATGATTGACCACGAGTCGTCCGTCGACCCATCGTCGATCACAACGATCTCACAAGAGTCGTTGCACTGATCGACGACACTCTTGATCGCTCGACCAATGAAATTTGCGTAGTTGAAGCACGTAATGATGACCGCGAGTTTAGGATCCGTGATCACGACAGATGTCTTTCTCGCTCGCCGCTCCGCGCTCCCGTATCTCACCGCATCGAGCGCCCGTCGCGAGGTGGCTAGCACGGCAACCCATTGAAATCCACAATCAATGCCTCAAAATATCGGCGAAAACCCACCCAATAGCCGCATTTTTTACTGAATACCCGACCGTTTGACATTGAAACAGGGATTGAAATCAATTCTCCGTGATCGCAGATTGGCCGACGACCATCCCTATCGGCCGAGACCAGCGCCGACGGAGTTCTGCGGAGCCCGACCGGCGGAGAGATCGCGGTGTCATCCAGGGACGTCAAGCATGTCGGTCGATCCGTCGCGGCCGGCGACGGCGGGCCGCCCACCCACCTCCGAGGAAGCGGGTGCACCTTTGATCCCCGCGCCTCCACCAAACGGCGGTCTTGCTGGACGCTTGCAGGCTTCGTAAGGGCCCTTGCCTCCGGAGGACGGGCTCCTCGGGCGGGCCGGTCAACCCGCCTTTCCGGGGGTGCGTTGCCGCCTCGTCAATGCTTATGGCTGCGGCAGCACGTCTTCATTCATGTCCGACGGGACAGATTATTGTTATACTGGGCAGGGCACGGACATCGCGTGCGGCGTCGCGCCGACACGGCACCGTCATCGCGGAAGGGACATGCCGGACGCGGCCCCGCGGCCTGATATCAGGTTCGATCGCCACCGATCGGGAGAGATCTAGCCATCATGCACCTACCCGAGACGGCGACCCGAATCGTATCCTGCGACGTCTTCGACACGCTGCTCTATCGCGATCACCGGTCGGAGCGCTGCCGCTTCCACGATATCGCGACGGTCGCGTCGCAGCTGCTCGCGGCGGAGCACGGCACGGCGCGCCGCCCGGGCGCGATCTACGCCGCGCGCCTGCAAGTCCAGCGGGCGGCTTACCGCGCGCTCGACTTGGCCAATCCTTCGGGCGACGTGCGCTTCGCCGACATGCTCGCGGCCATGACGCGGGTCCTCAGCCTCGAGGATCGCGCCGCGGAGCTCCTGCACCGGGCCGAGATCACGGTCGAGCTCGCCCAGTTGCGCGCGAACACCCGGCTGATGACGTGGCTGAAGCGGCGGGCGCAGGCCGGGGGCAGGATCATCGCGGTGAGCGATACCTACCACCGCGGCGAGACGATCGCGCATCTGCTGGACACGCTGGCCCCCGGTCATCCCGTCGCCCATATCTACACCAGCGCCGATCACGACGCGACCAAGCGGACACGGGCCCTCTTCGATGTCGTTCTCCGGAGCGAGAAGGTCGCCCCTGCCGAGATCCTCCACCTCGGCGATGACACGCTGGCGGACGTGACCATGGCCGCCGCCGCGGGCCTGCGCACGGCACAGTTGCTCCGCCCACGCCACGTGGTGCTGCGTCGCCGCCTGGATGCCGTCCGCGCCCGCGTGATGCATCGACACTGGATCCGCGCCGCACGGGGCGGGGCCAGGAGGGCCGGGCCGTGAGCGCCACCGACGCCGCACGCGCCGCGGGCGACGACGCGGTCGCGTTCGGGCAGCGCGTCCTGGGCCCGATCCTCGCCGAGTTCTGCCTGAACCTCTGGCTCGTGGAACGCTTCCTCGCGCCGGACAGGACCGTGCTCCTGTTCTGCGCGCGGGGCGGCCTGCGCCTGCAACTCGTCTACGAGCGATTCCTCCGGCAAACCGGCCTGCCAGAGAACGTCCCGCACGCGGCCCTGATGGTCTCGCGCCTCGTGGCCGCCCGCACGGCGTTCGATCCGCCGAGCCCCGGCGTTCTCTCCGAGCTCGGCCGGGAGTTCAGCGGCCGGTCGATGGCGGAGATCGCGGCGGCGCTGGCGCAACGCGACGATCTGGGACTGCCGGCGTCCTGGGATGCCCCCTTCGAGGAGGCGACATTCACCGCGCTGCTGGCCGGCAAGGAGCCCGGCGTGGCCCGACTTCGTGCCGCGGTCGCCCGGCAGGATACCCGGTTCCGCGCGCATCTCGATGCCTGCGCGGGTCCGGCGCGCCACTGCGTGCTGATCGATACCGGGCTCTACGGCAGCACGGTCCGCATGCTCCAGGAGGGGTTGCCGGAGCGGACATGGTCCGGGCTCCAGTTCGCCCGCTGCAACTACAAGCGCCTCGCCACACCGCATTTCCGCCGGACCCTCGGCCTGAGTGTCGAGAGCGACTGGTACAAGCCCTGGGACGCCCGCACGTCGGTGCTGCGCTTCTGGCACCTGATCGAGGACTGCCTGGAACCGGATCTGCCGAGCGTCCGCACCTTCGCCCAGGCCGCCTCGGGATCGCCGCCGCGGGCCAATCTCCAGGAAGACGGCTGGGAGGCGCGGATCGCGTCGACGCGGCCGGACCTCTTCGCCGGCGTCCTGGCCCACATCGACGGCCTCGGCCCCGAGAGCGTGCCGGTGATCCCGGACGATGCCGCGCGGGCGTGGACTGCCCTGAAGAGGGCGGTCATCTGGCCGGATGACCGGGCCGTCGCGACCTTGAGCCTCGGCGGCAGATCCCGGGATTTCGGCCGCGTGGAGTTGAGCGCGCAGTACGCCGCGCCCGGGCCGACCCGGCCGGTGCAGCAGATCCGCGACAGTCTCTGGCGCGAAGGCGCGCTTCTCCGCTGCTTTCCCCGGGCCGGCCGCCTGCTGCTTCCCGTGATCGAGGCCGTCTACGCCGGACGCGCCCTCCACAGGGAAGCCACGACTCGTCTCCAGCGCGGCCCCGAATCGGCGCGCGAGGCGCGCGCGGAGCCGCTTCTGTGGCGCCGGCAGGCTTCGGGTGCGAACTGAGGTCTCCGGCGTGTCGTCGAATGCAGCGCTTGGGCCACCGTTTCTGCACTCGGATTTTCTTGTAGAAAGTCTAAGCGCTGGCTATAAAATAATTAGCGCCGTGATTTTTTGCATATATTACATACGGGACTTCTGCGTGCGAACGGGGATGTGCGTGATCCCACCCCCTGGTATCGCGGGCCCGACCGCGCCGCTCTCGCGAGAGGTGGAACACTCTTGTTCTCGCATTCGATCGGCGAACCTGGGCTGCGACGGGAGTAGAGCGACGGCATGACGGCAGTCGGATCGTTCGGAATCAACGGTCGGTTCCTCACCCAGCCGATGACCGGTGTTCAGCGCTACGCGATGAACGTCACCCGGGCGATGAGCGCGGCCCTGGCTGCCCAGGGCGAGAGCGCCCCCTTGCTGTCCGTGCCCGGCGCGGATGATCCCCTGCTCGCGGGCACGCCGCTCCGCACTGCCGGCCCCGCGGGCGGACATGTCTGGGAGCAACTCGTGCTGCCGCGCGCGTGGCCCGGTCGACTGCTCAACCTCTGCAACACCGCCCCCGCGCTGAAGGCGGATCAGGTCGTCTGCATCCACGACGCGAACGTGTTCAACGCACCGGAGAGCTACAGCGCGTCCTTCCGGGCCTTCTACAGGACACTCCAGCCGCTCCTGGCCCGCCGTGCCGCGCGGATCGCCACCGTCTCGACATTCTCCGCCGGTCAGATCGCGGACCATCTCTCCGTGAGGGCCTCCGACATCGTCGTCCTCCCGAACGGGCACGAGCACGTGCACGCCTGGGACCCGCGACAGGCCGTCCGGGCACCGGCGGGCCTGGACCGGGACGCCGACGGCCTGGAACGGCCCTTCGTGCTGGCCCTCGGGTCCCGCGCCCGCCACAAGAACCTCGATCTGCTGCTCAGACTGGCGCCCAGCTTGGGCGAACTCGGGCTCGACCTCGTGGTGGCGGGCGGCCAGGCCACCATCTACGCCGCCGAGGATCTGCAGCGCGGCGAGAACGTCCGCCACCTCGGCTTCGTGACCGACCACGACCTCGCCTACCTGATGGAGCGCGCCCTGTGCCTGGCCTTCCCCTCTCTCACGGAGGGGTTCGGGCTACCGGCCCTGGAAGCGATGGCGCGCGGCTGCCCCGTCGTTTCGACCGACCGCGCGAGTCTGCCGGAGATCTGCGGGTCGGCGGCCCTGCTCGCACCGCCGGACCGGCCGGACCGTTGGATCGCCCAGATCCGCGCCCTGGCCGCGAGCCCGGACCTCCGATCGGACCTGATCGGCCGCGGTCGCGATCAAGCGGCGCTCTTCTCGTGGGAGACCTCGGCGCAGGGCTACCTCGATCTCATGCGCGCGCCGACGGCGCGGCCGGTCGCGCGATCCGCGGCGGCGCCGTCCCCGCCCAGCATCGCGGTCGCCATCGCGACGCTGGGCCGCCCCGAAGTCGTGACCGGCACTCTCAGGCGGATCCTGGATCGGCAGACGCTGAAGCCCGCCGCCATCCTGATCTCGTGCGTCACCCCGGACGACGCCGGCGAGGCGGCGGCGTGGCCCGGCGTGACGGTGGTCACGGGGCGTCCCGGCCTCGCCACCCAGAGGAACGCCGCCCTCGCGGCGCTGCCCGAGGCGATCGATATCGTAGTCTTCTTCGACGATGACTTCGTCCCGGAATCCGGCTGGCTCGCCGCGGCCGCGCAGCGCTTTCACGACGAGCCGGACATCGTCGGCCTGACGGGCGACGTCATCGCGGACGGCATCAAGGGGCCTGGGCTGAGTTTCACCGAGGTCGACCGGATGCTCGCCGCACTGGGTCCGGTCGAGCCGGCGGCGCCGATCGAGGCCTTCAGCCCGTACGGCTGCAACATGGCGTTCCGTCGCTCGGCCGTCGGCGCGCTGCGATTCGACGAGCGGCTCGTCCTGTACGGCTGGCTCGAGGACCGCGATTTCGGCGCGGCCCTGGCGGCCAAGGGCGGCCGGCTTGTCAAATGCATGGAGGCCCGCGGCGTCCATATGGGCGTGAAGGGCGGCCGTATCTCGGGCGATCGACTCGGCTATTCCCAGATCGTCAACCCCTTGTACATGCTGCAAAAAGGCACGATGACCTTATCCCAAGTCTTCGGTCAGATCTCCCGCAACGTTCTCAGCAACGTGACGCGCTTCCCGGCTCCCGAGCCGTTCATCGACCGGCGCGGCCGGCTGCGCGGCAATCTGCGCGGCGCCGCGGACGTGCTCCTGGGACGGCTGGAACCCGAGCGGGCCCTGCAGATCCGGCGGAAAGCGTGAGATGAACATTCACAACACCGGCCGGATCCCGCCCGACCAATCCCAACCGGTCACCCACTTTCCGGAACCAATGTCCGTCGGCGTGCAGGACGGCCCGCTGGCCGTCATCTCGGCGGCCCTCAAGGCGGCCCGCCGGCACAAGTTGGCGGTGGCCATCTGGGTGGTCTTCTGCATCGGCTGCGCGGCGCTCTACACCGTGACCGCGACCCCCTCCTACACGGCGACCGCGGTGCTCCTGCTCGAGCCGCGCCGCCCGGTGGGCTCGGGCTCCTCCGACGGCGCCCTCTTGCCGAGCCTCGATGTGGGCCGCGCCGAGAGCGAGCTCCAGGTTCTCCGCTCGGAACGCCTGCTGGCGAACGTCTTCAACAGTCTCCAGCTCGCGAACAATCCGGAATTCGGCGCTCCAGATACCGAGAGCCCGAAAGAGCCGGGCCCGAATGCCTCGGAGTTGTCGGGGCTGCGGACCGCCCCGCCGTCGACGGCGGCCATCCTGCAGCAGCGGAAGTTCGAGAATTTCGCCGAGCGATTTAGCGTCCGGCGGGTGGGCCAATCGTACGTTGTTGAAGTCTCGTACACGTCCAGAGATCCGAACCTGGCGCGGCGCATCGCGAACGCCGCCGTCTCGGCCTATCTCCTGCAATCCATCGCGGCCAAGGCCGACGCCGCCAAGAATGGCGCCGAGTTCCTCCAGGGCCGCGTCAACGCCCTCGCTTCTCAGGCCCGGTCCGCGGCGGCGGCCGTCACCGAGGGCACGCTGCCGGACGCGCCGACGCCCGATGCCGACGCGCGGGTGATCGGCGCGGCGCTGCAGCCCCTCAAGCCCTCGGCCCCGCGGAAGACCCTGATCCTCGGGCTCGGCGCGATGATCGGCCTCGTGGGCGGATTGCTGGCCGTGGCGCTGCTGCAGGCCTTCGACCGCCGGATCCGGACTTCGCAGGATCTCGTCCAGCGGGCCGGCCTTCCCTGCCTCGCCGTGATGCCCGAGGTCCTGCGCAAGACCGCCGACGGGCGCCGCGAGACCGTGGATCTGCGCAACGTCAACGCGCCGTGGTTCCTCAACGTCAAATTCTCCACGGGTGTCCGCGACCTGCGGACGTCGATCCAGCTGGCGCTCTCGGCGCGCGGTCACGAGTCCGACTGGGTCATCGCCCTGGTCGGCTGCACGCCGCGCACGGGCACGACCCTGATCGGTCTGAGCCTGGCGCGCCTGCTACAGGAAGGCGGTCGGACCGCGCGGCTGATCGACACGAATATTCACGGCGCCGGGACTTTCTTCCTGACCCCGGATTCGAAGGCCGGCGTCGGCGCGAGTCTCGCCGACCTGATCATCAATCCGAGCCATCTGGCTTTGGCCAAGTTCGTGGATTTCGGAGGCGTCTCCGTCCTGCCGTCGCGGTCGCCGTACACGGCGGTCGGCACCGGCGTGTCGCTGAGTTCCTCCGTCTTCCAGAGCGTCATCGACCAGATGCGCCGGGGCGGCTACGTCATCCTCGACCTGCCGCCGCTCTCCGTCTCGGCCGAGTCCCGCGTCGCGGCCCGCCGGGCGGATGTCGTGGTGATCGTCGCCGAGGCCGGGCAGACCACCGTCGACGAGCTGTCGGACGCGGTGAACGGCCTGATCGGTGCCGGCGCGAACGTGATCGGCGCCGTTCTCAATCGCGCGTGATGCGGGCCACGGGATCGTCGACGGATCCGCGCCCGGATCGTCGGGGCTCTGAACGGGAGGAGTTGGTTTGGATGCCGGCCGGAGATCGTGAGACGTTCCAGATCCTCTATCTACAACCTGGGACCTCCGTCTTCGCCGGCATCGAGCGGGTGGTCGACACGATCGGCGCAGAACTCGCGCAGAAGTGCGGCACGGAGTTCGCCGTCGACGTGCTGCGCGTGACGCAACACGAGAATTATCCATCCGAGCCGCGACCGTACAGAAGCATCTTCCGGCCGGTCACCTCGCGCCTGCACCTGATGCGGATCTTTCGGGAGGTGAGCAGAGGAGGGCGCTACGATCTGATCATCGTGCCGCAGATCGAGCCGACCGTCGTCTTCTGGCTGGCCCGGCTGGGTATTCCGCAGCGGATCACGATGCATCTGCACGGCAACCCGCGGCGCGAAGCCGGCAGCCTGAAATCGAAACTCAAGTTCTTTGTCCTGAAATATTATGTCCTTCCACGAATCGCCTCCGTTTTCGGGACTTCACCGCGGCAGCTCAGAGCGTTCGAAGCCGATTTCGATTGCAGGCGTCCGATGTATTGGGTTCCCAATCCGGTCCGGCACTTCGAAGCTCCGGGCGCCGACATGCGGCCCGAGTCCGGCGTCATCACCTTCGTGAACGTCGGACGCTACGCCTTCCAGAAAGGTCAGGACCTTCTGATTCGCGCATTCGCGAGACTGTACGAGCGGCGCAGGAACGTGCGCCTCAACCTGGTCGGCCATGGATCTGACAAAGCGGCGCTGGCCGAGCAGATTCGGACGCTCGGCCTGTCCGACGTCGTCCGGCTCGTCCATTACCCGGACGACCCACAGCGCGCGCTCTACCTCAGCGACGTCTTCGTCGCGACGTCTCGATGGGAGGGCTGGTCGCTGGCCATCTGCGAAGCCCTGCGGTGCGGGCTGCCGGTCATATCCACCGATTGTGAATTCGGTCCCAGCGACATCTTGGTCGATCAACGCCTCGGGCGCCTGATCGCGCCCGACGACGAGGACGGACTCGTCAAATCCATGGAGTACTACTGCGACAATATCGAGCTGGAACGGTCGTTCTCCGAGTTCAGGAAGAACCACATTGACCAATACAGCGTCGAAAGGGTCGTGCACATCCACGCTGACGCGATCCGGCAATCGGCATGCTGAACCTCGGTCTGCCCCTGGCCGAGCAGCGGCCCCGCGCATCGTCGGTCCTTGTCGTGAGACGTCCGTCGCATCTGAGAACCGCATCAGCGACGATCGACGCCCGGACCGCGACGCGGACCATCATGGACCACTGTCCTCGGGACCGCGCGCATCCATCGCGCCCGGAAGCAGGCGGATCGATCCCTGGCACACAGCCGCTTCGTACCGGCATTTCCGAATGCAATGACCCGTTGTTTGCAGCAAAGGACCGCGAAGATAGGCCACTCACCGACGTTTTGACAGCTTATCGCCGCGCATCGACCGTTTGCGCGACGATCTCGTCGACGAACTGAGCCCGGGAGCCGCCCACCGTGATCCAGCTGCGTACCGCACGTGACATCGAGAATCTCCTGGATGCGGCTTACGATGTCTGCATTGTCGGAACGGGCCCGGCCGGGAGCACCCTGGCCCGCGAGTTGTCCGGCAGCGGCCTGAGGATTGCGCTGCTCGAGAGCGGCGGCCCTGACCGGACGGAGCGTGCGGACGCGCTGGATGCCATCGTGAATATCGGGCGACCGCGCGCCACGCAGTGGGCGGTCCGGAACCGGGTCGTGGGCGGCAGCTCTCACACCTGGGGCGGCCGGTGCGCGCCTTTCGACGCCATCGACTTCGAACGGCGCCCCTGGGTACCGGAGAGCGGATGGCCGTTCCAACGCGACGCGCTCGATCCCTATCTCGAGCGGACCGCCAAGTATCTCGGGCTCGCCTACGGCAACCATTTCAGCGACGCGCGCTTCTGGGAGCTGTTCGGTTCGCAGCCGGCTTGGTCCGAGCCGGATCCACAGATGCTCATGCCCTTCTTCTGGCAGTTCAGCCGCGACGATGCGGAATCCTACCCGTTTGAGTACACGCGCTTCGGGCGGAACCTGGACGAGAAACTGGGGGCGAACGTCACGCTGATCAGCGGCGCCACCGTCGTCGCGATCGACGTGACGGACGCGGGGGACCGGGTCCAGGGCGTGCAGGTCGCGGCGCCCGATGGCGCGACCGTCGCGCTGCCGGCGCGCCGTGTCGTCCTCTGTGCCGGCGGGATCGAGAATGCGCGGCTTCTCCTCGCCTCCGATCATCAGATCCCGGGCGGCCTCGGGAACAAGGCCGACCTCGTGGGCCGCTACCTCATGGATCATCTGCGCGGGCCGGTCGCGCAGTTCGACGTCCACCGGTCGCGCGCGCTGCAGCGACGGTTCGGCCGCTACACCATCGCGGATCGGCTGTTCCGAGGCGGGCTCCGCCTGAGCCCGGGCATTCAACGAAGCCGCCAGCTCCTGAACTGCGCGGTCTGGCTCGGCGAGACGCTCGCTCCGGACGACCCGGGCGACGCGATCCGGAGGATGCTGGTCGGTAAGCCGCGCGCGAAGGACATCGTGACGCTGGTGTCGAACCTGCCGCTGCTCCTACGCGGCTGCCGTGATCACTTCATCGCCCGCAACGGCTTTCCGCGGAAGCTCTCCGAGCTGAGCCTCGAATGCATGGTCGAGCAGCGGCCGGATCCCGACAGCCGGGTCATGCTCTCCGATCAGCGGGACCACTTGGGCAGCCGGCTGCCGCTGATCGACTGGCGCAGTCACGAAGATGAGGGCCGCACGATGCGTGAGACGGCGCGGCTCGTCGTCTCCGAATTCGCCCGCCTGGGCCTGCCCGCGCCCGTGCTGGCGGAGTGGGTGCGCGACGAGGCGCCGATCCCACTCAGCTTCGTCGACGTCGCGCATCCAACCGGCACCACCCGCATGTCCGACGATGCCACCAAGGGCGTGGTCGATGCGCAGGGTCAGGTTCACGGGATCGACGGACTGTACGTCACGGGAAGCTCCGTGTTCCCGACGGGAGGCCACTGCAATCCCACGCAGATGATCGTCGCCCTGGCGATACGTCTCGCCGACACGCTGAAGGGCCGAGGGCAGCGCGACACGGTGGTCGCCGACCTCCGTGCGTCTCCGCCCGTCCCGGCGGATCTGCGCGTCCTGGTGACGGGGGCGACGGGGCGGATCGGCCGCATCCTGGTGGAGGACCTCCTGGAACGCGGCTACCCAGTCCGGGCCGTCACGTCCCGGCCGCTGACCGAGGCGCAGCCGCGCACGGGTCGGGTCGAATGGCGGACCTTCGATTTCACGGCGGATCAGGATTACGCCGGCCTTCTCCGCGGCTGCCAGGCCGTCATGCATCTCGCCGCCGAGCTCGGGAAGCAGGACCGGATGCAGGCCATCAATGTCGAGGCGACGCGGCGCCTGGCCGAAGCCGCGGAGCAGGAAGGCGTCAGGGCCTTCTGCTACATGAGCACCGTCTCCGTCTATGGCAGCGGCCGCTCGCGGACCATGACGGAGACGGCCCCGGTGCTCACCAGCAGCGTCGACGTCAAATCTGAGTACTGGGCTCTCGACTACGTTCGCGCCTATGGTCGAACCAAGCTCGCCGGCGAGGAAGCCATCTCGCGGGTCGCCGCGACCCTTCCCTACGTGATCCTGCGACCGACAGTCGTGGTCGACCTCCACAATCTCATCGGCCTGCGCGACTGGGGGCTCTCGAAACGCCTCTTCGCAGCGCATCGGCCCTCCCATCACGTCTACGTCCGGGACGTCACTGACGCGGCGATCTGGACGATGACGCAGTCCCTGAGCGGGGTTTGGCCCGCCGGCCAGGTCCAGGTCTTCAATCTCTCCGATCACGAGACGCGCGATGCGCGGATCGGTGACTTCATGCGACGCGCGTTCGCGATCAGCCACGATCGCCGATTCCGCGTCATCCCGATGCCCGCCATCGTCGACTGGCTCCACGATTTCCTGCGCAACCGGACATTGCCCCTGCGCAATCCGCTGTGGCGCATGCGCTTCCCCAACGATCGTCTGAGGCAGGCCGGGTATCGTCACCGCTACGGGATGGCCCAAGCCCGCGCCACGGCGCTGGAGGTCCTGCGCGCGGAGACACAGGAGCGAACACGGACCTGAGAGCGGTCAGCCTCACTTCCGGCGGCGCGCCGCGGCGCAACCGCGCGCCTCAGATCACGATTCAGATCACGGTCTCGAAGTGACAACGGCGTCGCTGCCGCGACGTCTTCCAGCACGGACCACGCCGCAACTCGGAGTTTGAGCCATGATCAAATCTCGCTGGATCCGCCGCGATCTGCTGAAATCGTGCTTCCGGGATCTGCCGATCTGCGCGGCGGCATCCCTGTTGCCTACCGGCCGCGCGAGCGCGGCGATCGACGTTTCCGCGGATCCGACGCAAGGCCGCGCGCTCGTGTTCGATGAGCCGTTCGCGGAGATCAACGGACGGATCTGGAATGGGGGGCCGAAGGCCACGACGGGTCCGTCCGGATTCTACGGCCGCTCCGCTTTCGCACCCCTCGCCGGGGCGGAAGGATTCAAGCCCTACGAGATCGTCGGGGATCCGGATGCCGAGGGAGGCACGGCCCTCCAGATTTCCGCAAAGTACATCGGACGTCATATGAGCGTCGTGAACTACTATGGCAACAACATACCCGACTATCAGTGGATCTCCGGAAATTTGCAAACCGGGAGCCGGAGCGGCGTCGTATCGGTTGGCTGGCGCCGAGGCTATTTCGAAGCGCGGATGAGATTTCCACGGCATCCGCTGACATGGCCAGCCTTCTGGCTTCTCAACCGAGACGGGATAACCAATGCTAAGCGCAGCATAGAGGTTGATATCGTCGAGCACAAGGGCTTCGAGCCGAAGCTCTACGGCGCTTACCTGCATGAATGGGGACAGCCGGGCGAGCACAACGAAGGGACAGGCGTGCCCACCCCCATCGACATGACCGAACGGTACTGCCGCTACGGCGCGCTGATCCAAGACGGCAAATGCATTCCTTTCTTCGAACGCAAGCCCATCGTCAATCCTAAAACAAATCAGATAAATATTTGGCCGCTCACCCGCGCGTCGGAAATGGCGCAGACTGGGGACGTCTTCTGGCCGCTTCTCACACTGGCGTTACGGACGGACGTCCCGGCGCCCCAGCTGACCGAGGATCAGAAGCTCGTCCATATGCGCGTCGACTATTTTCGCGTGTACGAGTAGCCACATGGGCAAGCCGGGCGCGGCCGCGACGGTGCCGGGAGGCGTGCCTACAATCTGACTCTGTGGCGGCAGCGATGCGAAGCGCATCGGCGCGCGACGAATCGCGACTGTCGGTCAGACGCGGCGCCGTTCATGCGCCCGATCGGTTCAGGGCACTTCGTCCGCACATCAGCCAAAGATGCTTCGCGGCGCGAAGGACGGGATGGACTCTTGCCATCACGCGCACCGATACTGTTCCTATCCCCGGCTTGGGCGCGGAATAGAGGCGCCTGAAAAACGTTCGAGCTATAATCAGATTTCCACGGCGGCCGAGGTTTACAAATCCGTCGAAATCTGATCTGAAATGTACGCTATATATTTACTGGCGAGAGCCGCTCTGCGGCAGAAAGATCGGTCGCGTCGATGCATTGCGGTTTTGATCTTGCGAAAAATTCATGAGCAGCGATGCGGCTGTAGCGAAAGAACCGACAGGCACAAGGCCACCGGCCTTGGCAGTCATCATCAATTGCTTCAATTATGAACGCTATATCCAATCCGCAATTCAGAGCGTCATTTCCCAGAACAATCGCGATTGTGAAGTTGTCGTCATAGACGATGGATCGACCGACGGGTCTTGGTCAATAATACAGAGGAGTGGTGTTCGCGCGTTCCGAAAAGAGAATGGGGGACAGGTCAGCGCCTGCCTTCTAGGACTTGAGAAGACGACCGCGCCCTTTGTTCTGTTTCTCGATGCCGATGATCAACTTTTGCCCGGATCTCTAGACACGATCGTGAATACATTAGATTCGGGCATTTCTAAAATCCAGTTCCAATTGGTGCGGATCAACGAGACTGGCGCCGTGATCGCACCCGCGTTTCCCGTTTTCCCGGCGGGACGTGAACGCGATAAGTTCCAGGCGCATGTAAATAAATCCGGCACATACGTCTCGCCGCCGACATCTGGCAATGTATTCAGGAGAGATGTCTGCACTTTGCTGCGACACGCGTCCTACGATACAGCCGTCGATGGCGTCATCCTCACAGCGGCCCCCTTCTTTGGGGACATCGTCAGCCTGAACCGGCCGCTCGGATGCTATCGAATACATGGCAAGAACAAATCTGGAGTTCAGAACGGACTTTCACTGGCGCTTCTCGAGAAGCATAAACGCCGATTCAGCGATCGTGTCACCCACCTCAAATCGGTGCTGCGACAAAACAACTTAGATGACCGTGTCGAAGAACCTCAATCGATGTATTTTTACAATATTAATCAGATAAATCAAGACATCATCTTGGGGAAACGGGTTCCGTTCAGGACAGCGGTGGACGCGATCAGGCAGCTCCCATCTTGGTACAGCCCGCTCAGGCGAACAGCAACGGCTGTCGCGATCCTGATCGCTCCCGCTTTGCCAAACGCGATCAATGTCCGATTCATCAATTCATGGCGCTTTGTTATCGCGCGCCTCGTCTCATCTTTTGCGAGCGTGCAGGCCCTGACCGTCGGGCAGCGATCGCCTCCCCGCTCACCCGTTCACGGCAGTCCACGCTGACCGCCTTGCCCCTGCGCCCGCCCGATCGATGGACCGCGACGCGAGAGTGGCGGACGCGGCCGCGGTACCATCTTCAGTACCATCAACGCAGATACGCTGCAGGGAAGACCGGCTTCAAAATGGGCGAGCGCCGCTTTGCTCCGGACCGCGCGAAGGGCGCGACTAGGAAGCGTCATGATCAGTGCAGGCCCTGAAATGCTGATCGATCCGATCCCGGAGCAAGTGACGGACAGACCGGGTGCGCAGGTGCGGAGGGCCAAATCAGCAGGATGAAGTGCCAACACGAGGATTCGTCGACCCTGACGCCGATGCAGCACTCGACGTGACGAATCCAGCCTGAACCGCAAGAAACCGAAGGGAATGGCGCGCCAGTTCGAACAAAAATGCGAACACTTATGTCATTGTGGTGGCTCGATAAGTTTTGAGGCCCCGCTGCTACGTAGCTTAGCGTCCGGACTCATAACCAGTATCTGACGGTGGCGGCGAGGCAGACGGCGGCGAGATAGTTGGTCGCCAGACGGTCGTAGCGGGTGGCGATGCGGCGGAAGTCCTTCAGACGGCCGAACATGCGCTCGATGGCGTTGCGCCCGCGATAGAGCGCGGGCGAGAAGCACGGCTTCCAGCGGCGGTTGACCTTGGGCGGGATGTTGGGCGCGGCCCCGGCCGCCTCGATCTGCCGGCGGATGGCATCGCTGTCGTAGCCTTGTCGGCCAGCACGACGCGGCAAGTCGGTAGGCGTTCGAGCAAGTGCGCGCCGGCCTTGCAGTCGGCGGCCTGTCCGCCGGTCAGCAGGAAGGCGAGCGGGCGGCAGAAGCGGTCCGTGAGGGCGTGGATCTTGGTCGTGCGCCCGCCTCGCGAGCGGCCGATGGCCTGGCTCTGCTCCCCCCTTTGCCCCCTGCAGCGCAGCGGTGCGCCTTCACGGCCGTGGAGTCGATCAGCACCTGCGAGGGCGGTCCGCCGGCCTGGGCCAACGTCTCAAACAAGCCGACCCAGACCCCCTTGGCCGCCCAGCGCACGAAGCGATTGTAGAGGGTCTTCTTCGGCCCGTAGAGATCGCGCTGTGCGTCCGTCCAACGTCCGCCGGACTTCAGGACATGGACGATGCCGCTGATCACGCGTCGGTCGTCCACGCGCTCCTTGCCCCGCGTGTCGTTCGGCAGAAGCGGTGCGATCTTCGCGAACTGCTCGTCCGTCAGCCAGAACTGATCCATCGGCCCCTCCCGCAGGAGCCGTGAATCACACTCGAGCCGTCCGCGCCACCTTCATGGGGCCGGACGCTAAAACGGTCCAAAATCATCCGAGATAATTGGTAGGAATGACCCGCCATTCCTCATCACTTGGACATGTTCCGGACGAACGGATCCTTATCCTTGAGTCCGTACGGTCGCCGCGCTTGACCGCTCGGGTCAACATCGGTTCCGTTCTATCTGCTCCGGCGTAACGGCCGAGGGCTCCGTCATCAGCGGGGCGCACCTGTCGTTCACCCTCCGGCTGTCAGCCCATTCCGAGCTCGCGCTCAGGGCGGCGCGATCGAGGGCGCTCTCCACATATGTCGGCGATGCACCGAGCAGGATGAGACGGCATCGGCCGGGCGCAGATGATCGGCAGAAGCCTCGAAATTTGATCTGATGCGCGGCTGTGTGGCGGAAATCAGCAGTTCGGAACTGGTTGATCGAGCCATTGTTCTGTTAGGTGTCAATGAATGTGGGTTCGCGCCGGTGCGGCGCCTCGCCTACACGCCCGCGAGGTTCGTCATGCCGGGATGGAGATTGAGGGTGGTCGTGCTCGGCGTCGCATCCTTCTCGTGCGCCACGGGCGTCCTGGCACAAGGTGCCCCCGTCCCGAACGTCAACGACTGTACCTTCATCCGCGACCCGACGGCGCTCCGCGATTGCATCGAGCTCTACGAAGGCCAGCGCCTCGCGCCCGGCCCGCGGCCCGCGGCCTTTCAGCAGCCGCCCGTGATCGACCAATCCCTGCTCGACGCGGCGGGCCCGATCCCGGCGACCGGCGTGTCCCGGCGCGGGAAGCGGCGCAAGCTTCGGCAGAGTCGCCGGCCGGCCACGCCGGCCCAGGCCGTCCAGGTCGAGCAGCTGGCGCCCGCTCAGTAGACCGCCTGGACCAGACAGGTGCGTCCCTGGCCGTTCAGGACCGCACAGAGGGCCTGCTCGGATCGCGGTTGCTGCGACTGGGCCGACAGGCGCTCAGCACCCCGCTTGGCAGCCGGCTTGGCTGACCGGTCGCTCGCAGCCGCCACGCTGCGCGCGACCGGCCGCGCCCCGAACAGGGGTGAAGGCCGCGCCGACGAATCGACGGGCCAGCCGGCGCCAGCGCCGAGACTGCGAGGGTTCGAGAAGAGCGACGGGGCGCTCAGGAAGGACCGGCCGCTCTCCGCCGCCCATTCCTCGACGGTGCGGCCGGTGATCCGGACCACGTAGTCGCGCGTCTCGGTGGGCAGGCCCGAGCGACCCTCGAGCCAGCCGCGCACCCGCTGCGGCCCGGCGTTGTAGGCCGCCGCGGCCAATCCGAGATTGCCGAAGCGCACCCTGTGTTCCCGCAGCAGCTCGGCCGATTTCGGGATCGCCTCCAGCGGATCGAACGGGTTGCGCAGGCCGCGCTCCGCGGCGGTGCCCGGCATGAACTGGGCGATGCCGAGCGCCCCCACCGGGCTCACGGCGTTGGGGTTGAGGCCGCTCTCCTGACGCAGCAGGCGCAGGAAGAAGTCGCCGGGCAGGCCGTTGGCGGCAGCCGCGGCGGTGATCAGGGCGCGCATCCCGTCCCCGGCCTGCGGGAATAGCAGGGCGGTCGCCTCGATCGGCCGGAACGCGCCGCGGCCCAGAATCATCAGGTCGGCGTTCACCGGCGCGATGATCGGTGACGCCGGTCCGTCCGCGGGCCCGTCCGGCAGTCCGAGTGGCGGCGGCGCCGCGATCGGCGCGAACGGCTTGAGGGCGGCGATCTCCGGGATCGCTGGGCTCCGGGCCGTGCTGGAAGCCCGCGGTGCGATCACCGGCGTCAGGGCGGCGGACACGACGAGGCACAGGGCCAGCGTACCCCGCTTACCGCTCGGGCGGCGGCCGAACATGTGCGTCGGTGCGACGGGCCGGTCCATGATCGATCAGGACTTCACCACCAGCGGGCCCGACGCCACCGTCGGTCCCGGAACCTCGAGGGGCGTCGGCCGATCGCGGGCGAGATACTCGTCCACGAGGCGGGTGCCGAGCACCGGGTCGCGGAAGCGCCACAGCTTCTTGCGGCTGCCCTCGATGATCGTCGCGTAGACGGCGAGGTCGATCGCCTCGCGCACCGCCATCTGGGTCGGCTCGTTCCGGGTCACGCCCGCCTCGACCTGGAGCAGCTTGGCCACCGCGACGTAGCGGTAGGCGTTGGCGTTGAGGGCGACCGAGTAGATCGTCTTCGTCACCGTGACGCTGTTGAGCACCTCGCCGCTCTGCACGGAGACGATGCGCATCGCCACCGTCACCTCGTCGCGCCGGTACTTGGTGTCGCCGCCGATACCCAGGAGGTTGGCGCCGGCGCCGCCCGTGACCGTGTTGGCGTCGTAGCCGATGATGCCGCCCTCGACGATCAGACCCGCGAAGCGGATCGGCGGCAGCGGCTTCGCGTCCGTGCCCTCGAATTCCTGGCGGGTCGCCCGGATCAGCTGCCGCTCCTGCAGCAGGTTGGCGAGGCCGGTGCGCTCGACCACCGAGAACCACTGGCCCCGCCCGGCGCGCCGCAGCGCGTCGACCACGAAGGCGCCGCCGCCCTGGGTGACGGCGCGGGAATACTCGGCGATGTTGTCGTTCGGCTTGTTCTGGCCGGTCAGGTCCGGGAAATTGTAAATCGCGATGTCGATCTTGCGGGTCGGCGGCGGCAGCGTCTCGAGATTGAGATCGGTGGGAGAGGGCGGCGTCACCACGGGCGCCTGCGCGAGCAGCTCGCGCTCCCACGGGGCGCAGGCGGCCACACCCGCGCAGAGCAGGGCGGCGGCGGCCAGGCTCTTCAGAATGCTATACACGGGCCACCCCGTCTCCGTTCCGCTTCGGCGCTCCGGCCTCCCGCGCGCCCGCCGGGGCGGGCGCCGGAGGAGGGCGGAGCCGGCTCCGCCTTCGATGCTCGACGATCATCGCTGCGCGCCGCGCTCAGGGCGCGCCCAAGAGCGGCGTCGCGCCACTCGAGCCGCCCACGGCCGCGGTCGCCGGGACGACGATGGTGGTGGTCGACTGGCCGTCGAAGATCTGAAGCTGGATGTTGCCGCCCAGGCGCTGGAAGGTCACCTGCGATCCGCCGAAGCTGTAGCTGCCACTCTGCTGCGCGTTCTCGCCGAAGAGCGCCTGCGTGATCTGGTTGGCCAGCGAGCTGTAGATCTGCGTCTGCAATTGCTGGGCGAAGATCTGGCCCGGAGTCTTGGTGTTGGCGGCGCTCTGGTTGGCCGAGAACAGCTGCTGCTCGCGCTGAGCCGACCGCTGCGCGTCGTTCTGGGCCGCGGCCTCGGCCTGCAGCCAGGCGCCGTTCAGCGGACTTCCTCCGAAGGACGGGTTGACCGGCTGGTAGACGAGGCTGCCCGCCTGGGCGCCCGCGACGGCGAGGAGAGCCCAGCCGCAGACGAGCGGCCCGAGGAGACGGGACTGGCGCATGGGACTACCTCTGGGTGACCGAGACGCTGGGGCCGTTGCCGACCCGCGTGATGCTGATCGGCGTGGGGTTGGTCCCTTGCTGCTGCGCCGAGATGGCGTTGTTGTCGCCGCGGACCGTGATGGTCGCCGCCGCGCCGCTGCCGTCCTGCCGGGTCCCGATCGTGTTGGACTGGCCGAAGACCGATACGGTCGACTGGTTGTAGGACCCGGTCTGCTGCTGGGTCACCGTGTTGCGCGAGCCGATGACGCTCTGGATCGCCACGTTCGCGTAGCCCGACATGTCGATCGTACCGGTATTGCCCGATCCGATCTGCAGGGCCCGGGCCTGGTTGGCCTGCGCCGACTGGGGCGGGCCGCTCGGGTTGAGCAACAGGATGCCGGGCTGGTTGCCGAGGATGTAGTCGCTCTCCTGGATCCCCCGCCCCGGAGCGCCGGCGGCGCGCTGGGCGGCCGCCTGGATCTGCTCGATCGCGACGCGGTCCTGCGCCGTCGCTGAGCCGGCCGCACTCGCGACGGCGAGCGGGACGGCAACGAGCAGCGCTCGACCTGCAGCGCGGCTGCGACGCGTACGGCGCATCATATGCCTCCCTAGGCCCATTTTGGGCTACCTTAAATCAATGTCTCACACGGATGTACAGTAACAAGGCTTATCCACACGTGACCACTACTGATATGTGGTGAATTGGACACACCGGTCGAGGATGGAGACCCGCTGCGGCTGCCTCTCGTGTGAGTCAATGTCAATGGAGCCGCGGTCGCTCATCTCATCAGAGAAATTGAGGTCGCTCGAACTGCCGCTCTTCAGGGCTCGAACGGCGTCTCACAGGTCCTGCGTGCTGTCGTAGGCGCAGCCGATCTTGCGGCCGTCCACCTGCACGGAAGCGTCGACGCTCAGGTGGCCGTCCGGCCGGACGCTGATGGTCAGCTTGCCGACCTCGCGGACGTCGCCCTCGGCGATGTCGAAGCCGCCGCCCTGCTGCATGGTGGCAGTGCCGGCCGGGTCGGTCTTGCGTACGATCAGGTTGTATCGACCCGCGGTTCCGCGGGACGCCTCGATGCGGAGGGCCAAGCGCGCGATGTCGGCCGAGCGGTTCTCGATCACCCGGCACAGAATAGGGGAGTCAACGGCGAAGCTGGGCATGATCGGCGTTGCGTCCGCGATAGACTGTGTAACTGCGATTTGGCGCAAGAAGGGGCGCTCCCAACAAGATCGCCCCTTCCATATGTTTCAGGCCAGAAGCCGAGTTGGAGAGCCTGCTTAGCGCTGCCGGATTGTCACACCGTTGCTGTTGCCGATTTGCGCAAAACCGGCGTTCGCAAAGTGTCCGCCGTTCTGAGTGACTGAGCCGCTGTTGCCGTTGCCGTTCTGATAACCGAACGCGCCGACGCCAGCTTGCCCAGCCTGCGCGATTGCAGCGGTGTTGTTGTCGCCAACCTGCAGTAGGGCAGCATAGTTGGTCGTGCCATACTGATCAATGTACCCCTTATTCGAATTGCCAGACTGGACAATGACACCGTAAGCGTTGCTTGCGTTCCCGTACTGGTGAATCGCCGCGGTATTGGAATTTCCTGCCTGGAATGTTCCTGCGTAAGTACGATCAGCACCATTATCCACCGTCAGCGAGGCATTGTTGTTGCCGCCATTCTGCTGGAACTGGACCAGTCCGTTCTGGCCCTGCTGATTCGCATTCACCGTGTTTCCAGTGCCGAACTGAAACGAGCCTTTGTCCGCACCCAAGTTGAAATCGCTGCGGGTAACGTTGTTGGCGACTGTAATGACCTGGTTGTTCGTATTGCCCTGCGTCACGTTGAGGGTGTTGTAGTCACCTCTCTGAACCATCGTATTGGCAGCCTCAAACTGCGAATCCGCGTAGCCAGTATACATGTTGGTGGCCGACAGATCGACTTGGTTGTTAAGAGACCCCGCCTTCAGATTGGTCCCACCGGTCTGATCGATGGTAGAATTGTTTCCGGTCCCACGTTGAACCAAAAAGGCTTCGTTCGCAGTGGTTCCGTAGCCAAGCTGTGGCGTGATCTGCTGCGCCGAGGCGCCGGCCGCGAAGGCGGTCAGGCTAGCGACGGCCACGGAAGCCAGAACAACTGATTTGAACATAGATACACTCCCTCTTCTATTTTATGTGTTCTTTTGAACACAATCTATGCCATCGCGGTCGCTCTGTCGCCGCGGCGCCTTAACGGCTTGTTAAGCGTATCCATAAGCCGGAGACGAGTGTCAAGCGCCGGTTGAGACAAAAAATACAATTGTCGGAATTTCTCATCAGATCTCATGCGACAAAGTCGCGACTTGGTCTGTCAAACGTCCCGGAGAAAACTGAAATCTCTCAATCATTTAAGACGGCGCGTTAACGATCTCAGGAATCGGTGTCCCGGATCGGATTAGGCAGTTTTCGCCACCCGGTTCGCGGGCAGCTATATGCGTGTTAAATTGGACACATCAGTCATCGCCGAAAGTGGTATTCTATTGAGCAAGCAAGACCGTTCTGAATGGTCGTCTGCGGCGCGATTCCTCGGGTGTGAGCCCGCGGGTTCGAGGGCGACGGAGCGGTCGATGTCTGCGCAAGGCGGAAACCGTCTGCGCCGAGTGTTGATTGGGAGGCTACGATGAGGCAGCGCGGGCCATCGCGCGTGCAGATCCTGCTCGCCGCCGCGACCGTATGGTCGGCCGGGATCCTGTCGGCCGGGGCACAATCTGCGGCGGCTCCCACGCCGCCGCCTCAACCGGCAGCGGCCCAGCCGGCGCCCGCGCAGGCCGCGCCGATGCAGGCCAACACTGCCAATCCCGGGACGGGGCAGCCCGCCCCCGCCGCTCCGGGCTGCGACGCCACCTGCGTGCGCGCCAACAACGAACTCGCCTCGCAGATCTGCGCGCCGCGGATCGAGGCACAGGCGCCGACGGATTTCGAGTGGGTCTCCCGGCCCTTCGCCAAGATCTTCCAGCAGGCCGAGGCGCCCGAGGGCGGCGCCACGGTGGTCCGCTACCGGGGCGACTCGATCCGCTTCCTCAGTCCCGCCAAGGAGTGGGTGCGGGTGACCTACGAGTGCGGGTTCGACGCGGCCAAGCGGTCGGTCGAGTACGTGCGGGTGCGGCTCGGCCGGCTCGACAAGGCGGACGCGCCCGCGCAGCCGGCGCAGCAGGGCCGGGCCAGCGCGCCGGCGCCGCAACCGGTGTCGCCCCAGGCGCAGCAGCAGGCCGCCCGCACCGGGACGGCCGCCCCGCGCAAGCTGCTGCCGTCGGAGCCGAGCGAGATCGAGGTCCGACAGGTCAATCCGCGGATCCGGCAGGCGCAGCCATGAACCCCGGACCGCTGACGCGGGGACGCGCGGTGCGAACCGCCTTCGGCGCGCTCGCGCTCCTCGCGGCAGGCGCGACGGCGGCCCGCGCCCAGCCAAGCCCGCTCTCGGTGAACGACTGCACGCTGTTGCCCGATCCCGGTGCCCTGCGGCGCTGCCTCGATCAGGCGGAGGGGCGCGTCGTCACGCCGCTGCCGCCGGTCGCGAACCCGGCCTCGATCGACCGGCCCGAACAGCCGGCGCAGTCCGTGCGCGGCGCGCCCGCCGCGAAGCCAGCGACCGCGCCGCCGGGCGATTTCCTCAGCAACCGCGGGCCATCCCTGCGCAGTGCCCAGCCGTCCTCCCGGAACGTCATCGAGCTCGAGTGAGGCGCGCTGGAGCGGTTGAGCCACATCGTCGGCTGCGAGCTGTACCGGGACGACCTCGCCCGTGCCGTGCCCGGACGGGTCGAAGGGCGGTCGCCCACCGTTCGACCTCGTGGTCATGTTCAAGGTGCTGATCCTTCAGGCCAGCCACTCGCTGTCGGACGAGCGTGACCCAATCCTGATCGAGGGTCGGCTCTCGTTCATGCGCTTCCTCGGTCTGCGGCTGTCCGATCCGGTGCCGGACGCCAAGACGACCTGGACCTTCCGCGAGGCGCTCACCCGGGCCGAGATCGCGCGTCATCCTGCGATCGAGGTGCTGTTCTCGGCCTGCGACACGGCCCTGCGGCAAGCCGGTGTCCTGGCCTTGGGCGCGTGGTCGGTGGTGCAGGTCAAGCGGGCGCTGGGGCGAGCATGGCCCAGGCTTGAAAGAGGGCCGCCCCCGAGGGAGTGGCCGAGGCTCACGGGGGAAACGGCCGCAAGAGCAGCACGCGTCGCCCCTTGCCGCTCGGCAACTTCGGCACGGCGCGGTAATCTCGCGAACGACCAGCGCCTCGGACTCGGACTCGCCTGTCCTGCCGCGCGAGGGTCCCCTTCCGCGATTTAGCCCCACGCCCCGCCGATGGAACCATGGCCCGCTACTAAAACGGTGGTCGCGCTCCACAATCGCGCCGACGTGCCCGGCATATAAGCAACCTTGCCGATACCCCCACCACCGGTTCTTTTTCTGCGGAAGCCATGCCGCGGAAAAATTACAGAGGGATTTTTGGCCGGTGAGCGGGCTTAACGCCTACCAGCGTGAGGAACTCGGAAGCGTGTACCATGAGCGTAAACCTGAGCCAAAAATCAGCCCTGGGCGCAAAAACCCCTGGGAGGTCTCAACGGCGCAACGCTTCCCATGCGCTTCCCAATTTGGTTTCCCGGGAAGCACGACACGCAGATTTTCTATGTAAATACTTGATATGTATGGCGCGCCCGCCCAGCAGCGTTTCGAACGAATTGTTCGACACGCTGGCGCAGTGGAACGCCTTCCTGGAGCACCGCAAGTCCCATGACTTGCAGGTGCCGCCATGTCCCTAGGCAGCACCTTCGAGACCGAAGCGGCAGCCCCGCCCCCCGCTAAATCCCGCCGAATCAGGAAGGCCAAGGTACCGGCACCCTTCAGCCTGCGGCTCTCGGAGGCCGAGCGCGCCCGCCTGGCTTGTGAGGCCGCGGGCGCTCCGCTCGGCACCTACATCCGCGCCAAGGTTCTGGGTGAGCCGGTCCCGGCCAGAGTCCGCAAAAGCGGAATCTCGATTGCCGACCGGAAGGTGCTGGCCCAGCTTATCGCCCTGCTCGGCCGCTCGCGGGTTTTCAGCAATCTAAACCAACTTGCCCATGCGGCGAACACCGGCTCGCTCCCGGCGACGGAAGAAACCGAAGCCGCCCTGGTTCAGGCACTCGCCGACCTCCACGAGATTCGCCGCCTGCTGCTGATCGCCCTCGGCCTGAAGCCGGAGGCGCAGCCATGATCTTGAAAGGCTCGCAGCGCGGCGGCGGTCAGGACTTGGCCGCCCACCTCATGCGGCCGGACGACAACGAGCATGTGCGTGTCCACGAGTTGCGCGAGTTCGCTTCCGACAATCTGCGCGGCGCGTTCAAGGAAGCCGAGGCGATCTCGCGCGGGACGAAGTGCAAGCAGTATCTCTTTTCTCTCTCACTCAGCCCGCCGGAGAGCGCGTCCGTCACAGAGGCGCAGTTTGTCAGCGCCATCGACGAGGCTGAGAAGCGCCTCGGTCTGCAAGGGCAGCCGCGCGTCATCGTCTTCCACGAGAAAGAGGGCCGCAGCCACGCTCATGCTGCTTGGAGCCGCATCGACGCGGCCACCATGACAGCGCGGCCGATGAGCTACTTCAAGAAGAAGCTCATCGGTCTCTCGCGCGATCTCTACCTCGAACATGGCTGGGACATGCCGCGCGGTATCGCGCGCGACGGGATGCGCGATCCGCTCAACTTCACCCTGGCCGAATGGCAGCAGGCCAAGCGCCAGGGGCAAGACCCGCGCTGGCTCAAGGCAGCCGTTCAATCCTGCTGGCAGGCATCGGATAGCCCCGCTGCCTTCTCCCGCGCGCTGGAAGAGCATGGCTGCTTCATGGCGCGCGGCGACCGTCGCGGCCATGTCATCATCGACCATGACGGCGAAGTGCATTCGCTCCCCCGTGTCCTCGGTCTCAAAACCAAGGATGTGAAAGCGCGGCTTGGTGATGGCGATGCGCTTCCCTCCGTCGAGGCCACCCGCAAGGTGCTGGCCGAGCGGATGACTCCGGCGATCAAGCGCCACGTCGCGGAGTCGCAAACCAAGTTCCAAAAGTCGGCCGCGACGCTCGCCCACGCCAAGATGGAAATGACCCATCGCCACCGCGATAGGCGCGCGAAGCTCGACCAGGATCAAAAGCGGACCTGGGACGCCGAGACGAAGGCACGGGCGGAGAGACTACCCAAAGGTTTGCGCGGCCTATGGCACCGCATCACCGGTCAATATCAAAAAGTCCGCGCTCAGAACGAAGCGGAAGCGAAAGCAAGCCGCGAACGGCAGGCGCAAGAGCGCCAACAGCTGGTTGATCGGCAGCGCGAAGAGCGCGCCCGACTCCAGGTCGAATTCAAATCCTTACGAAAGCGCCAAGCTGAAGAGCTGCTGGAATTGCGGCGTGAGCTTGGACGCTTCTTCAAATTCTCGCGCGGTCTTGATCCTGGGACAGCCCGCAAGCGCGAGATGTCTCTCGGGCTGAGCCTGGAGCGATAGCTCCTTAATAGGAGGCGGTGATGGCGAACAACAATGACAACAGCGGCGCAGCTATGGCGATTGGCTTTGTCGCAGCAGGCGCGATGATCGCGGGCGCGTTCATCTTCGCGCTTCTGGCCTTCGCATCCTTTGTTCTAACCGTCGTGTGCTTCATGGCTTGGAACAAGCCGATTCAATTTTGCGGTGAAACGCTCACGCCCGAGGATGCGCGCGCGTTCGTCCGGCGCGGGTTGATCGGGGCTTGTCTCGTCCCTTCGTTCGCCTTCTTCGCGTCTGGCCTATTCGGTGTCCCGATCAGGGCAGATTGGGTGATCTATCTGCCGATTGGCGGCTACGCTCTCGGTTCGGTGGTCGCCACCTATCACATCGAGAAAGCAAAGGCCGAAGCCGCGCAGTCGGCTGCTGCCATGCAGGCGCTGCTCCCTTCGCAGCCTGTCAGGACAGCTCAGACTATTGAGCCGCTTCCTTCAGAGCACGCCGAACACCAGCGCCGGACTGAGCGCGAGCCATTCCAGTTCGCCACCTGGGACGATGAAGAGGAGCTGCGCAAATGAGCCTGCGCAATCTCGTCGAAATCCATCAATTTCTGTTCAGCCTCGAATCTCAGGCAGCCCAGCGCCTCGCCTGGGAGGATGCCGAGCAGGCGCGGATTGCAAGAGCGCGGGCAGAGGCTGTTGCGGCCGCCCGCCTTCGCCAGATGCTCGATGCGAACCCGAGCGGCCAGCTCGGGAACGCCAAGCTGAATGACCTTGAAGCGCTCATCCGGTCGGGACTGCTATGAGCGTTCCGGCCCGCACCTACCAAAACATCCGCCGGGGGATCGAACTCGGATTCATCGACGGATGGCCGCTCGTTTACAGCGGCACCGAGCCGGTTGCGATTGATGCTCAGGCCGGAAAGGGCAAGCTCACTCGCTTCCTGGGCGTAAACCTCGTCTCGCCCCGCACCGACCATATCACCAAGATCATCACCGACCCGAAGGATGGCGAACTCGCCTGGGTGTCGTGGGTGACGCTCAAACGCCAGGGCTACCATGTCCGGTTCATCAACGCGGGCAACCACCACGGCTACCCATCCGAAAGCTACAACATTAACACGCGTCTCCTGGAGACAGCGGCCAACCCAGCCCTTCGCGGCATTGTCGGTGAGGCAGCCTATGACGCTGCGAGCTTTCTGGTGCCGCAGGACCCGGACTTGAAGAACCGCTGGGTGAGCCAGGGCGTCCGCACCTTCTTCACGCTCTACAACAAGGTGACAGCCCTCTACCCGTCCGAGCGCTGGTCCTGCTCGCCCGGTGGCCTGTGGGATTTTTGGGGGCGTCCGCGCGAGGAGATCGCTGACGATCTGCTGCTCTGGGCGTCAGACCGGCGGATGCAAGACGAAGCCGGTATGTGCCGCCTCGTCGCTGGGCTGACCAGCTCGCCAGACCAATGGAACGCTTATGCCTCGCTGATCGTCGAGCGGCTGCAAGGCTTCCAGCCGGGAATGGCTGCGCGTGACCTCACAAGCCGAAACACCTTCGATCCGGCCGATATGAAGCGCGAGCGCACTGCCCTCTTCCTGATCGGCTCGGCGCGCTCCGAGACCAGCCGGACCTTCGTCGGCGCGATGACGGCCGCCGTGATCGAGCGCTTTGCCGATGCGCAAGGCCCGCTCCGCGCCCTCGTCGTCGGCGAGGAATGGGGGCAGCTGTACGTCTCGAATTTTTACGAGGTGCTGACCCTCTACCGCCAGGGCGGCATCAACTTCCTCGGCGTGTTTCAGAACGCAGCGGCGCAGATCGAAACCCGCTATGGACGGGAGACGGCGCGCATCTGGAAGAAGGCTGTCGCACACACGCTTTATCGCGGCTTACCGGACAGCGACACGCTCAAAGAGATTGAGCACCGCTCTGGCAAAACGTCGGTGATGGTGCGCGGCTTCAACGTGAACTCGAACCAGGTGAATGGCTCCGGTGACAATCTTGTCGAGCAGGCTCGTCCCCTTCTGCAAGTCGAGGATATCCGGAGCGCGTCTACCAGCGACAATGCGCTGCTAGACGCTAGGGACTGGGGCTTTTACGTCGTTGAAATGCCGGAGTTCTGGCGACGGCCGGAGCTTCGACATATGCTTCGCAGCGTTGAATAACGGATCAAGACTAACTCCACTTGATATATCCTGCCGTCAACCGCTTAAGTTCCGTACTATCAACACAATTAGGACTGGTTTCAATATTTGCCATCAAATAATCGAGCGCCTCAATTAAACGCGCATTAATTACGCTCCCGCGAACTATTTCCAGACATCTCTTGGCGTGACTTCTACAAAGCGTATTTCCAAGCTTAGCCCGAATTTCGTAGTGTGAAAGGGAAGCGATAACGTGAACTGCATACTTGTCGCCAGCGATAGCCAAAATAGCTTCGTAATATCTCGCTCCCCCGGGCGAAACCCCACTGTTGTAGTTTACGCCACGGCCAATGCGGCACATCAGGACGACCTTGAACAGCCTCATCGCCAAATTATCGAATATTGACGCCTGGTCTGGAACATAGGAATGCAACTGCGCCGCCACCGGCGGCTCATGATGGAAATTGTCCCAACCGTTATGCTTCTGGTGAAGCTGAGTGATCAGTTCGTCTACAATGATAACCCGTTCACTGGGCGATCTAAATTGGTTTCCACCAACGATGTCGAAAAATTGCTGTCCAAGCTTGTGCTTATCTTGATGTAGATTGACATTGTATCCCTCGAGAACGATCCCGAGCTTATATTTCGCCTCGTCATGACAGGCCTGCCAGATAGCAGGGGCAATCAGCGAGATGTTTTTTCTCACTACGGGGTCTGTGTCTGCACTGACATATATGCCAAACACGGTGCGCAACATACTCCCACAAAGATGGCTTGGAAGTTCATTGATCCGCTTCTCAACTCCCTGCTGGGTGGTATTGTCGAGAGGGGTAACGGTAGTCTTCAAATTTTTAATGAATGCCTGAACTTGAAGGGCCGCCTCGGTCGGATTATCATGCAAAACATCCTGAATACAATTTTGCAGATAACCGAGCAGCTCGTAAGCATTGCTGTTGTAATTTGTTGGATGAGAAATACCCGTATCATTACGCATCTCAAGAATGTGCTTGAGTTTTTTGTATGTTGTATCTGATATTAGCTCCAGTTTCCTACAGGTGTCTAAAAGCACAGAGTCTTTCAGCGAAGCTAGATCATCTTCGGTACTATAAAATTCCCTTGCTTTACTTCCTCCAACAGCACCGTCGAAGAAAATGTCGAGGCCGTACATGACAGCCTTTTTCCGAAGATTGAGAACCACCTCATTCCAAACCGCATTCAACGAATAGTCAAATAGACCTATGCCAGCGCCGATTACGAATTTTGAGAGATAACGTGCATCCTTGCGGAGATCAGCCGGAACATTATTGATCAAACCATGAATATTGTCCCCAATAATAGCTCTCTGAGACTGGTCCGCGATTATGTTTTCATGCGGAAGCCCCATTTCCTGCAAAAATCCGACAAGCATCTGCGCTTGCGGATCTACCAATTCGTTTGATTTCTTGACAACGCTATTCGTCATATTTTTCTTCTCTTGATGTTAAGTTTATTGAATTAGTCTAGGCGCGACTTTGCAGAGCGCTCCATGAACGACGGGCGGGATATGATGATCGCGCCTTCGACACCTCTTATACGTAGCAATCCTTCGCGCAGCTCCGCATGCTCCTCCGTACGAGCACAATCGTCCCATATTACGGCAACGAGATGCTTATAATCGCTGCCTGGCGCTAAATAAGTTGATGCATCCGCTGCAATTTCCTGTGTTATCTTGGAAAATGCAGTCCCCGACCTCATATATTTTGCCTCAACAATGGTCTTAAGAGACGGTATCGCGAAATCTCCTCGTGGATGATGGTGTCCTAAAGATTTCAGCCACTCCTCATCATCTAAGTCGGGGAAGATAGGAGCAAGTATTGTCCAGAGAATATTTTGGACGTGATACTCATTTTCGACGTCCCACCGCGCGATGCTCGATTTCGGAGTTCGACTTTTAGTTTCCCATGTCCAATGTCTAAATGAGCGATCAAGACGCTCCAGAAGACTAATCAAATCTGCGACGGTCGCCGACTTGAGGCGAACCGAAGGCATAACTTCCGCAACGAAATTGATGGCGGCGAGACGGGCGGCAGAGCGTGTCATTTCGCCGTCCCATCCATCTAACCGGAAAGCCTCATGCCAAGCTTTCTCATGATCTTCGAGCTTTGCGGAACTGATTCCCTTTGCATGTAACGAAATAATCAGCTCCGGCGCAGGCTGAACGTTCGTCGGGAGCCCCAGCAGTACTGCTGAAGCAGCGATAAGCGAGCTGTTCCAATCCTCAACCGAGTCTAGTTCACCGAGTGAGTTTCTGACCAACTCCTTGATCCAAGCCACAGAGGAGTCGAGACAAGGCGCGGAAAGGATACCTATCGCTACACCGAGTATGCCCAACCCGTCTAATTCGAATCCTCTCGGCCGCCCTGCTTGAAAGTATCTGCGTTGCTTCAGCCAGTCGACTCCCTCAACGAACGCACCTTTGAAACGTTGGTCCGCGTTGACTGCAAAACCGAGCACCGCGACCTGAGCGCTCAACCTGGTCGATCCCTTATTGTTCTGGATCTCTGACGCCAAAGTGTCCAGGAGCAAGCGCCGGGCCGGTGTCTTATCAAGAATCCAGCTTGCAAAAGCTCTGGCGTGAGGTGGCTGTTCCGCATCGTCTACGGCTGCGTTCTGAAGAAGCGATAAGCCATACGCTTCGCTACTCATAGAAACCATCGACTCCGGCCGACTGGACCAAGCATAATATCAGGATCCCAGCCAGGCGTATTTTGCAGGCCAGAGAGAAGGCGAGCGATCAGCTCTGCATAATGAATTGTGATTGGCATCGGCGCAGGGGAAAGCATCCGCCATGAATGATTTGAAAAATCATAAGCTTGTCTCGAAATGTATGTCATATCTCGAAAAGTTGAATTGCGGTGAAGCCTAAGCAATGTTGGACGGGGCAGACCGTGGGACGCCTGTTTAACTTCGTGGCTGCCTGTGAAGCAAACTAACCGTTCATCGTCACTTAGCGAGATTGACAGCCCACGTTCAGGAGCCATTACGCCCTTTGTTTCTTGCCCAAAGCGAACACCCTGATTATGTTCATCGAAAAGACTGAACGGGTGATTATCGACTACATGTACGAAGGCAAATTTCACATCAGAAAATCCGAGCTTTTCTATAAGCTTTCCCACCGCCTCAGCTTCTCTATCTTTTATCTGTTGGAATACATGAAATATTAGGCGGACAGAATCCGTGCTCCTCCAGTTGTCTTCTGCTCTTACGCGCTCGATAGCTCTCGACAAGGTTTCTGCCAGCGCTGCTTCATACTGCTCGTATGGTACAGCGCCAGTTCGATCATCGAGAAGATATCGTCCATCACTACTAAATATTGTCGTGATACCGACCACACGTTCCTTATCCGACAATCTCGATGTACTAATTATCTGAGATCCTAATCCGATTACCAATTCGTGGCCAACGGTCGGGGCAGATCTTAGAAGCCAAGGTGTTCCGCCAATTTTAGCATAGGTGGCCAAACTTACATTGTTCATGATGTAAACAAGCTGCCGATCAGATTTGCTTATAGTCTCCAAAGTTATTTCTTGTATAGGAACACGATGTTTCAAAAAAGCCGCTTTAATGGCAAAGTATGGATTTGAACTTTCGGGAAGATCGTGGAATTCTTCGTCAATCTGTGCAATCGCAAGGCTCCACTCGAAATTCTGGTCGCCCGCGAACTTCAAAGCCTCTCGACATGCGGAAACATAATCCTCAGAGGAAGCGCCTTTTGTCGTGAAAAAATGCACTTTTGGTGCAGATAAGGCAAAGCGCCGGATAAAACCTTTTTCGTAAGGCTTTCGGTCCCGTACAGATATGCTTGGCAATCCATCGAGAAACTTTGCCATGAACGCTTCCACGCGCCCCTCATCGGCTTGATTACATATAACTGCGATCCTTAGCTGCTTGGGTGCAAATGTTCGCTGATCATACGGCCCATGCTTATCAATTCCACGCTCGTTCCAAGTATCTGTTTTGACGCCGCTCGGATCAAAAACGAGAACAGGCTTCTTTATTATTTCAGACCGCAAGGGGATTTTTTGGTTCTCTCCGCCAATTAATTCTCCCACCTCAAGGTTGATACCTGGAACAATCTCGATGGGCTGTTTCCGAACATAATCAAAGGTCTTCTTTATCTGCTCAAGCCGCTTCGGGCCGCTAGCTATCGCGCTCGTCTGTTCCGCGAGTGCCGAAATTATAGATTCGTACTTTGTGGGAGCAAGATGCTTTATGCACCAATCGAAATTCTCTCTGCGGGGTTCGAGGTGGGCATCACAAAGTTTGACCGATCCACTGCCCATCCCATAGTCTGACAAAAGAGCTTCCTCGCCATTCAGCTCTCTTATTTTTCCCAGCAACTTCAAACGCGGCCAGACGCGCTCGTCTTTTATTTCCGTCTTGACGCCCACGTAGCGACCAATAATTGGGATGCGGCTTTCACCAAGTTCGCCTAATGTACAGTCGATGATATTTTTAGTACGCATGTCAGCAAGTAAAACGATCAGTGGCTTGCCGCCTTGAGAGCGAACACGCCGCGTTTCCAAATCCCATGCAACCCGTTTTTGCAGCCACGAAGGCAAGCTCCAGGACTCTGAAATCAGATTGCCGGGCTTTTGCGAGAGGAGTTGTAGCGGATAACGGCGGACTACCGGCCGGCCAAGCTTAACGAACAAATTAAACAAGGCTTCTTGCGCCAAGGCTGATAAAAGCGCGGGGTGCTCAGATAGAACGATTTCTTCAGTAGAGTCAGTGATCCTATCGACATCTCGGATCAGCGGAACGCCAAAAATACTCTGCCCGTCCGCACCTGCACGACGGAACAAGTACTTATTTGGGTAACTTGTCCTCAGCTCCCCAAGTAATTCTTTGCTGTACCGGAATTTAAAAACTTCGACTACCGCACCTGGGGCGCAATGGATTGGAACAGCATTAAGCCTTAGCGCAACCATCTGACAGCCTAACAGCTCTTACTGATGGCACGAGGCGACAACTCGGACACGGTACAACCGTGGTGACTAATCTTCCGGCAGGCGAGGCTATACCTGATAGATTTTGAGCCTACTGAATCAAATTTGTACGAGACGGGCATAAAGCATAAGCTAGGTGAATTCGCAGACCTTTGGCAAGCACGAACCAACGGCCGCCCACAACCTTGAGTTCCTCCGTCGCCGGGCGTCGCAACCCGCGCAGGCTAGTCACTCCTTGCTAAATTTATGTGGTTTGTTCCGTTGGGTCTGGACGCCGAGCGTTTTTGATCGATGGGTGAGGTCGAAACCGGTGGGAACAGAGCCGTTCCCAAAGCACCTACCGCCCGAGATGCACTAGTCTACCGCATCAACTGCAGGCCGCGTTCCGCCCGCTAGGGGTAGGCTACCGGGAGTATCAGGGTCCAGGGCACGAAGGCCCTTGGTCGTGTCCAGGTGCGATCAACCTGGTGCAGGGTTCCAAGGGCGGCACACGCCTTTGGTCATGGGGTCCAGGGGAGAGCGAAGTCTCCTCCTGGTCGTGGTCCAGCGGCGAAGCGCTTGGTCTGGGTGGGTTTCGGGAGGGGCAGGAACGCTCCTCCTGAACGGATGAAACGGCGGACGTTTCTGTGGTGCGATGAGGCTCGATGCCGAGGGAGCGCCACTGCTTGGGGGATGCAACGGGGGCGCGCAGCGGTCCCCTTGCCAAGATTGCGGTGTACTACACCGCACATCTTGCACGTCGCGGTAACGGCCTGCCCTGCGATTTTCGGACATAGCTCCGGCCGATCCCACTACCCTTTTTGGGTCACGCCAAGTTCCGCCGATGCCGTCTATCCGCCGTGCGGGTGACGCTGTTCCGGGCTTGCGTAATGCTCTGCAATCGCTTCGGCTGTGATGCCCTTGCCGGTCGCCTGGTTGATGATCGCCGCAATCTCCTGGTCGGTGTTACCCGCCTTGCGGTGCTGCTCGATCTCGTCGCTAATCATGCCGACGAACTCGGGGGCTTCGAACACCTCCTCCTTCAAGCCGAGGGATGAGCGCAGCGCCTTTTGTGCCGTGATCGCCTGATCGAGGGTGAAGCTATCGTCCTGTGCCATGGGGTCTCCTTTGCTCTGCGAACGATCCGATCCCATTGCCGTTCCAGCCACTCCCCGAGCATTTCCCTCGCCCTGTACCAAAGATTGGTATATACTCGCGGTAGAGGTATCAGCATGGCACGTAACACATCGATCTCGCTTGGAGACCACTTCGCCCAGTTCATCGACCGGCAGGTTGAGGGCGGCCGCTACGGTTCCGCCAGTGACGTGGTGCGCGCAGGCCTTCGCTTGCTCGAAGAGCGGGAAGCCAAGGTCGCCGCGCTTCAAGCCGCCCTCATCGCTGGCGAAGAGTCCGGCCCTGCTGAAGAACTCGACAGCCCCGCTTTTCTAACGGAGATGCGGGCGAAGCATGGGCAATAGCGCCCGCGCCCGGTTCACACCCCTCGCCCGTTCGGACCTGGAAGAAATCTGGCGGTACACGGTTGGGCAATGGTCGGCGGATCAGGCGGACCGCTATCATCAGGACATCGTCAACGCGGCGACCGAACTGGCCAACGGCGCGAAGATCGGCCGCCCTGTCGAGATTCGAGCCGGATATCTAAAATATCGCGTTGGATCGCATTTCATATTTTACCGGCGGACGGATGCCGGGATCGACGTCATCCGCATCCTGCATCAGAGGATGGATACGGACAGTCATATCTGACTCCGCGCTCTTTGGTTTGTCATCAGAATGAGGCTTCCGACGGCGGCGGCCGGTAGAAGTCGAGAACCCTGACATTCAGGGGTGCATCGCGGTCAAGGAAGCTTCTGTTGTGCCAGTCCCATAGATCGGCTTGTGCCGCGTGAAACTCGGCCCGGCGGCCGCTCTCCAACTCTGCAGCCCTGCGGTGCGCCTCGATCCGTTTTCTCACCCATAAGAGCGACCAGGTATAGCGCGGGACGCGTCCATCCGGTTGGAGCGTGCCCATCCGTTCAACCCTCCTCGGTGCGGGCCTGTAAAGCTGCGGCGATGCGGCAAACCAATTTCGCTAGATCGACCGAACCGGAATATATCTGCGATTGCGCCATGATACGGCCAATCTCCGAGGCGGTATCATCCTCGGCCAGAACGTGGAACCCGAGAATATTGCTCGCCAGAATGCGCAAGTCTGCGAATGACTCAAACAATTCGGCGTCGGTCATCGCCCTCCGTTCCATCACGGACGCTCATAAGGGACAGCAATAGAAAAATTGCAGTTTTTCACCTTCGCGACGAGTGGGTTATCGTCCGGTAGCTGGTCAAAGTCGGCCAGCATTTTGAAGCTTTCTTCTGTCGGGATGTAGAAAGCGAGAATAACCCCCTGTTTTGCACACTCTAGGCTATGAGCAAACCAAGCGGCCCGCACGGCGTCGGCTTCCTCGCGCGTGGCGGATATGACGCTGCCGTAATGCCGCTGTCCGCCCCGGTACTGATAGAAGTTGATCCAGCCGCCGGGCCATGCCTCGGCATCGGTCTGGTGATCCGGTTTCGCGGTCATTCTGGCCGCTCCTATGGTCGGATACCCATTCTACCGCGCAAAACCGCGCTGTGAATCCCCTTTGTCACGACGGTAGGACGCCGGAGGCCCGCGCCCCCCCAGCGCTGTAGGGCCGTAGGCGTCCGGTCAGGATAGAGCGCCGGAACCGCCGACTAGCTTTCTCAGGCGCTCCGTCATTGCAGCAATGGGCTTTTTCCTGGCAAGCCTTGTCCGTCCGCCCCTTTGGACCATACATTCTAATACCCCGAGGGGAATGCGTTGGGAGTCAGCCCATTTTTAAGTCTGGCAGTGTAGATAGATAAGGCGAAAGCTTCTCGCCGTCGCAAATCATATGGCAGTGAAGCTAAGTAAGCTGCGAACATATGTTCGCAGTTATCGGTCCCGCTTGGCCCTCGTTTAGGTCATTTGCGAATATGCGGTTGAGGGTGAGATAACAAAGCGTTTCTACCTAGACCAAATCTAGGAATATATTCTTGCTATGTTCGGTCTTTAAGCGTAGGATGTACTTCTTCCCGCCCAGCAACAAAGAAGGAGGACGGCCATGACAATGGACAACGAACACCGCTTTTCTGAGCGGATCACGACGGAAGCGGCCACCGTATCGATGGCCGATTTCGATCTGGACGCTTACCGTCCCTACCTCGATGGCATTGCCCTCGACGAAGCCCAAGAAGCCGAGCTGCTCCGGACGCTTTGGGATATCATGCGCTGCTTCGTTGAACTCGACGCTCCTCAAGAAAGCTGGGGGCAGATCATCGCTAATCTAACCGGCCGCATCGAAGATGATTCTGCTCCGGTAGAATAGTTCACCGACACAGGAGACCCCATTCAGTCAAAGGAGACCGGCACATGACAACACGAACAACAAGAAGGGCAACGAGCCAACCGACTCTTGCCGTGATTTACTGCCGGATTTCCAGCAAAAAGCAGGACCGTGAGGGCGATGGCCTTGCCTCGCAGGAGACGCGCCTTCGCGAGTATGCCGCCCGCTGCGGCTACCAGATTGTGGAAGTGTTCCGCGACAAGCTGACGGGCAGCGAGAGCCAGCGCCCTGGCCTTCGCGATATGATCGCCTTCGTGGCTGGCGATAAAAAGAACCGCTATCGCATTCTAATCGATCACCTCGACCGCTTCACGCGCGATTTTTATCTCCATGCCGACCTTCGCCGCGCGATCGCCAATACCGGCGCGCTGCTGGAGACGCCTGCGGGTGTTCTCGATGGACGTTCTTCGTCTCGCCTGATGGAGAATGTAACGGTCGCGTTCGCAGACTATCACCGCGTCAACAACGCCGAGCAGACGCTGAACCGCATGAAGTCGCGTCTCCAGAACGGCTTCGCCGTTTTCTGCGCGCCGAGTGGCTATCGCTTCGGCCGCGTCTCCGGCTTGAACGGCAAGGTGCTGGTCCGCGATGAGCCCGCAGCCGCCATCGTCGTTGAAGCGCTCGAAGGCTACGCTTCAGGCCGGTTTGAATCCCAAGCCGATGTCGTCCGCTTCCTGGAGGAGCATCCCTCCTATCCTAAACCCAAGAACGGCAAAGTTCCCCATCAGCGCGTGGGCGACATGCTCCGCAATCCGATCTATGCGGGCTATGTCGAAGCGCCCAATTGGGACGTGTCTCGGCGCAAGGGTCACCACGAAGCTCTCATCAGCCTGGAGACGCATCAGCGCATCCAAGATCGGCTGAACGGACTGCGCTCGACCTATCGCACCGACCTCAGCGTCGATTTCCCCCTGCGCGGCTTCGTGATCTGCGACGACTGCGATGGTCCCCTGACTGCTTGCTGGTCCACGAGCGGCAGCAGCCAGCGCAAGCGTCATCCCTACTACCAATGCCCCCGGAAAGCCTGTGCCAGCTACGGCAAGGCGATCCGGCGCGATGTGATCGAGGGTGAGTTCGAGGCGATCCTGAAAAACGCCCAGCCCCGGCCGCAACTCTTCGAGGCCGCAACGGCGATGATGAAGGAGCTATGGGCGCGCAAGCAAAAGAATCGGGCTGCCGAGGCAAAGGCGCTTGAGACGGGTCTCGCCCAGATCGACAAGCAGGTCGATCAACTCGTGGACCGCATCGTCGAAACGAGCGTCCCGGCGGTCGTTCGCGCTCTCGAAGAAAAGCTGCAACGCCTGGAGAACGAGAAGCTGCTCCTGAACGAAAAGATCGCCTCCGGCGCAGCTCCGCAGGGCAGCTTTGATCTGCGACTTAGAACCGCCCTGGCGTTCGTCGCAAGCCCTTGGAGTCTTTGGAGTACCGGCCGGATCGAGGACCGCCGCGCGGTGCTCAAACTGACCTTCGCCGACCAGCTTCGTTACAAGCGCGGCGAAGGTTTTAGAACCGCAAATTTGACCTTGCCGTTCAAGGTCATAGCGGATGTTTTTAGCGGTGAAATGGGAATGGCGCGCCCGAAAGGATTCGAACCTCTGACCCCCAGATTCGTAGTCTGGTGCTCTATCCAGCTGAGCTACGGGCGCCTGACACGGCGGCGGCCTCTCGGCCCGCCGGTGTGAAGGGGCTTCTAGAGGGTCGGATCCGGCTTGGCAAGACACTTCGGGCAACGACTTTCGTGGCCCGTGCGCGCGCCTCGGGCTCCCGCGGCCTACGGAGCCCGGGCGCTGGCGCGGACGCGCTCCTCCGCGGCCCGGATCGCCTCCGGCGTGCCGACATGCAGCCACTGGCCGTCGAGCCGCATCCCGAACAGCCGCCCCGACCCGATCGCCCGGTCGAACAGCAGGTTGAGCGAGAAGGCGCCGTCCGGCGTGTCGACGAAGAGGCCCGGCGCCAGGATCGCCACGCCCGCGTAGATGAACGGCGCCACCGCGCGCTCGCCCCGTCGCTCCAGGCGGCCGTCCGGATCCATGACGAAATCCCCGGCGCCCTCGTAGCCGAGGCTGGTGGCGGTCGGCGCCACCAGCAGCAGGCCGTCCATGCGGTCCCCGTCCCAGGTGTCGATCAGCCGGCGCAGGTTGGAGGCCGGCCCCTCGAGCCAGAACGAATCCGAGTTCAGCACCACGAACGGCGCGTCGCCCAGGAGCGGCAGCGCCTTGCGGATGCCGCCGCCCGTCTCCAGCAGCGCAGCGCGCTCGTCGGACACGGTCGTGGCCGGTCCCGGGGCCGCCCCCTCGGCCCGGCGCGCGAGGTGCCCCTCGATCAGGTCGGCGAGGTAGTGGACGTTGACGACCGCGTTGGCGATCCCGGCCTCAGCGACCCGGTCGAGGGCGTGGTCGAGCAGGGCCTTGCCGGCCACCTCGACCAGGGGTTTCGGCACCGTGGCGGTCACCGGCCGCATGCGCTTGCCCAGGCCCGCGGCCAGGACGAAGGCGCGGCTGACGGCGGGGCTGGGATCGCTCATGCGGTCTGGAATCCGGTGGTCAGGGTTCGGGCGCCGGGGCGACGAAGCCCGGCAGGTGGTCCGCGTGCCACGCCCGCAGCCCGGAGAGCGCCGGATGGGCGAGGTTGCGGGCGAGGTAGCCCTCGATGCGCGGCAGGTGGGCGAGGTAGCCGGGCTTGCCGTCGCGCCGGTCGAGGCGCGCGAAGATGCCAAGGATCTTGGTGGCCCGCTGGGCCGCCAGCAGCGCGTAGGCGGTGGCGAAGGCGCCGACATCGAAGGCCGGGTCCCGGCCGCGGCGCTCGCGGGCGTAGAGGCCGAGCAGCCGCAGCTCGAACTCCGCGCTGGAATCGACCCGGGCATCCTGCAGCAGCGAGGCGACGTCGTAGGCCGGGTGGCCCATGACGGCGTCCTGGAAATCGATCAGCCCGACCCGCTCCAGCCCGTCGCGCTCGGGCAGCCAGATCAGGTTCGGGGAATGGTAGTCGCGCAGGGTCCAGGTCGGCCGGTCCGGGACCGCGCCCTGGAGGGCCGCCCGCCACAGATCGACGAAGGCGGCCCGCGCCTCCGCCGACAGGCTGACGTTCCGGATCGCCGGGGCGTACCACTCGGGCATCAGCTCCGCCTCGAACAGCAGCGCCTCCATGTCGTAGGGCGGCAGCCTGTGCTCGATCCCCTCCGCCACGGGCAGGACCGGGGGCAGGGGGTTGGCGTGGAGCTTGGCCAGCACGCGCACGGCCTCGGCGTAGCGCTCGGGCCGCGGGGCGCCCCCCTCGATCACCGGCTCGGTGCCGAGATCCTCCAGGATCAGCAGGCCCTCGGTCAGGTCCTCGCCGTAGATCTTCGGGGCCGAGAAGCCGAGCGCCCGCAGGCCCCGGTCGAGGGCGACGAAGGCGTGGACGCTCTCGGCGAGGTGCACGATCGCGCTGTAGGGCTTGCCGTCCCGCACCGGCGGCCCGTCGGGACGCGGCGGCGCGATCATCAGCACGGCGCTGGTGCCGTCGGGCTTGGTCAGGCGCTCGTAGGCGCGGGACGAGGCGTCCCCCTGCATCAGGGTCCGCTCGGCGATGTCCCAGCCGCTGCGGTCGAGCAGGCGGCGCACCGCCCGGGCCCGGTCGAGGCGGGCGCGCATGCCGCCGGTGCCGTCGATCCGGGCGAGACGCGCCTCGGCGCCGAACTCCGCCCGCAGCGACAGGTCCACGGTCAGCACAGGGCCGTCGCGGGGCGGCAGCCGGTCGGGCCACTCCACCAGGGTGATCGCGCCCTCGGCCATCTCGTCGAAGCCGAGCTCCACCAACTCGTCGGGGTCGCGCAGCCGGTACAGGTCGGCGTGGACGATCGGCCGGCCGTCGCGGGCCGCGTAGGGCTGGATCAGCGTGAAGGTCGGGCTCGGCACCTCCAGGCGCGCGTCGCCGGCGAGTTCGCGGATGATCGCGCGGGCGAGCGTGGTCTTGCCGCCACCCAGTCCTCCGGACAGCGCCACCACGTCCCCGGGCATCAGGAACTCGGACAGGAACAGGCCGAGATCCTCCGTGGCCGTCTCCTCCGGCAGCACGAATTCCCAGGGCGCCGGATGCGCGGATGCCCCCGCAGCCCCTTCGGCCATCTGCCCGTCCCGCTCGTCTCCGCCCAAAGCCCGCCTCCGAGACCCGAAGACGCATGGTCCGAAAACACGCACCGGATGCAAGCGTTTCCGCCCGGAGCCGCGCGCTTCCCGCCAGCCCGGTGCATCGAAACCACGCTCGCGGAGGCGGCGAAAGACCGCGCCGGGGCCCGCAAATCCCTCAGGCCTGGGCGCGGACCCTCGGCCGGTCCCGGCCGGCCCCGCGGGTCGGCCCAATGCGCCATGCCTCGGCGTTCCAGGCCGCCGCCGCCGCGAGGGCGTCGACCTCCGGCATCGGGCGGCCGAAATGGTAGCCCTGGCCCAGGGCGCAGCCCATCGCCGCGAGGGCCTCCGCTTCGGCGCGGCCCTCGATGCCCTCCGCGACCGCCGCCACCCCGATCTCCTCGGCGAGCCGCAGGATGGTCTGGACGATCCGGCGATCCCGCGGCTCCGCCAGCATCGCCCGGACGAAGGCCCGGTCCACCTTGAGCGTGGTGATCGGCAGGGTGCTGAGATGGCTGAGCGAGGAGTAGCCGGTGCCGAAATCGTCCACCGCGATGCCGAGGCCGGCGGCGCGGCAGCGCGCGAGGGCGGCCGCGGCCCCGGCCGGATCCTGCATCAGCGCGCTCTCGGTGACCTCGATCTTGAGGGCGCCGGGCGCGAGGCCGGTCCGGCGCAGCATCGCGTCGACGAGGCCCGGTATGTCCGAGCGGGCGAGATCCTGGGCCGTGACGTTGAAGCTCACGAACAGGGACGGCTCGACGGAGGCGGGCGCGGGCAGGCCAGCCTGCAGGATTCGGGGCACGATCCGGCCGATCGCGCCGATCACCCAGGCGGTGATCGCCAGGATCTGGCCGTTCGCCTCGGCGGCCGGGATGAAGGACGCGGGCGCCACGAGCCCGCGCTCGGGATCGTGCCAGCGGATCAGGGCCTCGAAGCCGGCGAGCCGCCCGGTGGCGAGCCGCACGATCGGCTGCAGGAACAGCGCGAACTCGTCCCGGGCCAGGGCCCGCCGCAGGGCGCGCTCCTGCGCGAGCGACGCGACCGTCGCGTCGAAATCGGCGCGGGCGGTGGGCGACGGCGGCACCGGAGCCCCCTCGGCGACCGCCGGGCCGAGCCGGGGCAGGGTCTCGCGGAACCGGGCGATGAGCCCCTCCAGGCAGAGGCGCAAGATCGGATCGGCGCCGGCGAGCCTCTGGCGGATCTGCACCGCGTCCACCGGGACGAGCACGCAATCCGCCTCGGCGCGCGCGCCGGCGGAACGCGGGAGGGCGTCGAGGATGGCCATCTCGCCGAAGATCTCGCCGGCGCCGCGCCGGGCAAGCACGGCATCGCCGCCGTCGCGCCGCCGGAAGATCGCGATGCGCCCGCTCAGGATCAGGTAGGCGCAGTGCCCGATCGCCCCCTCCTCGAACAGGACGGCGCCGGCCGGGAGGGTGACGGGATCGGAGAAGTCCTGCATCGGCCGGGGACGCTGCGACTTCGACGGGGAAGCCCGGCGCGCATCGTGGCGGAGCGATCTTAAGATCGGATCAAGGGCTCGCCGGATCAGCCGCGCGGGATCCCGTGAGCCTTGATCCGCGAGGCCAGCGTCGTCGGCCGCAGGCCGAGGAGCGCGGCCGCACCGCCCGGCCCGGAGATCCGCCCGCCCGCCAGCGCCAGCGCCGCGACGATCTCGGCGCGGTCGCGCGCCCGGCGCTCGGCCTCAGTGGCCGGCCGGCCGTCGGGCGGCGCGGCCGGGGCGGCCGCGTCGGCGGGCCCGGCCGCCTCCCCGTCGGGCAGGTCGAGGCGGAGGCGGCCCCGGGCGGAGAGGATCACCGCCCGCTCGATCACGTTCTCCAGCTCCCGGACATTGCCGGGCCAGGGGTAGCGGCACAGGCGGCGGACGTCGCCCTCGGTGAGGCGCGGCTCCGGCACGGTGAGGCGGCGCGCCGCGACCCGGAGCAGGTGCTGGGCGATCGGCGGGATGTCCTCGGGCCGCTCGCGCAGGGGCCGCGCCTGGATCGGGAAGACGTTGAGGCGGAAGTAGAGGTCCTCCCGGAAGCGGCCCGCCCGGATCTCGGCGCGCAGGTCCCGGTTGGTGGCCGCGACCACGCGCACGTCCACCGCCCGGGTGCGCGCCTCACCGACCCGCTCGAACGAGCGCTCCTGCAGGACGCGCAGCAGCTTGCCCTGAAGGTCGAGGGGGATCTCGCCGACCTCGTCGAGGAACAGCGTGCCGCCGTCGGCGAGTTCGAACCGGCCGACCCGGTCGCGCAGCGCCCCCGTGAAGCTGCCCTTGGCGTGGCCGAAGAACTCGCTCTCGAACAGTTCGCGGGGAATCGCCGCGCAGTTGACGCGGATCATCGGGCGGGCGCTGCGGCGGCTGGCCTCGTGGATCGCCCGGGCGATCAGCTCCTTGCCGGTGCCGGACTCGCCGGTGATCAGCACCGTGGCGTCGGTGGCCGCGACGCGGTCGACCTGCCGGAGCGTCGCCGCGATGGCGGGCGAGCGGCCGATGATGCCCTGGTGCTGGCGCTCGGCCCGGATCTCCTCCTTGAGGTACGCGTTCTCCAGCTCGAGGCGCTCCCGGAGGGAGTCGACCTCGGCGAGCGCGCTCGTCAGCCGGGCCTCGGCCTCCCGGCGCTGGCTGATGTCGCGGAACACGATGACGGCGCCGAGCAGGCGCCCCCGGTCGCGGATCGGCGTCGAGGTGTACTCGACCGGGAAGGCGGTCCCGTCGGCGCGCCAGAAGACCTCGTGATCGACTTGGTGCACGGTCCCGTCGCGGAACGCCGCGTAGATCGGGCAGTCGTGGTGGGGGTAGTGGCTGCCGTCCGGGCGGGTGTGGTGCACGGCGGCGTGCATGTCCCGGCCGACGAGGTCGGCGGCCTCGCAGCCGAGCATGCGCGCGGCGGCCGGGTTGACGAAGGTGGTCACGCCCTCCGCGTTGACGCCGTAGATCCCCTCCCCGGCCGCGCGCAGGATGAGCTGGTTGCCCCGCTCGATGTCGCGGAAGATGCGCTCCACGCGCTGCCACTCGGAGAGGCCGGCGCGCATGTGGGCCTCGGCCTCGCCGTCGACCTGGCGGCGGTGCAGCGTGTCCGGGTCCGCCAGGGTCACGAGGAGGCGCATCGCGTCGCCCGGCAGCGGGAAGGCCGCGGTCTCGACCCGCAGGTCGCGGCCCGCCGCGTCGCGCGGCGCCAGCGTGCGCGTCCACCAGTGCCCCCTGGCCAGCGCGGCCTCGGTGAAGACCGTGAGCGCCGGGAGCTGGCCCGGGAACAGCGCGCTCGCCCGCGCGCCGCGCAGCGCCGGGCGGCCGTAGCCGAGGAGGCGCACCGCCGCCGGGTTGGCGTCCGCGACCCGGTCCTCCTCCGGCGCGAGGACCAGCATCGGATCCGGGCTCGCCTCGAAGACCGGCCCGAAGGTTCCGGCGGCACGGGACTCGCGAGATATCGTCATCCGCTCACGATATCTCGTTTCCGACGAGATGTCGTGAGCGGCAACCGGCAAGCCAAATCACTGGCAGACGGAGCGATTTTCCCGGGTCCCCGCCTGGCACACCCTTTGCCGAGGGGGGACTGTCCGCCCGTCGGCCGGCGCCGCTCCCGAAAGCGTGCCGCGACGACGCCCGGCGGATGTCCGCGTCCGGACGCGACCGTCCCCCCTCACCGGTCGCGATCCGGACGCGCACCCGCATCGGGTGGGTGGGGCCGCGGACCGCGCGGCCTCACCGGACCCATCGCAGATCGAACTCCGGGAGCCGACGATGAAGCGCGAAGACCTCACCGAGAAGCTTCTCGACATCAAGCGCGAGAAGGGCTGGAGCTGGAAGCACATCCACGAGGAGATCGGCGGGCTGTCGCCGTTCCTGATCACCGCGGCCTGCCTGGGCCAGATGAAGCTGCCGAAGGCCCAGGCCAAGCGCGCGGCCGAGCTCTTCGGCCTCACCGCCGCCGAGGAGCGGATGCTCAACGAGCCGCCCTATCGCGGCTCGATCCCGTCCATGCCGCCCACCGACCCGTTGATCTACCGGTTCTACGAGCTGGTGATGGTCTACGGCACGACCTTCAAGGAGCTGATCCAGGAGGAGTTCGGCGACGGCATCATGTCGGCGATCGACTTCAACATGGACATGGCCCGCGAGGCCAACAACAAGGGCGACCGCGTGAAGCTCACCATGTCGGGCAAGTTCCTGCCGTACAAGTACTACGGCAACGACGACGACACCCCGGAATACGGCTTCAAGGAGGGGTGAGCAGGCTCGACGGACCATTTCCCCTCCCCCTTGCGGGGAGGGGTCAGGGGTGGGGGTGGTTCAGGATGAGGCGCAGCGGTGCCTCCTGCACCACCCCCACCTCCAACTCCTCCCCGCAAGGGGGAGGAGAGACCCGCGCGGCTGACGATTAGGCCGTCGCCGGTCGCCCCTCCGGCCCCAGGTAATCCTGCACCGGCTGCGCCGGGCCGCCGCGCATCAGCACGTAGAGGAACGGGACCAGCAGCAGGGTCGCGGGCGTCGCGAAGGCGATGCCGCCCATGACCGCGCGGGCGAGGGCGGCGTTCTGCTCGCCGCCCTCGCCGGTGCCGAGCGCCATCGGGATGAGCCCCAGGAACATCGCCAAGGCGGTCATCAGCACCGGGCGCAGCCGGGTCTCGCCGGCGGTGATCGCCGCCTCCAGGGCGCTGCACCCGGTCTCCTCCCGGTGCTCCTTGGCGAAGGTGACGAGCAGGATCGAGTTCGCCGAGGCGATGCCCACCGACATGATCGCCCCGAAGATCGACGGGATCGAGAACGGCGTGCCGGTCACGAACAGCGCGAAGGTGATGCCGCAGAACGCCATCGGCAGGGCGGCGATCACCACGAACGGGTCGCCCCAGCTCTGGTAGTTCACCGCCATGAGCAGGTAGACGGCGATCAGCGCGATGCCGAGGCCGATCTCCAGGCGGAAGAAGGCCGAGCGCATGTTCTCGATCTGGCCGCGGACGACGATCTTGTCGGGTGCCTCGAGGTTCTTCTGCTCGTCCTCGACGATCGCGTCGATCTCGCCGGCGACCGAGCCGAGGTCCCGGTCCTGCACCGAGGCGAAGATGTCGAAGGTCGGCTGGATGTTGACGTGGCTGATCATGGTCTGCGTCGGCGTCCGCCGGATGTCCGCGAGGCTCGACAGCAGGGTCAGCACCCCGGGGCCGGAGCCGGAGGTCGCGGCGGCGCGCACGAACATGGGCGTGTTGCGCAGGTCGGTGAGCGAGCTGTTGCGGTACTCGGGCGTCTGCACCCAGAGCTGGTAGGGGATGCCGGTCTTCGGGTCGGGCCAGAAGTTCGGCGTGACCTGGTAGCTGCCGGACAGCGAGATGTTCATGTTCTGCGCCACCTGCTGCTCGGTCAGCCCGAGTTCGGAGGCGAGGCGCCGGTCGACGTCGACGTAGAATTGCGGCTCGTTGACGATCTGCTGCAGGTGGACGTCGACGAGGCCCTTCGTGTGCTTCAGCCGCTGCACGATGCGCTGGGCGACCTCCAGGTCCTTCTCCTTGTGACGGCCGGAGACCTGCACGTCGATCGGCGTGAGGACGCCGAAGTTCAGGATCTGGGTGATCATGTCGGCGGGCTGGAAATAGACGATCACGTCGGGGAAGCGCTTCATCAGCACGTCGCGCAGGCGCTTCGTGTAGCCCGACACCGAGCCGTGCCCCTCCTTCAGGCTGATCAGCATCTGCCCGTCGTTGTACGAGACGAACGAGCCGTCCGAGAACGCGAAGTTGTAGTTGTTCGACGGCAGGCCGATGTTCTGGAGGATCTGGTCGACCTCGGCCGCCGGGATCACCTCGCGGACGGTGTCCTCGACCTCGGCGAAGACCTGCCGGGCGGTCTCGATGCGCATGCCGACGCGGGTGCGCAGATGCATGGTCATCTGGCTCGCCTCGATCTGCGGGAAGTAGTCCTGGCCGACGAAGACGAACAGGACGCCGGTCATGCCGAGCACGCCGCCGACGGCGCCCAGGGTGACGATCCGGTGGCGCAGCACCGCGTGCAGCAGCCCGACATAGCCCCGGTGGAACCGCGCGAAGCCGCGCTCGAAGCCGCCGTGGACCCAGCCGGCGAGCCGCATGAGCGGTGCCCCGACGACGCCGACGGCGCGGGCGATGCGGCCCCGCCGGGGAGCCCCGTGCCGATCCCGGTCCTTGGCGTGCTTCTGCCGGTATTCCGGCGCCACGATCACGTCGATCAGGAGCGGCACCAGGGTGCGCGACAGCAGGTAGGAGGTCAGCATCGCGAACACGACCGCGAGCGCCTGCGGGGTGAACAGGTACTTCGGCGTGTCGGTGAGCGCGAAGACCGCCGTGAAGGCCGCGCAGATCGCGAGCGTCGAGATCAGTGCCGGCTTGGCGATGCCGGCGGCACCGTGGACCACGCTCTCGCGGAACTCCTCGCCCTCCTCGAACAGCCGGTAGGTGTTCTCAATCGCCACCGTGGCGTCGTCCACCAGGATGCCGACCGCCAGCGCGAGGCCGCCCAGCGTCATCACGTTGATGGTCTCGCCGAGCGCCGCCAGCACGGCGAGCGAGGTCATGACGCAGAGCGGGATCGAGATCAGCACGATGATCGTCGAGCGCCAGGAGCCGAGGAACAGCAGGATGGCCAGCCCCGTCAGGGCCGCCGCGGTCAGCGCCTCGTGCAGCACGCCCTCGATGGCGTTCGAGACGAAGACCGACTGGTCGAACAGCTGCTTGATCGACAGCCCCTCGGGCGCGGCGGCGCGGATCGTCGGCATCGCCTTCTTGACGTTGTTGACCACGTTGAGGGTCGAGGCGTTGCCGTTCTTGATGATCTGCATCAGCACGGCCTGCTGGCCGTCGGCGCCGACCACGTTGACCTGCGGCGGGCCGCCGTCGCGGACGTAGGCGACGTCGCGCACCAGCACGGGCTGGCCGGCCACCACCTTGATCGGCGCGAGGTTCAGGGTCTCGATCGACGGCGGGGTGCCGTTGAGCTGGATCGGGTACTGCTGCTCGCCGATCTTGGCGAGGCCGGACGGCACGGTCAGGTTCTGGGCCGTCATGGCGTTGGTGACGTCCAGCGGCGTCAGGCCGAGCGCCTGCAGGGCGTTGAGGTCGAGGTCGACCATGATCTGCCGGGGCGCGCCGCCGAAGGGCGACGGCAGGGTCGAGCCCGGGACCTGCGCCAGGGTCTGGCGGATCCGGTACTGGGCGTAGTCGTAGACTTGGTTGAGGCTCTCCTTGGCCGAGGTCAGCGCGAGCTGGATCACCGGCACCGAGGACGCGGAGTAGCGCACGATCACCGGCGGCTGCGTGCCGGGGGGCATCACGGCGCGGATCGAGTTGGTCGAGGACACCACCTGGGCGATGGCGAGATCGAGGCTCACCGACGGGTCGAAGTAGATCCGCTGCACCGCCGTACCCTGGAGCGTCGTCGACTCCATGCGGCGGATGTTGTTGACGTTGTTGGAGATGCCGTACTCGGCGTAGGTCGTGACGCGCTGCTCCATCTCCGGCGCCGAGAGTCCGGTATAGGTCCAGACCACCACGACGACCGGGATGTCGACGACCGGGAGGACGTCCTTCGGGGTGACGACCATCGCCCCGACGCCGCCGAGCATCATCAGGACCGCGAGCACGTAGGTCGTGATCCGGAACTTGAGCGCGTAGAGGACGAGGCCCATGCGGTCTCCGCCGTCCGGCCCAGGGCCGGCAACTCCGCGTTGTGTACCGGCTCACCGGCTAAACCCGGAATGTTTCGCTATCACGTCCGGATAGGCAAAGGACGGGCCGCGTCGCCGCAGGGCCGCGGCGGGCCTCATGCCCCGCGTCGCGCCCGCCTCCCGGCACGCGCGTCAGCGGGACGCGCAGGAGAACGCCGTCGCGGCCTCCGCGGCGCATCCGGACTATCGGGATGCGGGGGGCGGGCCGGAGCGGGATCCCGGCGCGCCGACTCCGGGCCTGCCGGGCGCCGCGCCGGCCGGGTCAGCGCAGCAGCGCGGACTTGTCGACCTGCAGCGCCCCGGCGATCTCGTCGAGCGCCTTGTGCTCGACCGCGCTGATGCCGTCGATATCGGCCACGTCCGCGCCGATCAGGAACACGTCCTGGCGCTGCTCGATCGGCCGCTCCGCGATGGCGCCGACGTGGCGCAGGTTCTCCAGCCGCCCGGCCCGGGTCTTGGCCCGGGCGATCGCCTCGTAGAGCTCCTGCTCGACGCGCAGCGTGTCGTAGGACTTCTCGAGGATCGGGTTGGCGCGGATGCCGCTGATCGCCGACTCGATCTCCTCCTCGCCCACGTCCCCGTCCGCCACGATGACGTTGGCGGCGGACGAGACCGCGGCCTGCAGGAAGACCGCGTCGCCCGCGTACGACATGATCGTGCGGCCGAACCGAAGGATGGCGTCCTGGAAAATGCTCATGCCGACCTCCCGTCGGGCCTGAGATGGCGGATATTGTGGCGGCCGAGTCAAGATCCGGCCGAGCTTAAGCCCGGGATCGCGGAGGACGAGGGCGCGCGCGGCGGGCTCGCGGGACGGCTCAGGTGGCGGGCTCGTGGCCCGGCCAGTCCCGCCCGAGATGGGCGGCGACGCGGGCCGGGTCGTCGCCGACCGCCGCCACGGCGGCCTGGACCTGCTCCACCGGGACCATGAACCGGCGCGCCCAGTAGGCCCGCTCCCAGGCATGGGCGGTGTTGACGGCCCGGGGTTCCTTCGAGTCCTGCGCGCTGTCGTCGGTCATCGGCCTTCCGCATCCGGCGAGGGCCCGCGGCCCTCCGGCGTGGAGAACGCCGGCCGAAGGGAAACGGGTCCGCGCAGCGGGCGGGGCCCGGTCCGCGGCGATGACACGCCGACGTCATCGCGCGCGCAGCGAAGCGACCCGGGGCAACGCGACGTTGGAAGACGCAGCGCTGCCCGGATCGCTTCGCTCCGCTCGCAAGGACGAGCGGCCTCAGCGGCCGCCTGTCAGCAGCAGCGGAAGCCCGCGGTGTTGCCGACCCCGAAGCGGGCGTTCTCCCGGTTGCGGAAGAACTCCACCTCGGTCATCGGCGCTTGGTCGGGATGGGTGCGGCGGACATGCTCGGCGTAGGCCGCGTAGTCCCCCTGCCCGACCATCAGCCGGGCGCCGTCGCAGACGCATTTGGACAGCGTCCGGATCCGGTCCCGCAGGTTCGACGACGGCAGCATGGGACCTCCTACTCGGCCGGGACCATGTGCGGCTCGGTCTCCAGCGCGGTCCAGCGATCCGCGCGCCACGCCTTCAGGCAGGCGGCGATGCCGAAGCCCGCGATGGCGACGACGAGGCCGATGAACAGGGCCGCCAGCACCGCGTCGATGCGGTCGTTGAGGATGATCTGGCTCATCTGGTCGGCGTTCTTGGCCGGCGCCAGGACCTTGCCCTCCGCGGCGGCCGCCGCGTAGCGCTGGGCGTGGGCCAGGAAGCCGATCTTCGGGTCGGCCGAGAAGATCTTCTGCCAGCCGGCCGTGAGGGTGCAGATGCACAGCCACGCGGTCGGGATGATGGTCACGAACGCGTAGCGCTCGCGCTTCATCTTGAAGATCACCACCGTGCAGAGGGTCAGCGCCACCGCGGCCAGCATCTGGTTCGAGATACCGAAGAGCGGCCACAGGGTGTTGATGCCGCCGAGCGGGTCGGTCACGCCCTGGTACAGGAAGTAGCCCCAGGCCCCCACCGAGATGGCGGTCGCCGCGATGCTCGGGCCCCACGACGTGGTGTTCTTGAAGGATGGGACCGCGAGCGCCACGAGGTCCTGCACCATGAACCGGCAGGCGCGGGTGCCCGCGTCCACGGCCGTGAGGATGAACAGCGCCTCGAACAGGATCGCGAAGTGGTACCAGAAGGCCATCATCGCCTTGCCGCCGATGGCCGACGAGATGATGTGGGCCATGCCGACCGCGAGCGTCGGCGCGCCGCCGGCCCGCGAGATGATCGTGTGCTCGCCGACGTCGGCGGCGGTCTGGGTGATGACCTCCGGCGTCGTGGCGAAGCCGAGCTTGGTGACCGCGGCGGCGGCCGTCTCGGGCGTCGTGCCGACCAGGGCGGCCGGCGAGTTCATCGTGAAGTAGACGCCCGGGTCGATCACGCAGGCCGAGACCAGCGCCATGATCGCCACGAAGGATTCCATCAGCATGCCGCCGTAGCCGATGAAGCGGGCGTCGGACTCGCTGGCGATCAGCTTCGGGGTGGTGCCCGACGAGATCAGGGCGTGGAAGCCCGAGACCGCGCCGCACGCGATGGTGATGAACAGGAACGGGAACAGGCTGCCGGCCCAGACCGGGCCGGTGCCGTCGACGAACTTGGTGACCGCCGGCATCTGCATGTGCGGCGCCACGAAGGCGATGCCGAGCGCGAGGCCCACGATGGTGCCGATCTTGAGGAAGGTCGACAGGTAGTCGCGCGGCGCGAGGAGCAGCCAGACCGGCAGGATCGAGGCCACGAAGCCGTAGCCGATCAGCATCCAGCAGAGCTGCGGGCCGGTGAAGGTGAAGGCCGGACCCCAGACCGGGCTCGCCGCCACGGAGCCGCCGGCCATGATCGCCAGCATCAGCAGGACGAAGCCGAGGATCGAGACCTCGCCGATCTTGCCCGGCCGGATGTAGCGGGAATAGACGCCCATCAGCATGGCGATCGGGATCGTCGACATCACCGTGAAGGTGCCCCAGGGGCTCTCGGCCAGCGCCTTCACGACGATCAGCGCCAGCACGGCGAGCAGGATCACCATGATCAGGAAGGTGCCGAACAGGGCGATGATGCCGGGAATCGTGCCAAGCTCGGCCCGGATCAGCTCGCCGAGGGAGCGCCCGTCCCGGCGCATCGACACGAACAGGACCATGAAGTCCTGCACGGCGCCGGCCAGCACCACGCCGGCCAGGATCCAGAGCATGCCGGGCAGGTAGCCCATCTGCGCGGCGAGCACCGGGCCGACCAGCGGGCCCGCGCCCGCGATCGCCGCGAAGTGGTGGCCGAACAGGACGCCGCGGTTGGTGGGCACGTAGTCGAGCCCGTCATTGTGGCGCACGGCCGGCGTCGCGCGCTTCGGGTCGAGGCGCATCACCTTGTCGGCGATGAACTGCGAGTAGTAGCGGTAGGCGATGAGGTAGACGCAGACCGCCGCGACCACGATCCAGAGGGCGTTGATCGTCTCGCCGCGCTGGCTCGCCACGATCGCCAGCGCCGCGGCGCCGAGCGCCCCCACGAGGGCCCAGGGCCCGTGCCTGCCGATCGCCGTGCCCATGTCCCACTCCCTGACCGAACGCCTCGCGCGCGGGGCCACGCGCGGGGGGCTCCGGCTGGGACTTCGTGGTCCCGGGCTACACGGGCGGGTTATCCTATTGGTCCGCCGTTGACGCAAGCGATCCGAGCTGTGATGCAGCGTCGGCGGCGGCACGACGCCCAATCTGTCACATCGGGTCCCCGGCACGGCCCCGACCCCCTTCACGGCCCGGCTGCCGAGCTCCGCCGCCGTCGGAGAAGGAAGGGTGCCGGCGCGGTCCGGGCCTGCGAGGAGCGCACGACAATGGCGAAGGTCGCATTCCTGGGTCTCGGCGTCATGGGCGGCCCGATGGCCGGCCACCTCGCCAAGAAGGGTGGCCACGACGTCACCGTCTACAACCGCACCGCCCCGAAGGCCGAGGCCTGGGTGAAGACCTACGGCGGCGCCTCCGCGCCCACGCCCCGGCAGGCCGCCGAGGGCGCCGAGATCGTGTTCGCCTGCGTGGGCAACGACGACGACCTGCGCAGCGTCGTGCTGGGCGACGACGGGGCGCTGGCCGGCATGAAGCCCGGCGCGGTGTTCGTGGACCACACCACCGCCTCCGCCGAGGTCGCCCGGGAACTCGCCGCGGCGGCCGAGGCCAAGGGGCTCGGCTTCATCGACGCGCCGGTCTCCGGCGGCCAGGCGGGCGCCGAGAACGGCGTGCTCACCGTGATGTGCGGCGGCGACGCGGCGACCTACGCCAAGGTCGAGGACGCGATCGGGTCCTTCGCGCGGGCCTGCCGGCTGATGGGCCCGGCCGGCGCCGGCCAGCTCACCAAGATGGTCAACCAGATCTGCATCGCCGGCCTCGTCCAGGGCCTCTCGGAGGGCGTCCACTTCGCCAAGCGGGCCGGCCTCGACGTCGAGGCGGTGCTCGACGTGATCTCCAAGGGCGCCGCCGGCTCCTGGCAGATGGAGAACCGCGGCAAGACCATGAACCAGGGGAAGTTCGACTTCGGCTTCGCGGTCGACTGGATGCGCAAGGACCTGGGCATCCTGCTGGACGAGGCCCGCCGCAACGGCGCCAAGCTGCCGGTCTCGGCCCTCGTCGACCAGTTCTACGCCGAGGTGCAGGCCATGGGCGGCAACCGCTGGGACACGTCGAGCCTCGTGGCGCGGCTGGAGCGCTGACGCCTCCGGCCATCACCCTGGACTCGGGGCCAGGGTGAGACGCGGCAGGCGCCCTCCCCCGTGCGGGAGGGGGCCGCGCCGGTCGCGGCACCGGGCGAGCCGATCGCGCCCGGCGGGCCGGACGCCCTCCTCAGAACAGCGCCTCGACCTCCGCGGATTCCGGATCCACCCAGCGCCAGTCCGCCCCCATCTGGTGGCGGAACCACGTGAACTGGCGCTTGGCGTAGGCCCGCGTGTCCGCCTGCCCCCGGACGATCGCGTCCTCGAGGCTCACCGCCCCGTCGAGATGGGCGATCAGGCCCGGCACGCCGTGGGCGCGCATCACCGGCAGCAACGGGTCGAGGCGTCGCGCGCGCAGGCGGGCGACCTCGTCCAGCGCCCCCTCGGCGATCATGGTCCGGAAGCGGGCGTCGATCCGGGCGCGCAGCACCGCCCGGTCGGGTGCCAGGAAGATCTTCTGGCACTTCCATCCGGCCAGCGGGCCGGGCACCGGGTCGCCGTAGAAGCTGGCGATCGGTCGGCCCGTCGCGAGAAAGATCTCCAGGGCGCGCATCACCCGCATCCGGTCGCTCGGGCGCAGGCGGGCGGCCCCCTCGGGATCGTGCCGGGCGAGCTCGCCGTGCAGCGCCTCGGTCGGGCGCCCCTCCGCCGCGTCCCGCACCCGTGCCCGCACCGCCTCGGGCACGAGCGGCAGCTCCGAGAATCCCCGCTCCAGCGCCCGGAAGTACAGGCCGGTGCCGCCCACGAAGACCGGCAGGCGCCCGCCGAGCGTCGCGAGCAGCGCCGCCGCGTCCCGCGAGAAATGCCCCGCGGAGTAGTTCACGGCGCCGTCGACGTGGCCGTAGAGCCGGTGGGGGACCCGCGCCTCCTCGTCCGGGTCCGGACGGGCGGTCAGGCGGCGCAGGTCCGCGTAGACCTGCATGGAATCGGTGTTGATCACCGCGCCGCCGTGACGCGCCGCCAGCCGGGCGGCCAGCGCCGACTTGCCCGAGGCGGTGGGCCCTGCGATGAGGATCGCGGCCGGGCGCCCCCCGGCCTCCTCCCGGTCTGGCGGCAAGGCGAAACTCCACGATGCTGGTCGCGGTCCTGATAGCAAACCCGGATCGGCCGTCCATCACCGACGCGGTGCTGGCCGAGGCGCGCGCCGTGCTGCGGACGGAGCACCAGCCCCGGATCCTGCACGGCGAGGTCGCGGCCGAGCTGCTGGTTCCGGCCGAGCCCGCGGCCGCGGCGTCCCTCACCGACAGGCTGCGGACGGCGCTGGCGGGCGAGCCGATCGACGTCGCGGTGCTGCCCGCCGACGCCCACAGGCGCAAGCGCCTGTTCCTGGCCGACATGGATTCCACCATGATCGAGCAGGAATGCATCGACGAGCTCGCCGGGACGCTCGGCCTCAAGGACCACGTGGCGGCGATCACCGAGCGGGCGATGCGGGGCGAGATCGCCTTCGAGCCGGCGCTCCGCGAGCGCGTCGCGCTCCTGAAGGACATCCCGGTCGGGGCGGTCGACGGACTGATCGCCGGGCACCTGACCCTGACCCCGGGCGGCCGCACGCTGGTGCGGACGATGCGGGCGCACGGCGCCCGGACCTGCCTGGTCTCCGGGGGCTTCACGCTGTTCACCGGCCCGATCGCCGCGATGATCGGCTTCGACGAGCACCGGTCCAACGTGCTGGGCGTGGCGGACGGGCGGCTCACCGGCCGCGTGGAGGACCCGATCGTCGGGAAGGCCGAGAAGCGCGCGGCGCTGATGGCGTTGCGCAGCACGCTCGGTCTCGGTCAGGCAGACACGCTCGCCGTGGGCGACGGCGCCAACGATCTCGCCATGCTGGGCGAGGCCGGCCTCGGCGTGGCGTTCCGGGCGAAGCCCGCGGTCGCGGCCGCGGCGCATGTCCGCGTCGAGCACGGCGACCTCACCGCGCTCCTGTACCTGCAGGGCTACGCGGCGGCGGAGTTCGCGGGGTGAGTGCTCAGTGGAGCGTCCGGGTCAGAGCGACCACGGCACCCAGCACCGCCAGCGTCTGAAAGCCGATCGCGCCGACGAGCCAGCGCACCGTCTCGACCTTCGCGGAGGCGATGGCGCCCTTGACGGCTTCGATGTCGGCCTTGGTCGTGAGCCGCAGCGCCTCGATGTCGGCGTGAGTCTGGACCTTCAAGGTCTCCAGCTCGCCGCGGACAAGCCGAATATCCGCTTGCACGTCACGAATGTCGGCCTTCGTGGCGAGATTTCCGTCGAAGACATCGACCAGCGCGTCGGCCAAGCCCTCGGCCTGCTCCGGCGACAGCTTGGCCTTCTCCCGCAGCGCGCGGGCGAATTTCAGGGTGTCGAACGCAACGGCTGTCATGGGTCCAGGATCGTCCGAGCCGCACCGACTCGCGGCACCAGTGTGCCGCCCCTCGGCGCCCCGTCAATGCGAGCTCTTCGAATGCACGAAGGCCGCCGCTCCTCGCTGAGCGACGGCCTTCGATGTTGCAGATGATACCGGTTCCGGTTGATCAGGCCGGTTCCGCCGTCTTTGCGAGCGGAGCGGGCTGCCCCGACCGCAGTGTTCAACCGGAAACGGTATGATGCCGCTCAGTCGAGGCCGACGGCCACGAAGCGCACGTCGCCGGTCGCGCCCGCCACCAGCAGCAGCACCGACTTGCGCCCGTCCTTCTTGAGGGCGTCGATCCGCTTGGTCACCTCCGCGGGGGTGCTGACCGACTCCTGGCCGACCTCGACGATCACCTCGCCGGGCTGGATCCGCTTGTCGGCGGCGGTCGAGTTCGGGTCGACGCGGGTGACGACCACGCCCTTCACGGTGTCCTTGATCGCGTACTTCTTGCGCAGCTCGTCGGTCATGCCGGAGAGGTTGAGGCCCAGCGCCTGCCGGGTCGCGCTCTCCGGCTCCGGCTGGCGCAGGTTGGCGAGCTGCGGCTTGTCGCTGTCCTCCAGGCGGCCGAGGGTGACCGGCTTCGTCACCTCCTCGCCCTTGCGCATGACGACCACGTCGACCTTCTGGCCCACCGGGGTCGAGGCGACGATGCGCGGCAGGTCGCCCGAGGCCTTCACGGGCGCGCCGTTGAACTTCAGGATCACGTCGCCGACCTCGATCCCGGCGGTCTTGGCCGGTCCCTTCTCGTCGACGCCGGCCACCAGGGCGCCGCGCGCGCCGCCCTTGAGGTTGAGCGCCTCGGCGGTGGTGTCGTCCACGTTCTGGATGCGCACGCCGAGCCAGCCGCGGCGGACCTCGCCGAAGTCGCGGAGCTGGTCGATCACGGGCTTGGCCGTGCCCGACGGGACCGCGAAGCCGATGCCCACCGAGCCGCCCGTCGGCGACAGGATCGCCGTGTTGATGCCGATCACCTCGCCGTCCATGTTGAACAGCGGACCGCCGGAATTGCCCTTGTTGATGGCCGCGTCGGTCTGGATGTAGTTGTCGTAGGGTCCGGACTCGATGTTCCGGCCCCGCGCCGAGACGATGCCGGCCGAGACCGAGCCGCCGAGCCCGAACGGGTTGCCGATGGCGATGACCCAGTCGCCCGGCCGCATCTTGTCGGAATCGCCGAACGGGACGGCCTTCAGCGTGCGGTCGGCCGGGGGCTTCACCCGCAGGACCGCGAGGTCGATCTTCGAATCCTTGCCGACGATCTCGGCCTTCAGCTTCGTGCCGTCGTGCAGGATGACCTGGATGTCGTTGGCGTCGCCGATGACGTGGTTGTTCGTCACCACGAGGCCGGCGGAATCGATGATGAAGCCGGAGCCCAGGGAGTTCGACTTGCGCTGCTGGCGCGGCCCGTCGCTCTCGCCGCCGCCGCCGCGGCCGCCGCGCCGGTTGAAGAACTCCTCGAACAGGTCCTCGAACGGGGTGCCCGGGGGCACCTGCGGCCCGGCACGGCCGGCGCGGGCCTCGACGGTGGTGGACGCGGAGATGTTCACCACCGCGTCGGTGACCTGCTCGGCCAAGTCGGCGAGGGAGGCCGGCCCCTTGGCGAGGGCCGGGACCGGCAGGGCGGCCGCGACCACCGAGACGCTGACGGAGGCGCCGATCAGGATCGAGGCCATCAGGGCGCGGGCGCGGGAGCGGGGCCGCGCCCGGGCGCGGCCGAACGGCGCCTCGGGGGCGCTCGCGACGGGGTGCATGGTCGACCTCTTCAAGAACGCGTTTCCGGCCCCGCGGGCCTCGACCGATGGCCGATCGCCCGCGGGTTGTCCTGCACGATAGTCCCCGGGCGCCGGGGCGCCAACGGGCCTCCTCAGCGCGCCGTGCCGGCCGTGGAGCCGGCCGTGGCCCCGGTGGTCGACCCGGTGGTGGCGCTCGGATCGGCCGGTCCGCGCGGCCCGCGGGCCGCCGGGGCGGGTGCCCGGCCCTGCGGATCGCTGAAGAAGCGGAAGAAGTCCGTGTTCGGGCTGATCACCAGGCGGGTGTCGGATCCCTTCAGCCCGCTCTCGTAGGCCTGCATCGAGCGGTAGAAGCTGAAGAAGTCCGCGTCCTTGCCGAACGCGTCGGCGAGGATGCGGTTCTTGTCCGCGTCACCCTGTCCGCGCAGCTGCTCGGATTTCTGCGTCGCCTCGGCGAGGATCACCGTGACCTCGCGGTCGGCCTTGGCGCGGATCGTGGCGGCGATCTGGTCGCCGTTGGCGCGGATGTCGGCGGCCTCGCGCTCGCGCTCGGTCTTCATCCGCCGGTAGACGGCGGCCGAGTTCTGCGCGGGCAGGTCGACGCGGGTGAGGCGCAGGTCGACGATCTCGATGCCGAGCGCCTTGGCCTGCCGGTTCACGTCCTCCTGGATCTGGTGCATCAGCTGGCCGCGATCGGTCTTCACGATGGCGTCGCGGGTCGAGCGGGCGAGCACGTTGCGCAGGCCGGAATTGGCGAAGCTCGCGAGCCGCTGGTTGGCCAGCCCGACATTGCCCACCGCCTGGTAGAAGCGCAGCGGATCGACGATCCGGTAGCGGGCGAAGGCGTCCACCTCCAGGTTCTGCCGGTCGGCGGTCAGCACCGTCTGCACCGGCAGGTCGAGGTCGAGGACGCGCTTGTCGAAGATGACCACGTTCTCCATGAACGGGACCTTGAAGTAGAGGCCGGGCTTGTCCTCGCCGGTGGCGTTGAGGACGGCGCGGACGCGGCCGAACTGCAGGACGAGGGCCTGCTGCATCTGGCCGACGGTGAAGATCGAGGCGTAGAGGCCGATCGCGACGATCGCCGCGATCGCGATCAGGCCGGTGCGGAGTGCCTGTTTCATCGGGCGGCTCCCGTCTGGGTCTGGGCGCGGGCGCCGAACTCGGAGAGCGGCAGCACCGGCAGCACGCCGGCCGCGGTCGCCGCGCCGGGCTGCGTCCCGTTCTGGTCGATGATCACCTTGTTCACGGAGCCCAGGACCTTCTCCATCGTCTCCAGGAAGATCCGCTCGCGGCTGATCGCCGGGGCGGCCTTGTAGGAGGCGTAGACCTCGCTGAAGCGCGCGGCCTGGCCGGTGGCGTCGGCGGTCGCCTTCGTCCGGTAGGCCTCGGCCTGCTGGACGATCTGGGACGCCTTACCGCGGGCCTGCGGCACTTCGCGGCTCGCGTAGGTCTTGGCCTCGTTCTGCGCCGTGTCGGCGTCCTGCTGGGCCGCGTTCACGTCGATGAAGGCGGGGCGCACCTCCGGCGGCGGGTTCACCGAGACGAGCTGCACCACCTCGATGCGCACGCCGGCGCCGTACTCGTCGAGCGCCTTCTGGACCATCTCCTTCACCTCCTGGGCGATGCTCGACTGCTCGTTGGTGAGGATCGCCTGGATGTTGCGGCGGCCGATCACCTCGCGCATCGCGCTCTCGGAGATCGCCTTGATGGTGCCCTCCGGGTTCTGGAGGTTGAACACGAAGTCGGAGGCCTTCAGCGGGTTGACCCGCCACTGCACCTCGAAGTCGAGATCGACGATGTTCTCGTCACCGGTGAGCATCAGGCTCTCGTCCGGCACGTCGCGGGTGCGGCCCTGGCCGTTCGGGCCGGAGCGGAAGCCGATCTGGATCGAGTTCTGGGAGCCGACATCCGGCTTCACCACCCCGCCGATCGGATAGGGGAAGTTGTAGCGCAGGCCCTCGCCCTTGGTGCCGACGTAGCGGCCGAAGATCGTCTCGATGCCGACCTGGCGGGGGTAGACGGTGTAGAAGCCGGTGGCGAGCCAGATGGCGATGGCCAGGACGGCGATCACCGCCGCGCTGCGGCCGCCGCCGACGCCGGTCGAGCCGCCGCCGCCGTAGCCGCCGCCCGAGCCGCCGCCGCCCGGGATCAGGCCGCGCAGCCGGTCCTGCCCGCGCCGGAGCAGGTCCTCGAGGTTCGGCGGCGTCTTGCCGCCGCCGCCACCGCCACCACCCCAGGGACCGCCGCCGTTGCCGCCGGGCCGGCCCCAGGGCCCCCCGCCGCCGCTCTGATTGCTCCAAGGCATCCTAGCCGTCGTCTCCTGCCTGTCCGCGCCCGGCCCACATCCCGGCCGGCGCCCCCTGCCTGAACGGCCACGCTCGCCCGCCTAGTCCCGACCATTCGGGCCGATCGCACCGCGACCGCGCCCGGCTGGAGGCCTCGAGAGCCCGCACGCGCATCTTCCCGCAGGATGTGCAGGCCCGGCGTGAGCGCGCGCACCCGACAGGCACCTGCGGGCGCACGCCCCGTGCTGTCAAGGCTGGCAGGTGGGCATGCCCGGCGCGGAACGCAAATGCGGCGGCGCGCCTCAGCGTGCGCGCTCCCAGTCGACGAAGGCGAAGGCGTGCTCGTCCCGCGGGCCGGCGGGGTGCGCCTCGCGGAACGTCTCCCGGAAGCGGGCGCGGTCGAAGGCCGGGAATCGCACGTCGCCGGCGGGCTCCGCCTCGACCTCGGTGAGGTGGAGCCGGTCGGCGTGCGGGAGCGCGAGCGCGTAGATCTCGGCGCCGCCGACCACCATCAGCTCCGCCCCGGCGGCGGCCAGCGCCGAGTCCCAGTCGTGGACGGTCTCGACGCCCTCGGCGCGGAAGCCCGTATCCCGGGTGAGCACCAGGGTGCGGCGCCCCGGCAGGGGCCGGCCGATCGAATCCCAGGTGCGCCGCCCCATCAGCATCGGCTTGCCCATGGTCAGGGCCTTGAAGCGCTTGAGATCGCTGGAGAGATGCCAGGCGAGCCCGTTGTCGCGGCCGATCACGCCGTTGCGGGCGACGGCGGCGACCAGGGAGACGATGGGCGAGACGGCCGGGCTCATACCGCCACCGGGGCCGCGATGGCGGGATGCGGGTCGTAATTCTCGATGGCGATGTCCTCGTACCGGAACGCGAAGAGGTCGCGCACCTCCGGGTTGAGCCGCAGCCGCGGCAGCGGGCGCGGCTCCCGGGCCAGGAGGGCGCGGGTCTGCTCCAGGTGGTTCCGGTAGAGATGGGCGTCGCCGAAGGTGTGGACGAAGTCGCCGACCCCGAGGCCGGCCACCTGGGCGATCATGTGGGTCAGGAGGGCGTAGCTCGCGATGTTGAACGGCACGCCGAGGAAGGCGTCCGCCGAGCGCTGGTAGAGCTGGCAGGAGAGCCGCCCCTCGCTGACGTAGAACTGGAACAGGCAGTGGCAGGGGGCGAGCGCCATCCGGTCGAGGTCGGCCGGGTTCCAGGCCGAGACGATCAGGCGGCGGGACTCGGGGTTGCGCCGGATCTCGTCGAGCACCCAGGCGATCTGGTCGACCGTGCCGCCGCCGGGCTTCTCCCAGGAGCGCCACTGCTTGCCGTAGACCGGGCCGAGGTCGCCGTTCGCGTCCGCCCACTCGTCCCAGATCGTCACGCCGTTCGCCTTCAGCGCGGCCACGTTGGTGTCGCCCGCCAGGAACCAGAGCAGCTCGTGGATGATCGAGCGCAGGTGCAGCCGCTTCGTGGTGACCAGCGGGAATCCCGCCGACAGGTCGAAGCGCATCTGGTGACCGAAGACCGACAGCGTGCCGGTGCCGGTGCGGTCGTCCTTGGCGACGCCCGCGTCGAGGATGCGCCGGAGCAGGTCGTGATAAGCGTCCATCGCCCATTCCTGCGCGCCGGCGCGCCGGCCGGCAAGCGCGCCGCCGCGATCTGTCCACCACCGTCGCGCCGGGCGCCGGTCCGCGGGCGGCGTCCGGCCGGCGCCCCCGGACAGGCCCTCACGCCGGCCAGAGCAGGTAGGTCACCAGGGCGAGGTTCGACCAGCCGTGCAGGGCGATGCCGGGCCAGAGCCGGCCGGTGCGCCAGCGCAGCCAGCCCAGCGCCAGGGCGAGGGGCAGCAGCGAGACCGGCCGGGCGAGCCCCCAGGACGAGATGTGGGCGGCGGCGAAGATGAGCGCGGTGACCAGGATCGCCCCGACGGGCCCCACCGTCGCCCGGGCGCGGGCGAAGGCCTCGCCGCGCAGCAGCAGCTCCTCGGCCACCGGCGCCAGGATCGCCAGGTAGGCGAGCCACGCCGCGACCGCGGCCTGGCTCATGAACGGCGACAGCCGCACGTGCTGGCCGAAGCTCGCCCCGAACAGCTCGGCCGTGCCGGTGACCCAGGCGATGTGCAGCACCGGCCAGATCAGCAGGAGGCCCAGCAGCGCGACCGGCCGCATCCCGTTCGGCCGCTCGCGGTCGAGGGCGAGGCGCCGCCGCCAGCCGTCCCGGTCGCGCCACCACGCGCCGCCGACCACCAGCGCGGCGAGATAGACCTGGCGCAGGGCGTCGATCGCGAAGGCCCGGTGGGCGAGCTCCACCGCGCCGAGGAACGGGCGCCGCTCGGGGGGCAGGAACGGGTCGATCCCGCGCCACAGGTCGAAGCCGACCCGCACCGTGGCCAGCGACAGCAGGCTCGCCGCGCCGAGATAGACGACCACGAGGGCGACCAGGGCGCCGAGCCGCCACGTCGCGGCCCAGGCCCGCGCGAGGGGCCCCGGCGCGTCGGATGCGGCGGCGCGCGACTGCGCACTTCCGGCAACAGCCTCGCCCGGAGGCTCCAAATGAGACAGCGGCGCGACACGATCGGGCTTCAAAACCGGACCGATCCCCTCTATATCTCGGGAGCCGGTCGCGAGGCCGGCTATGGCGATAAACGTTCTTCGCAATAAACCTATCGGACCCGGGGGCGGTACCCGGCGCCTCCACCCGAGCCCAGGACATGCTGCCGCAAGGGGCGTGATCGGAACCGGGGCTTCGGCGGGGGCGAAATAGGATCGACGAGGGCGTAAAGGTTGAGCTTTCGCTCGGCATGGTTCCGCCGTTATCGGGCCTTTGCAATAGTTGCCAACGACAACTTTGCTCCGGTGGCGGTGGCCGCGTAAGCGGTCCCCAATATCGACCTGAAGTCCTAGCGGGTAGCTCCGCATAGGCGGGGTTCGGAGGCGCCTGGCAACAGAAGCCTCCACTTCAGTCCTCGGTCCGGCCATCCGCGGCGGGGCGCCGGGTAGACCGGGCGAGAGCGCGACCGCAGATGGCAGACGACCTGATCCGCTACGACCTCCTGGTACAGGACGCCCTGCGCGGCGTGGTGCGCAAGGTCCTGACCGACGCGGCCCGCGAGGGGCTGATGGGCGAGCACCATTTCTACGTCTCGTTCCGGACGGAGGCCCCCGGCGTGCGGATGTCGCAGGCCCTGCGCGAGAAGTACCCGCAGGACATGACGATCGTCCTGCAGCACCAGTTCTGGGACCTCAACGTCACCGAGCACGCCTTCGAGGTCGGCCTGTCCTTCTCGGGCGTGCCGGAGCGCCTGCTGGTGCCGTTCGACGCCCTGTCGGGCTTCTTCGACCCCTCCGTGCAGTTCGGCCTGAAGTTCGACCTCAGCGAGGCCGGCGAGACCCCCGAGGAGGCCAACGCCGCCCCGGCCAAGCCCGGCCCCCGCGGCGCCGGCTCGGAACCGGGCGAGGTGCGGCCCAAGAGCGCCGGGCTCGCCACGATCGGCGCGGGCGCGCCGAAGGGGCTGCCCGCGCCCGCGGCCGCGGGCGAGAAGGACGCCGGCAAGGCCGACGACAAGGCCCCCCGCCCCGCCGCCAAGAAGGAGGGCGAGGAGGCCGGCGCCGAGGTCGTGAGCCTGGACGCCTTCCGCAAGAAGAGCTGAGATCGCCCCTGGCCGACTCGACGGCCGGGGGGTTCGAGCGGTGGACGACACGGTCGCGCAGCCGATTCTGTCGGCGAGTGAGCGGAAGCATCGCGCCAAGCGCTTCAACGAGGGTCTCAAGCTAGCCGCGACCCTGCTGAACTCGTCAGCCATCGCGACGATCGGCATCGCGGTCATCAATCCCCTCGCCCAGCGGCATCTCGATCTGGTCGCCGATGGCGGCTGGACTTTGCTGATCGCGGCTGTCGTCCTACATCTCATGGGTCAGATCATGATCAGATTCCTGCGTCCGGAGGATTGATCGCATGACCCAAGCTTATGCCAACCAGATCCTCGCGCTGGCCCTCGCCATGTCGGCGACGATCTTCGTCGGTGTCTGGATCGCGAGCCGGATCTACGACCGCAACACGCGCAGGCTCGAGGCGCGTCGGGGCGACTAGCCCCGCGCCGCCGCCCCCATCCGCAAGCCGTGCTCCGGCCGGAGCGTCACCCGGTGGAGCGGCGTGACCGGCGGGTGATCCGCCGGCATCCGGAAGCGCACCGCCCGGACCACGTGGGCCAGCACGATCACCGCCTCCTGGATCGAGAAGCTCTGGCCGATGCAGACCCGCGGACCGGCCCCGAACGGCAGGTAGGCGAAGCGCGGGATCGCGTCCCGGTTCTCGGGCAGGAACCGCTCCGGCACGAAGGCCTCCGGGTCGTCCCAGAGCCGCTGGTGGCGGTGGAGCACCCAGGGCGCCACCATCACCAGCGAGCCACGCGGCACCTTGATCCGGCCGAGCCGGTCGTCGCGGACCGCCTGCCGGCTGAGGAACGGCACCGGCGGGAACAGCCGCATCGCCTCCTCGATCACCGCCCGGGTGAAGGGCAGGCGCTCGACGGCGAAATCCCCCGGCCCGGCCGCGTCGACCTCGGCCTCGACCCGCGCCTGCGCGGCGGGATCCTGCGACAGGCAGTAGAGCGCCCAGGTCAGGGAATTGGCCGTGGTCTCGTGGCCGGCGGCGATGAAGGTGACGATGTTGGCCTTCACGGCGAGGTCCGAGAGCCCGTTGCCGGTCTCGGGATCCTGCGCGGCGAGCAGCAGCGTCAGCAGGTCCCGCGGCGCCTCGCCCCGCCCCATCAGAGCCTTGCGCCGGGCGATGAGTTCGTCGACGACCTCGGCGAAGAAGCGCCCCGCGGGCCGCGCCCGCAGGCGGCCGATCCGCGGCACGAAGTCGGGCACGCCGAACACGTCGAGGGGGTCGATCGGCCCGACGGCCTCGAGGAAGCGCGTGATGGCGCGGCCCAGGGCGTCGGGATCGCTCGGCAACCCCTGCGTGAAGATCGTCCGCTCCAGCACGTCGAGGGTGACGCGGGTCATCTCCAGGGCGACGTCGACCGGCTTGCCGTCGCGGCGGACGAGGCGGCGGCCGAGCCGCGCCCCGGCGGCGTTCATCGCGTCGGAGAAGCCCTGGACCGTGCGGGCGTTGAAGATCGGCGCCAGCGTCCGGCGCTGGAGGCGCCACTCGTCGCCCTCGGCGCTGAGCAGGCCGTTGCCGAGCCCCGGGGCCAGGACCCGGCGCTGGAGGTCGTCCTTGCGGTAGCCGTCGGGGTTCTCGATCAGCAGGTAGCGGATCAGCGCCGGGTCGCTCACCAGGGTGATCCGGCCCATCGCGCCCTCGGCCGCCACGACCGGCAGCTTGAAATGCGCGTCCATCCAGGTCGTGATCGGGTTCTTCCGCGCCGCCCGCAGGAACTCGAACAGGCCGAGCGGCTCCTTCAGCGGAGGCGGCACGGTCGGGCGGAACCGGGTGGCGGGCTCGGGCAGGTCGATCGTGGCGGTCATCGGCTCCCAGTTCGGCTTCATGGTCCGGCGGGAACAGAGCCCCGCCCTTGTCGGCGCGGCGGGAAAACCGGCATCGCGATTCACCCGCACCTCATTTAAGTAGGCACCGCACTGCACCAGACGTAGAGGCCACGATGTCGCCCACCGAGACCGCCACCCGCACCGAGTCCGACACCTTCGGTCCGATCGAGGTCCCGGCGCATCGCTACTGGGGCGCGCAGACGCAGCGCTCGATCCAGAACTTCAAGATCGGTACCGACCGGATGCCGGCGCCGCTCGTCCACGCCCTCGGCGTCGTGAAGCAGGCCGCCGCCCTGGTGAACAAGGATCTCGGCGCCCTCGACCCGAAGCTCGCCGACGCCATCGCGGCCTCGGCCGCCGAGGTCGTGGAGGGCCGCTACGACGACGAGTTCCCGCTCGTCATCTACCAGACCGGCTCGGGCACCCAGTCGAACATGAACGCCAACGAGGTGATCGCGAGCCTCGCCAACGAGCGGCTCGGCGGCCAGCGCGGCGGCAAGGCGCCGGTCCACCCGAACGACCATTGCAACCGCGGCCAGTCCTCCAACGACACCTTCCCCACCGCCATGCACATCGCGGTGGCGCGGGAGATCCAGGGCCGCCTGCTGCCGGCGCTCTCCCACCTCCACGCCGCCCTCGACGCCAAGGCCAAGGAATTCGAGTCGATCGTCAAGATCGGCCGCACCCACCTGCAGGACGCGACGCCGGTCTCCCTCGGCCAGGAATTCTCCGGCTACGTCGCGCAGGTCGCCCTCGGCGGCTCGCGGGTCGCCGCGACCCTGCCGGGCGTTCTGGCGCTCGCCCAGGGCGGCACGGCGGTCGGCACCGGCCTCAACGCCCATCCGGAATTCGCCGAGCGCTTCGCCGCCAAGGTCGCCGAGCTGACCGGCCTGCCCTTCACCTCCGCCGAGAACAAGTTCGAGGCGCTCGCGACCCACGACGCCCTGGTGTTCACGCAGGGCGCCCTCTCGGCGCTCGCCGCCGGCCTGTTCAAGATCGCCCAGGACATCCGCTTCCTCGGCTCGGGCCCGCGCTCCGGCCTCGGCGAGCTGTCGCTCCCCGAGAACGAGCCCGGCTCCTCGATCATGCCCGGCAAGGTCAACCCGACCCAGTGCGAGGCCCTGACGATGGTCTGCGCCCAGGTGATCGGCAACGGGACCACGGTGAGCTTCGCCGGCTCCCAGGGCAATTTCGAGCTCAACGTGTTCAAGCCGGTGATCGCCAACGCGGTGCTGCAATCGGTCCGGCTGCTCGCCGACGCGGCGGTGAGCTTCACCGACAACTGCGTCGTCGGCATCAAGGCCAACGAGGACAAGATCGCCGACCTGATGAGCCGCTCGCTCATGCTGGTGACCGCGCTCGCCCCCTCGATCGGCTACGACAAGGCCGCCGAGATCGCCAAGACCGCGCACAAGAACGGCACGACCCTCAAGGAGGAGGCGCTGCGCCTCGGCTACGTGACCGAGGCGGAGTTCGAGCGCGTGGTCCGGCCGGAGACCATGCTGGCCCCCAGCGCCGACTGATTCGTCTGAGACTCGCCGGCGCGGTCCGCCCGCGCCGGCCGCGGGACACCGGGAGGCGATCCATGGCCGAGATCATCAACCTGCGTCAGGTCCGCAAGGCGAAGGCCCGGGCCGAGGCCGACACGAAGGCCGAGTCCAACCGCATCGCCTTCGGGCAGCCCAAGAAGGCCAGGACGCTCCAGCAGCGCCGCAAGGCCCTGGAGACCGAGCGCCACGAGGGCCACCGCCTCGAGCGGGGCGAGCCCGATCCGGCAGACTGAGAGCAGATCCGGATGCGGCAGCCCCACCGTCCTCGCGCGGCCGATCGCGCATGAGCCCGGGCATCACCAAGCGCTCCGTGATGATCGCCGGCCACCGGACCAGCGTGTCCCTGGAGGACCCGTTCTGGGCGGCCCTGCGGTCGATCGCGGAGGCGCGGGGCCAGTCGGTCCAGGCCCTCATCGGGCACATCGACGCCGGCCGCGACGGCCAGAACCTGTCCTCGGCGATCCGCGTGTTCGTGCTGGAGGCCGTCCGCGCGATGCCGGAAACGTGAGCGCCGCGCGCCCTGGCCGGTTTCCCGATCCCGAATAGGTTGTGACGGTCGCGTGACAAATCCACGCAGAAGGAGACCCCATGGCCAACCGAGAGCCGCTGCTCAAGACCATCCCGATCGCGGAGCTGCGCCCGACTCAGATGACGGTGGGCTACCGGGAAGTGGCGGAGAAGCGGCGGCGCTGGCGGGAGTACGACGGCGAGAAGAAGAAGGAATTCCTCGGCGCCCACATGATCCCGACGCTGCTCGGGCCGAAGAAGCGCCACTACATCATCGACCACCACCACCTGTCCCGCGCCCTGCACGAGGAGGGCGTCGAGAGCGTGCTCGTCACTGTGGTGGCCGACCTGCACTACCTCGACAAGGACGCGTTCTGGACGGTCTGCGACCACAAGTCCTGGACCCACCCCTACGACGCCGACGGCGTGCGCAAGCACTTCGACGACATCCCGAAATCGATCGACGCCCTGGTGGACGACCCCTATCGCAGCCTCGCCGGCGAACTGCGCCGGGCCGGCGGCTTCGCGAAGGACACGACGCCGTTCAGCGAGTTTCTCTGGGCCGACTTCCTGCGGCGGAACATCAAGGAGAAGCGGATCGAGAACGATTTCTCCTCGGCCCTGGAGCGGGCGATGTCGCTGGCCAAGTCCAAGGACGCCGACTACCTGCCGGGCTGGTGCGGGCCGGTGACCCGCCAGGTCCGCTGAGCGCCGATGACGCGCCCGGCGTCGCCTAGATCCCCCAGTAGGGCGCCGCGTCGTAGTAGCGGTGGATCTGCTCCTCCCAGGCGCCGTCCGCGGCCGGATCGGTGCCCTCGGGCGTGCGGGCGGGGGCGGCGCGCAGCTGCGCCTCGGTGATGTCGACCACGTACGCGTCCTGCTGCGGCTCGAACCGCAGCACCGACCAGGGCAGCGTGTAGAAGTCCTCGCCGAGGCCCAGGAATCCGCCGAAGCTCATCACCGCGTAGGCGACCCGGCCGGAGACCTTGTCGAGCATCAGCCGCTCGATCCGTCCGACCCGGGTCCCGTCGGGCCGGCGGACATCCGTCCCGACGACCCGATCGCTCGCGATCAGGCGGCGGGGTGACCGGTCGCTGGGGCTCGCCGCGGCGGTCTGACCGCTCGCCGATCCCGTCTCCGTGGCCGTCATCGCCGACTCCCGACCGTTTCCGCGCCCCGCGCGCCGTCTGCCCGAAAAACGCCCCGCCCCTGGGCCACGTTCCGGCGGGTGCCCGCGCCCGCCCTCTCCAGCCGGACGAACAGCCCCCGCATGCCGATGCCGCGTTTCGCCCAGAGCCTCGCGCTCGCCGCCCTGCTCCTGCCCGCCGCCGCGCAGGCCCAGGACCGCGGCAGCGTCAATCCGAAGCCGCTGCCGCCCCTGGAGCACCCGGACGCGCCCTCGACGCCCGCCAAGGCCCTGTTCGGACGGGTCGCCAAGGCGTCCGCCGGACCGGCCCACATCTACGGCTTCTACGCCAAGGGCTGCTTCGCCGGCGGCGAGGCGCTGCCGCTCGACGGGCCGAACTGGCAGGTCATGCGCCCGTCCCGCAACCGCATGTGGGGCACGCCCTACCTCGTCGACTTCATCGAGCGGCTGTCGCAGAAGGCCGCCCGGGTCGGCTGGCCCGGCCTGCTCGTGGGCGACATGGCCCAGCCCCGGGGCGGCCCGATGATCACCGGCCACGCCTCGCACCAGATCGGCATCGACGCCGATGTCTGGCTGACCCCGATGCCCGACCACCGCATGAGCCGGGCGGAGCGCGAGGAGACCTCGGCCACCGACATGGTCCGCCGCGACCGCCTCGACATCGATCCCGAGGTCTGGACGCCGACGCACCTGCAGCTGATCAAGCTCACCGCCGAGCAGCCGGAGGTGGAGCGCATCTTCGTCAACGCGGCGATCAAGAAGGCCCTCTGCCGCGACGCCGCGGGCAGCCGCTGGATGTCCAAGGTGCGCCCGATGTACGGGCACAATTACCACTACCATATCCGGCTCGCCTGCCCGGCCGGCCAGGAGGATTGCCAGCCCCAGGGCGCGCCGCCGCCGGGCGACGGCTGCGACGACCTCGGCTACTGGTTCTCGGACGCGGTGCTCCACCCGAAGCCCCCGAAGACGCCGCCGAAGCCCAAGCCGGCCATGACCATGGCGGCGCTGCCCGCCGCCTGCCGGGCGGTGCTGAAGGCGCCTTAGGCCGGAGCCGCGGCTACGCATCCGCCCGGTTGCCGCGGGTGGGCGACGGGATCGCGGCGGCCCGTCGCCGGCCGGGCCGCTCGGCGCACCGGCCCCGATGTGCTAACGGCCCCGGATGCCCCGCTGGCTCTTCATCCTCCTCGCGACCGCCCTCGCGCTCTCGGTCCTCGGCAGCGTGCTGATCGTGCTGCGCAGCCCGAACAGCACGCCGCCCCTGCGGGGCGCCGCCGCCGGCGCCCCGGTCACGGGCCCGCAGACGGGTCCGCAGACGCGGCCGGACAGCCGCAGCCCGTGAGGCCCAGGCGGCGCCGCCCCGGCCGGGGCCTGCGGGCGGCGGACCGCCGGAGCAGCGTTCGGCGCCCGCGATCCGCGAACCGCGCCGCGAGAGACTGGACCGCGCGGGCAAATTCCGGCTTGTTGCCCCGCGAGACGCTGGTCGGATGGCCGACCGGCGCGGCGTTGTGAGGGGCTGATCCGGATGGAGACGGGCGGGAGCGCCACGAGCCACGTGCCGGACGACCTGAAGGCGGGATCGCACCGGGGCGATCCCTTCGCGGCCGCCGTGCGGGCGACCCGCATGCCGATGATCATCACCGATCCGGCCCAGCACGACAATCCGATCGTCTTCGTGAACGAGGCGTTCCTGAAGCTGACCGGCTACACCCGGATGGAGGTGGTCGGCCGCAATTGCCGCTTCCTGCAGGGGCCCGACACGGAGACGGTGGCCGTCGACCGCCTCCGCGACGCCATTCGGCGGGCGGAGGATGTCCGGGTCGACCTCCTCAACTACCGCAAGGACGGCTCGACCTTCCAGAACGCCCTCTACGTCGGGCCGGTGCGGGATGAAGAGGGCCGGGTCGTCTACTTCTTCGCCTCGCAGCTCGACGTCAGCGAGCACTACGCGCTGACCGCCGAGATCGAGCGGCTGAAGGCCGCCCTGGCGGAGGCCGAGGCCAAGCTCGCGGCCCGCTAGGCCGCCGGGGGGATCAGGGCTTCGTCAGGAACCCGATCGGCTCGCGCCCCGGCTGGCCGAGCCAGAGCAGGACCGCGCCGAGCCCGAGGCCGATCAGGGAGGCCGGCGCCAGGGTGAGCGGAAGGCCCAGGATGTGCCAGAGCCAGGGCGCCGCCCCCTCGACGCTGCCCTGCAGGGCGCCGGCCTTGTCCTTGAACAGGGTGGCGATCACGTCGGAGAGCGGCGTCACCCGCAGCCCGTTGTTGGCGACGGAGCGGGCGCCGTCGTAGACCAGCGCGACGAAGCCGCCGGCCATCAGCAGGAAGCCCAGGACGCGGGCCAGGAAGCGGAACATCGCGGGGCCTTCTGAGCCTTACGGGCCTTGGGAGGCGGAGCGGCGCGCCCGGGCGCGCCCGCCCCGGGAGTATGGGGCCGCGCCGCAAGGTGCAAGCGCCCGGCACGAGCGTCGATCCGCGCGGTTGCCGGTCCTTCGGGCCCGTGCCACAGGGTCGGCGGGCGGCGGCGGGCCGTGCGGGAACGGTCGACCTTGGACGCGCGCGCGACGACTCTCGGCCTCGTGATCTTCGATTGCGACGGCGTCCTGGTGGACAGCGAGCCCCTGAGCCTCGCCTGCCTGACGGCCGGGCTCAACCGGATCGGCGCGGACATCGACTTCGCCACCGTGCGGGCGCGCTTCACCGGCACCGCGATGCCCTCGATCATGGCGCACGTCGCCCGCGACTACGGCGTCACCGCGCCCGACGGCTTCGTCGAGGCGGTGAAGGCCGAGACCCTGGCGCTGTTCGACGCGGAGCTGCGGGCGATGCGCGGCGTCGCCGAGGCGGTCGGCGCCGTCGGCCTGCCGGTCTGCGTCGCGTCGAGCAGCGACCCGGTGCGGCTGCGCCACTCCCTGACGCTGACCGGGCTGCTGCCCCTGTTCGGCGACCACGTCTTCTCCTCGGCGCAGGTGGCGCGGGGCAAGCCCTTCCCCGACCTGTTCCTGTTCGCCGCCGCGCGGATGGGCGTCGCACCGGCGGCCTGCCTCGTGATCGAGGACAGCGTCCCCGGCGTCACGGCGGCCCGGAGCGCCGGCATGCGGGTCGCGGGCTTCACCGGCGGCGGCCACTGGGGGCACGACCCGGCGGGCGCCGCGCTCGCGCAGGCCGGCGCGGCCCCGATCTTCTCGGACTTCTCGGACCTCGCCGCGGTGATCGCGGCGGCCTGAACGATCCGCCTCTCGGACGCGCGGCCGGAACCGGCTTCCTGCCAGGCGGGCCCTCGAAATCGGAAGTCCGTTCCGTTGACGGTGCGCGGCGCCACGCCCATTTTCAGGGTGCCGGTTCGGCCGAGCCCCTCGGGCGCTCGACGGGACCGGCCGCGGTCCTTTGAGAAGCGTAGCTTGCGCCGCGTGATCAAACGCTAAAGCACTGCGCCGGCCCCGCGCCGCGCGGTCCTTCAGTCTGGAGGACGTCCGATGGTCACTCGCACATCGTCCCTTCGATCCCTGCTCCCGCTCGCACCCCGCTGCCCCGCCGCCCGCCGGCGCTGTCGACGCTGAAACCCGTCGATTCTCAGCAGCAGCCACCGCGATCCGGCACGGCGACGAGCCGGCCCAGGGAGTTCCCAATCCGATGCACAGTCACGCAGAGTCCATGCCCGGCGACCGTCCCGACCTCGCGGATCCGGCCATCGGGCCGGCCGAACCCGCCCGGGTGATCGAGATCGGTGAGATCACCGCCGGGATCGCCGTCCCCGAGGGCCGCGGCGTCCGGTTCTTCTCGTCGGCGCGCGATTTCGACGGGCTCGACGGCGCCGTGTTCCGCACGGCCGAGCAGGCGACCCGCGCCGCCCGCGCCCGCATGAGTGCCCGCATGAGTGCCCGGTCCCCCGACCGGGCGCACCGGTCCGCGCTGCGGCGGGCCTGACCCGCCCGCTACTTGCTGCACTCGTCCCGGGTGCGCTTCATGGCCTCTGCGAACCCGCCGAGCGCGTACTCGTCGCTCGTCGGGTTCCCGCGCAGCGAGGTGGTCTTGATGATCAGCTTCGGGTTGCGGGCGCTCATCTCGGAGACGACCCGCGCCTCCTCGGCGGGGTTCTGCAGCCAGGCATTGCCGTCCTTCACCACGAGGCCGTAGCGGCTGGCGCCCAGGTTGAGGCTCGGGTCGGTCGGCGCGGCCGCGGAGCCGGGCTTGACCTGGGAGGCCGCGGGCTTCGACGGGAAGCCCAGCATCACCGCCACCTCGTTCTGGATGTTCTCGCCCTTGCGGACGCTCACGAACAGGTAGGCGGTGTCGCGCTTCAGGGTCTTGGGCGAGCGCGTCTGCGGCTGCGCGATCGCGTAGCAGAGCTTGTTGCGGCCGTCGCCGTTCACGAACACGTTCCAGTCGCCGAAGATCGCCACCGGGGTGGCCTGCTGCATGCCCGGCGGGGTCGCGGTCTTCTTCTCGGCGCGCTTGCTCCGCTCGCGGCCGTGCCGCCGCACGCGCCGCGACGGGGCCGCGTCGCCGCCCCCCGCGTCCGGGGCCGCCGCCGCGTCCTGGGCGTGGGCCGCCGTCGCGACCAGGCAGGTCCCGCCGAGGACGCCTCCGACGAGGCCGGTGACCAGCCCGGAGGCGAGCAGGGCGAGAGCTCCGACCGGGAGCGAGCGGGGAACGCGGACCATCTTCACTTCCTGACGACGGGCGGCTCCGTCAGGAGCCGGACCGGGGTTCGGGATTAGTGAAGCTTGCGTAAAACGTCGGCAAGATGGCGAGGCGGGATCCGTCGACAATCAGACGGCGCGCGCTTCCGTCGCCAGGGCCGCGATGACGCCGGCCGGAACCGGCAGCGGCTCGACAGCCGGGCCGGCGGGCACCGCGATCGCGTTCGGCTGGACCGGCGCGGCGCGCTTGCGGGGCGGGTCGTTGTAGGGGGTGTTGTAGCCCTTGCGCACGGCGGCCCAGTAGGCCTCGCGCGTCAGGCCCGAACCGGTCAGGGCGGCGTCGATCATCGCCGTGGCGTGCGCCGCGAAATCCGGCACCTCCTCCGTGTTCAGCCAACTCTCGACAGGCATCCTGCGAACTCCGATCCAGACGGCGAAGCTTGTAGCTGAGCGGACTTAGCCAGACGGTGAACGCGCGGGCGGGACGAGGGTTGCAATGCACAATTTCGAACGGTCCTGTGGATGAGCGGTCGTGACCATCCATCTCCCGGCCCGCCCTACGCCCGGTGAACGACTACGGTGAACCCGTCCTCCGGCGCCGGCGGCACGACGTGGCGGCCGAACAGGTCGAATTCCGCGTCCGTCACCGTGGAGGGATGGGCGCCCGCGGCGCTCCGGAGGCGGGCTCTGCAGACCGCGTCGGCCACGTCGCGGACGCCGATCTCGGGCGCGGCTCCGTGAATCGACGCGGTCGTGCCCCCTCCGCCATCCGCCGGGCGACGCCGGTCCCCGAGGGCGGGCGGCTCAGCCCAGCCGCTCGATCCAGGCCTGCGCCTGGCGCCGGACGTTGTCGGGCGCGGTGCCGCCGTAGCTGGTGCGGCTCGCCACCGAGTTCTCGACGCCCAGCACCGCGTAGACCGCCTCGGTGATCCGCGGCTCCGCCTCCTGCATCTCGGGCAGCGACAGCGCCTCGAGCCCGACGCCCTTGGCCGAGGCGACGCCGACGAGGCGGCCGGTGACGTGGTGCGCCTGCCGGAACGGCAGGCCGAGCTCGCGCACCAGCCAGTCGGCGAGGTCGGTGGCGGTGGCGTAGCCGGAGCCGGCGGCGCGGCCGAGCACCTCGGCGTTGGGCTCCAGGTCCTTCACCATGCCGGTCATGGCGGCGAGGCACAGGGACAGGGCCTGGAGGGCGTCGAACGTGCCCTCCTTGTCCTCCTGCATGTCCTTCGAGTAGGCGAGCGGCAGGCCCTTCATGACGACGAGCAGGCCGGTCAGCGCGCCGATGATCCGGCCGCTCTTGGCCCGCACCAGCTCGGCGGCGTCGGGGTTGCGCTTCTGCGGCATGATCGACGAGCCGGTGGTGAAGCCGTCCGACAGCCGCACGAAGTTGAACTGGGCCGAGGTCCAGACCACCAGTTCCTCGGCGAAGCGCGACAGGTGCACGGCGCAGATCGAGGCCGCGGCGAGCGCCTCCAGGGCGAAGTCGCGGTCGGCGACCGAGTCGAGGGAGTTGGCGGTCGGCCGGTCGAAACCGAGCGCCGCCGCGGTGGCGTGCCGGTCGATCGGGAAGGAGGTGCCGGCGAGCGCGGCGGCGCCGAGCGGGCACTCGTTGAGCCGCGCCCTCGCGTCGCGGAACCGCCCGCGGTCGCGGGCCAGCATCTCGACATAGGCGAGGCAGTGGTGGCCGAAGGTCACCGGCTGGGCCGACTGGAGATGGGTGAAGCCCGGCATCACGGTGCCGGCGTGCTTCAGCGCCGCCTGGCTGAGGGCGCGCTGCAGGTCGGCGGCCTGCTGGTCGAGGGAGTCGAGGGTGTCGCGCACCCACAGCTTCATGTCGGTGGCGACCTGGTCGTTGCGCGAGCGCGCCGTGTGCAGGCGCCCGGCGGCCGGGCCGACGATCTCGGTCAGCCGGCTCTCGACGGACATGTGGATGTCCTCGAGCTCGCGCTTGAACGCGAAGGTGCCGCCCTCGATCTCGTCGCGCACGGACTTGAGCCCGGCCTCGATCGCGGCCACATCCTCCGCCGGCAGGATGCCGGCCTGGCCCAGCATCGCCACATGCGCCAGCGAGCCGCGGATATCCTGGGGCGCGAGGCGCTTGTCGAACCCGATGGAGGCGTTGATCTCCTCCATGATCTCCGCCGGGCCGCTCGCGAAGCGGCCGCCCCACATCCGGTTGCTCATGTCGATCCTTCCGCGCCCTGACCGTCCCGAGGCCCGAGCCTGATGCCCGGCCGCACGCCCATCCTGGCCGGCGCGGGCGTCGCCGCGCTCGCCGTCCTCGGCCTCGCCCTATACGGGAGCGGTCTCCTGCCCGGCAACACGGGCGGCGCCCTTCAGCCCTGCGCCGCCGCCGAGCCGGCGCTCGCCCGGGTCGACGCGGCCGCGAAGGGCGAGGTCGCCGCCATGCAGGCCCCGCCGCAGGCCCGGCCCGCGCCGGACATCCGCTTCAAGGGGCCGGACGGCGCCGAGACCGGGCTGGCCGACCTCAGGGGCCGGCTGCTCCTCGTCAATCTCTGGGCGACGTGGTGCGCGCCCTGCAAGGCCGAGATGCCGGCCCTTGACCGGCTCCAGGCGCAGCTCGGCGGGCCCGACTTCCAGGTCGTCGCCATCAACGTCGACACGCGCAACCTCGAGAAGCCGCCGGAATGGCTGAAGCAGGCGGGCATCCGCGACCTCGCCTTCTACGCCGATCCCGGCGGGCGCGTGCTGCCGGTCGTCCAGCGCGACACGCAGTCGCCCGGCCTCCCGACCACGATGCTGGTGGACGCGCAGGGCTGCACGATCGGGGTGATGAAGGGGCCGGCCGCGTGGTCGAGCCCGGACGGGCTGGCGCTGATCCGCGCGGCCCTGGGTCGGACGTCGTAGGATCGTCCTCCGGGCGCTTGCGCCCCCGCGCGATGCGCGGCAAGGCCTGCCGCGATGACGTCGCCCACCCCCGAGAGCATCCCGCAGAGGCGGCGCCCGCGCCCCCTCTCGATCATCCGCACGCTGCTCGCCGGCGAGGCGGCGGGTGGCCTGATCCTGATGGCGGCGGCGGCCCTGGCGCTGGTCGTCGCCAACGGGCCGCTCGCGGGCACCTACGCGCACGCCCTCCACGCCGCCCTCGGGCCGATGAGCGTCCAGCACTGGATCAACGACGGCCTGATGGCCGGGTTCTTCCTGCTCGTCGGCCTGGAGATCAAGCGCGAGGCCCTCGACGGGCGGCTGCGCACCTGGCCCGACCGGGTCCTGCCGGGCTTCGCGGCGCTCGGCGGCATGGCGGTCCCGGCCGCGCTCTACGCGCTGGCCAATCTCGGGGCCGGCACCCTGCGGGGCTGGGCGATCCCGGCCGCCACCGACATCGCCTTCGCGCTGGGCGTCCTGGCCCTGCTCGGCTCGCGGGTGCCGGTCTCCCTCAAGATCTTCCTCAGCGCGGTCGCCATCGTCGACGACCTCGGCGCCGTGGTGGTGATCGCGCTGTTCTACAGCTCCGGCCTCGACCTCACCATGCTGGGGCTCGCCGCCCTGGTGCTGGCCGCCCTCTACGGCCTCAACCGGGCGGGGATCGGGTGGCTCCCGGCCTACGGGCTGCTCGGCCTCGTGCTCTGGGTCCTCGTGCTCCGCTCCGGGATCCACGCGACGATCGCGGGGGTGCTGCTCGCGCTCACGATCCCGATCCGGGTCAGCCCGGGCCGGCCGGAGGACGCGCACTCGCCCCTGCACCGGCTGGAGCACGCCCTCGCGCCCTGGATCACCTACGGGGTGGTCCCGGTCTTCGGCTTCGCCAATGCCGGTGTGGACCTCTCCGGTCTCACCCCCGAGGCCCTGCTCCAGCCGGTGACGCTCGGCATCGCGGCCGGGCTGTTCCTCGGCAAGCAGGCCGGCGTGTTCGCGAGCCTGCGGCTGGCGGTGGCGCTGGGATGGGCCAAGCGCCCGGCCGGGGCCGGCTGGGGGCAGGTCTACGGGGTCGCGGTCCTGTGCGGCATCGGCTTCACCATGAGCCTGTTCATCGGCGGCCTCGCCTTCCCGGACCCGCAGCACGAGACCGCCGTGAAGCTCGGCGTGCTCGCGGGCTCGGCCCTGTCGGGACTCGCCGGCGCGGCGATCCTCCTCGTGGCGAAGCGCCGCGTCGCCCCGCACTAGCGGGCGGCGCGCTTCGTCATTGCGAGCGCAGCGAAGCAATCCGGTGCAGCGGAACATCGGGAAGCGTGGCGCCGTCTGGATTGCTTCGCTCCGCTCGCAAGGACGGCGGCGCAAGGACGGCACCTCGCGCACGTGCCGGGCTCCGTCCGGCGCGAAAATGCGCTACCCCCCGTGGACATGCGCTTCTATCTCGGCCTCGCCACCACCTTCCACGATCCGGCCCTCGCCCTGGTCGGGCCCGACGGCACCCTGCTCTTCGCCGAGGCGGCGGAGCGCGCCCTGCAGTACAAGCGCGCGCCGAACTGCGAGCCGGACGCCCCGTCCGCGATGGCGGCGCTGCTCAAGGCGTACGTCCCGCCGGGCTCCGAGCTCGTGGTCGCCTCCACCTGGGGCCCGCAATTCACCGACTTCCTACGGGGCCAGGCCGGCGCCGGGGCCTTCGACCTCACGGCGCTCGCGGCCCACACCACGGCGCTCAACCGCTCCTACGTGCCCGAGCAGGCCGAGCGGGTGTTCATCGCCGACCTCCACGGCGCCCAGGAGCGGGCCGGCCACGGCACCCTGCTGGCCCTGAACCAGGAGGCGCGGATCACCGGCGCGGCGCCCCGGGCGACGGTCGCCGGGCAGCGGCGCTACCCGCACCACCTGTGCCACGCCGCCTACGGCCTCTGGGGCAGCCCCTTCGAGACGGCCACCGCCCTGGTGGTCGACGGCATGGGCGAGACCGGCGCGGCGGCGATCTACCGCCTGGAGCGCGGCCGGATCAGCGAGCTGCGCCGCCACCGCGGGCGCGGCTCGCTGGGCTTCCTGTACGGGCTGATCACCGACCTCGCCGGCTTCGACCAGGTGAAGGGCGAGGAGTGGAAGATCATGGGGCTCGCCCCCTACGGCCGGCCCGACCCGGACCTCGCCGCGCTGCTCGGCCGGCTGTGCACGGTCGAGGGCCACCGCCTGCGCTACGCCGACGCGGAGACGATCCGGGCGGTCGCCGCGGAGATCCGCGCGCGCCGCCCGGCCGACGCCCTGGAGACCGGCTGGGCCGACCTCGCCCGCTGCGGCCAGGACCTGTTCGCGACGCTGATGGACGCGCTGGTGGCGGAAGCCCGCGCGCTGGCGCCGTCCGAGAACCTCGTGATCGCGGGCGGCTGCGGGCTGAACTCCTCCTACAACGGCCGGGTGCTCGGCCGGTCCGGCTTCACCCGGCTGCACGTGCCCTCGGCCCCGGCGGACGACGGCAACGCGGTCGGCGCGGCCTGGCTCGCCTACGCGGAGGACCATCCGGACTGGGCCGGGCCGCCGCCGGCGCAGCGCCCGCTCTCGCCCTATCTGGGCTCCCGGGTCCCGACCGGCGCGATGGAGCGGCTCGCCGAGCAGGAGCCCCGCGCCCGGCGCGTCGGCCACGCGGAGGCGACCCGCGCGGCGGCGCGGATCCTCGCCGAGGGCGGCCTCGTCGGCTGGGTGCAGGGCCGGGCGGAATTCGGGCCCCGGGCGCTCGGCAACCGGTCGATCCTGGCCGATCCGCGGCCGGAGGGCGCCAAGGACGCGCTCAACGCCAAGGTGAAATACCGGGAGGCGTTCCGGCCGTTCGCGCCGTCGATCCTGGCGGAGGCCGGGCCGGACTGGTTCGAGGATTACGCCGACAGCCCCTACATGGAGCGCACGCTGGTCTGGCGCGAAGCGGTCCGCGCCCGCGTGCCGGCGGTGGTCCACGCGGACGGAACCGGCCGGCTCCAGAGCGTCACGGCGGCGCGCAACCCGGCCTACGCGGCCCTGATCGGCGCCTTCGCGGAGATCACCGGCGTGCCGATCCTGCTCAACACGAGCTTCAACGTGATGGGCAAGCCGATCCTCCACGGCGCGGAGGACGCGATCCTGATGTTCTACACCACCGGCCTCGACGCCCTGGTGGTCGAGGATTGGCTGGTGGTGAAATGAGACGCGCCGCGCCCCCCGGGGGACGCGGCGCCGGTCCGAGAGCCGCGCGTGCGATTTACTCGCAGACTTCGACGCGGCGGTAGGTGAACTCGCCGTCGCCGAGCCACTCCTTGCGGCGCTCGTAGTGGCAGATCGGGCCGCGGCGCTCGCGCACCACGATGGTCTCGGGCTCCTCGACCACGACCCGGCGCGGGCGGTACTCCGGCGGGGGCGGCGGCGGCGGGTTCGCGCCGTTGACGAGGGCGCTGCCGACCATGCCGCCGACGACGCCGGCCGCGAGGCCGCCGACGATGGCACCGGTCTGGTCGCGGGCGGCGGCCGGGGCGACCGCCCCGAGCACCAGGGTGACCGCGAGGGCTGCGGCCCCTGCGCGGATCGTCGTGAAGGAACCGTTCGAGGACACGCGAAACTTCTCCCGTTCGTGTTGAGGATGATCCAACACCGGGAGGATTAAGAATCCGCCAAACGGTCCAATTCGATCGTGTACCAGATAAGCCGCGGCGGAGGTCCGTGACGGCGCGCTGTCCGCCTCGTCCTCGCGAGCGCAGCGAAGCAGCCCGGGGCAGCGCGCTTTGCCCGGACGTAGCGTGTCCCCGGATCGCTTCGCTGCGCTCGCAAGGACGGAATGGGCACGCCCGCGCCGGACGCGGCTGCAGATCCGCCTCAGAGCAGCCCGTCGAGGGACTCGACGACCGTCGTGGGCGCGAGATCCGCGTACTCGTCGGGCAGGCCCCTGCGGTTGACCCAGGCGGCCCGGAACCCGAAGGCCCGCGCCCCCGCCACGTCCCAGCGGTTCGACGAGCAGAACAGCACGTCGCCCTGCCCCACCGCCAGCCGGGTCAGGGCGATCCGGTAGGCGTCGGGATGGGTCTTGAACACCTGCGCGTCGTCCACCGAGAGGACCGCGTCGAGATGGTCGGCGAGCCCCGCCGAGGCGACCGCCCGGTCGACCATGGCGGCGTTGCCGTTGGTGAGGACGGCGGTGCGGATGCCGCGCTTGCGCAGGGCCGCCAGCACGCCCGGGACCTCGGGGTAGGCCTCGAGGTCGCGATAGGCGTCGAGGAGCCGCTCGCGCAGGCCGGGATCGACCTTGGGGTGGATCGCCAGGGCGTAGTCGAGGGCCCGCACGGTGAGGTCCCAGAAGGCCGCGTACCGGCCCATCAGCGAGAGGGTCCAGCTGTACTCGAGCTGCTTGTTGCGCCAGACCTCGGAGAGATGGGCGGCGTCCGGCCCCACCGCCTCGGCGTAGCGCTGGACCGCGGCGTTCACGTCGAACAGCGTGCCGTAGGCGTCGAACACCGCGGCCTTCACGCCCGCGAGGGGATTGGGTGCGTCGGTCATGGCGTTCCTCACTGGGTCTCTCGCCCGATCTGGGGCCGAACCCGCCCGGCGGCGAGCCCGGCCGGGTCACTCAGGCCCGGCGCAGGCGCAGGCCGAACAGGTGCAGCAGGCCGGCCAGCAGGCCGCCGTAGACCAGGGCCCCGGCGAGCCCCAGCACCGCCAGGACGACGAGGTCGCGCCCGTGCGGGAAGGCCGGCACCAGCGCCTGGACGAGACCCTGGCCGTAGACGGCGACCGCCGCCAGCCCGAGGCAGGCCAGCGCCACCCCGGCGACGGTGAGGCCGAGCGTGCGCCCCGGTTCCGTCCAGCCCCGGCGCTTGGCCAGGACGAGCAGTAGCAGCAGGTTCACCCACTGGGCGACCGCGGTGGCGAGCGCGAGGCCGGTGACGCCGTAGGGACCGGTGAGCCACAGCTTCAGGGCCACGTTGACGCCGATCGCGGTCAGCGAGGCCCAGAGCGGCGTCCTGGTGTCCTGGCGGGCGTAGAAGCTCGCGACGGCGCTGCGCACCAGCACGACGGCCGGCAGGGCGAAGCCGTAGGCCGCCAGCACCGAGGCGGCCCGCGCCGCGTCCTCGGCGCTGAAGGCGCCGCGCTGGAACAGGGCCGCCATGATCAGGCCCGGGATGGTCAGGAACGCCACCGTGAACGGCGCCGAGAGGGCCAGGGAGAAGCCCGCGGCCCGGTTCTGGGCCGCGTGGGCGCCCGCCACGTCGCCGGCCGCGATCCGGCGGCTCATCTCCGGCAGCAGCACGGTGCCGGCCGCGATGGCGATGACGCCGAATGGCAGCTGGTAGAGCCGGTCGGCGTAGTAGAGCGCCGAGACCGCCCCGGTGGGCAGCCAGCTCGCGATGATCGTGTCGGCGAAGGCCGCGATCTGGAAGCCGGCCGAGCCGATCACCGCGGGCCCGAGCACGACGAAGAAGCGCTTGAGCGCGGGATCGAGGCGCGGGACGGCGAGGTCCGGCATCACGCGGACCCGGCGGCAGCCCCACCACAGCAGGCCGAACTGGAGCACGCCCGAGACCGCGACGCCCCAGGCGGCGGCGTAGGCCGCGTTCGGGAACAGGAAGCTCACCCCCAGGGCCGCCAGCATGGCGAGGTTGAGCAGGACCGGGGCGCCCGCCGCCACGGCGAAGTGCCGGTGGGCGTTCAGGATGCCCGACAGCAGCGTCACCAGGGTCATGAACAGCAGGTACGGGAAGGTGATGCGGGTCAGCGCCACGGCGAGCTGGAAGCGCTCGCCGCCCTCGGCGAAGCCCGGCGCCAGGGCGTGGACCACCCAGGGCATGGCCGGCAGGGCGAGGTTGAGCAGCACGAGCTGCACGATCAGCATCAGGGTGAAGACGCGGTCGGCGAACCGGTGCGCCGCCCCGGGCTCGCCGGCCTCCGCGAGCCCCGCATAGGCCGGCACGAAGGCGGTGTTGAACGCGCCCTCGCCGAAGATCGCGCGGAAATGGTTCGGGAGCCGGAAGGCGACCACGAAGGCGTCGGCCATGGGCCCGGCGCCCATGACGGCGGCCATCACCACGTCGCGGGCGAAGCCGGTGACGCGCGAGACCAGGGTCCAGCCGCCGACGGACAGGATGGAGCGGATCATCGGGCGGGGCGCTCGCCCCTCCCCTCACCCCGCGGCGGGGGCGGGCGGGAGCACGGTCGAAGCGTCGCGCGAGTCGATCGAGGGGAAATGGCCGGACCCTTCTGCACCGGGTCATCCGGCGTCGGGCGCATCAAGAGCCGGTTTCGTGCGCCACCTCAAGGGTGCCGCGGACACAGGATCCGCGGCACCGGCGGCAAGCCTCAGCGGGTCGCCTCAGCGGGTCGCCTCGGCGTACATCTTCTCCACGTGCTCCCAGTTCACGAGGTTCTCGATGAACGCCTTCAGGTAGTCGGGCCGGCGGTTGCGGTAGTCGATGTAGTAGGAGTGCTCCCACACGTCGACGCCGAGGATCGGCTTGGCGCCGTGCACCAGCGGGTTCTCGCCGTTCGGGGTCTTCATGATCGCGAGCTTGCCGTCCTTGACGGCGAGCCACGCCCAGCCCGAGCCGAACTGGCCGACGCCCGCCTGGATGAAGTCCGCCTTGAACTTCTCGGCGCCGCCGAGGTCCTCGTCGATCTTCTTGGCCAGCGCGCCGGGGATCGCGCCGCCGCCGTTCGGCTTCATCCACTGCCAGAAGTGGATGTGGTTGTAGTGCTGGCCGGCGTTGTTGAAGAGCGGCTGATTCGTGTTGTAGGCGGCCTTGACGATCTCCTCGACGCTCTTGCCCTGGAGATCCGTGCCCTCAAGCAGCTTGTTGCCCGTGTCGACATAGGCCTTGTGGTGCTTGTCGTGGTGGAACTCGAGGGTCTCCTTCGACATGTACGGCCCCAGCGCGTCGTAGGCGTAGGGCAGTTCCGGCAGGGTGAAGGTCATCGCGTCTATCTCCGCTAAGCAGGGGGCGGCCTCGTCCCCGGCGGGGGCTCCCGAGTCGAGAGCCCGCTAGGTAAGTCGGTGGCCGCGGGACGGCAACGCCGTTCCGCCACCGCGGGGCGGGAACTGGCGCGGGAACTGGCGCGGGAAGTTCCGCCGATCGCGGATCGGCATGCCGACGGCGCGACCCGCGGGCGGGCCGGCCCGGGCATCGCCGGCGGAGATCCCGACTATTCCGGTTTCCCGAACATCTCGGTCCCGAGTTTTGCAATATGACGGCTAGGCCTTACTGTGCGGCACGCCTTGAGCGCCGGCCGTCAGCCGGCCCGTGTCAGAGAGTAACATGATCGCTGCGCTGTTCGCGCTCGCCGCCGCCATGATCATCGGGGGCTGCGCCGCCGTGATCCAGGGCTTCCCGTACGTGCGTCTGGAGAGCGGACTCGCGATGGTGATCGCGGGGTCGGTCGCGGCCTCGTCGGGCGCGGTGCTCCTCGGCCTCGGCGTCGTGGCGCTCGGCTTCCGGCGGGTGGAGCGGGCGTTCGGCCGCGCGCCCGTGGCCGGCGAGCGGCCGGTCCCCGCCGCCGCGGCGCCGGAACCGGCCCTGTCCCCCGTCGACGAGGCCCGGACCCGTCTGCCGCCGGTCCTCCCGGCGGCGCCCGCCTTCATCGTGCCGTCGGTGGTCGAGCCGGCCTTCGACCCCGAGCGGCCCCGGATCGAGCCGAACCTGGAGCTCCGGGCCGACGAGGCCCGCGCCCCCTTCCCGGAGCCCGCCGCAGTCGAGGTCCCGAAGCCGGTTCCGGCGGAGCCGCCGCCCGTGGTCCCGCCCGTCCGCGTCCCGGAGGCGGACCGCCGGACCGCGACGGACGCGCCGACCGAGCGCGCGATCGCGCCCGAGGACGACCTGTTCGCCGCCCCCGAGCCGCCCCCGCGGGACGAGCCCGGGACGGCGGCCGCGGAGGAGGCGCCGGCCCTGCGCCCGAGCCTCGACACGCCCCCCGAACCCGAGCCGGCCCCGCAGGCCGCCCCGCGCACCGTGGTGGGGCGCTACGCCTCCGGCGGCAACACCTACGTGATGTTCGAGGACGGCTCGATCGAGGCGGAGACGCCGCAGGGCCGCTTCACCTTCGCGTCCCTCGACGAGCTGAAGGCCTTCGTGGACGGCGGCGGCGAGTCCGGGACCCGCGGCGCGGCCTGATCCTCCGGCCGGGCGGCCCCGGCATCAGACCAGCGGGTTGAGGCTGTCGTTGCGCGGCGGGATCGGGGCCCGCATGGTCAGGGAGAAGCCCCCGGGGGCGTAGTCGGTCGCCACCTCGGCCTGGACCTGGGTGATCAGGACGCGCTGCAGCAGGCGCGAGCCGAAGCCCTGGCGGCTCGGCGGCGCGACCGGCGGCCCGCCGGTCTCGCGCCAGGAGAACCGCAGGATCCCGGCCGGGCCGCCGGGCTCCAGGGACCATTCCACCGCCACCCGGCCGGTGCGGTTCGACAGGGCCCCGTACTTCGCCGCGTTGGTGGTGAGCTCGTGGATCGCCATGCCGATCGGCACCGCGATCTCGGAGGGCAGGTCGATCGCCGGCCCGTCGAGGCTGATGCGGCCCTCGGCGGCGCCGTCCGGCGCCACCTCCGCGTAGGGCTTCAGCTCGTTGCGCAGGAGGTTGGCGAGCGACGCCGTCTGCCACGTGTCCTCGGTGAGCACCGAGTGCGTGTGCGCCAGGGATTTGATCCGCCCGACGAACGCCTCGTAGAAGCTCTCGATGCTCGACGCCGTCCGCGCGGTGGAGCCGACGATGGCCTGGACGGTGGCCAGCGTGTTCTTCACCCGGTGGTGCAGCTCGCGGATCAGCAGGCTCTGGCGCTCCTCCGCGACCCGGCGGTCGGTCACGTCCGCGACGACGCCGATCAGGCGGCGCGGCAGGCGGCCTGGCGCGTCGCGCTCGAACCGGCCGGCCATGTCGATCGTGCGCCAGACGCCGTCGGACTTGCGCCGGATCCGGCCGCTGATGTGCAGGTCCCCGTCCTCCCGCAGCGCCTTGGAGATCGCCCGCCGGACCGCGGGGCGGTCGTCCGGGTGCAGGATGTCGTTGAGGAACTCGGTCTTGCCGATCGTCCCGTCCTCGGGCGCGTGCCCGAAGATCTCGTACATGTGCTCGTTCTCCCAGATCGCCTGGTCCTCGAGCATGTGCCACTCGAAGATGCCGAGCCGGGCGACCGTGGTGGCGACCCGCAGGCGCTGGTCGCGGGACAGGATCTCGTCCCGGGCCTCGACCCGCGTGGTGATGTCCTGGAGGACGCCGACCATGCCGGCCGGGGCGCCGTCGGGGCCCGGCACGGCCTGCCCCCGCACGCGCAGGATCACGGTCCGCCCGGCCACCGTCGTGGCCGTGTCGAACTGGTAGGGCTCGTCGGTCCCGTGCGCCTCGGCGATCAGCGCGCTCAGGCGCGCGAGTTCAGCCGGCGACAGGCCGGTCTTCAGCTCCTCCCACGAGACGGAGCGGCCCGGCGGCCGCCCGAGGATGCGGGCGGCGCGGCGCGACAGGGTGAGCAGGCCGGTCGCGCGGTCCCAGCGCCATTCCCCGAGCCCGGCGGCCGCCAGGGCCTCGCGGTTCGCCTCGGAATGGGCCGCCGCGTCCACGTCGACCGTCTCGACCACCAGGGTCCGGCCCGCGCGCCGGACCCGCACGTCGAGGGGCGCGCCGTCCGCCCGGCGCCAGACCTGGAGGCCGTCCCGGAGACCCTCCGGCCCCTCGTTCAGGAGTTCGGCGGCCGCGCGCCCGGGCAGGGTGCCGGGCGGCCAGCCGACGAGATCGTGCAGGGCCCGGTTGGCGGCGACGATCCCCGCCCCGTCCGCCGACAGCACGGCGAGGCCGACCGCGGCCTCGTCGAAGCCGGCGCGAGACGGGTCCTCCGCCGCCGGGTCCTGGCCCACCCTCTCATTCACTCGGAAGAATCCTCGAACGCGCCGTGGCACGCTCCCGCCGGAGATGGCCCCCTCCCGCCGCGATCCGGGACCGCGGCGGGCCCTGAGGATGGCGCCCGAGCGTGACTGTGGCAAGGCGTCCCGCTCCGCCTGCGGCGACCGGCTGCGGCGATCGGGCACCCGCGCGATCCGCCCGCGAGGGTCCTCAGCGGGGGCGGCGGACGAATTCCAGGTAGGTGGGCCGGCGGCCCGCCTCCAGCGCCTTGGCCTCGTAGCGCGTGCCGGGCCAGCCCGGGAACGGCCGCGTCCAGTCCCGCGCGTCCCGCGCCGTCCAGGCGAGGACCGGGCAGCGCGCGGCCCGCACCAGCGTCCAGCCGGCATAGTCGTCGATGTCGCTGGCGAAGCGGAACAGGCCGCCGTCCCTCAGGACCCGGCCGATCTCGGCGAGGGACGCGTCGGAGACGAACCGGCGCTTGCGCTGCCGCCGCTTGGGCCAGGGATCGGGATAGAGCAGGTAGACCCGGTCGAGGCAGGCATCCGGCAGGCGCGCCAGCAGGGCGGTCACGTCCTCGTCGCGGATGCGGACGTTGCGCAGCGCCCGCGCCTCGATCGCCGCCAGCAGCTTGACCACGCCGTTGACGAAGGGCTCGGCGCCGATGATGCCGACGGCCGGATGCGCGGCCGCCTGGGCGGCGAGGTGCTCGCCTCCGCCGAAGCCGATCTCCAGCCAGAGCGCCTCGGGCGGCGCCGGCATGGCCGGGAACAGCTTGCGCGGATCGAGGATCGCGTCGCCCGGCGGCAGGTCGACACGCAGGGCCGGCAGCAGCTCGGCGAGCCGGCGCTCCTGCTGGCCGCGCAGGCGCTTGCCCTTGCGCCGCCCGAAGAAGGCGCGCTCCGGCTCCTCGGCCGGGTGATCGGAGCGTCCAGGGGTGTCGGTGTCCACCGGCTCAGTCTACCTCGGAGATGAGACGCGGCCCGATCGCGGCCACGGCCCGGGTCCCGACCGGACACGGGGAGCGTCGGCGGGATGCCGGCCGGGACACCGCGCCCGCGCGCCGTCCCGGGGCCGAGCGGCGACCGCCCTCAGGCCAGCGCCGATTTCAGCTTGCCGGCGAGGTCGGTGCGCTCCCACGAGAAGCCGCCGTCGGCCTCGGGGGCGCGGCCGAAATGGCCGTAGGCCGAGGTGCGCGCGTAGATCGGCTTGTTCAGGCTGAGCGCCGTGCGGATGCCGCGGGGCGACAGGTCCATGGCGTCCATCAGAACGGCCTCGAGCTTGGCCTCGTCGACCGTGCCGGTGCCGTGCAGGTCCACGTAGATCGAGAGCGGCTTCGAGACGCCGATCGCGTAGGCGAGCTGGATCGTGGCGCGGCTGGCGAGGCCCGCGGCCACCACGTTCTTGGCGAGGTAGCGCGCCGCGTAGGCCGCCGAGCGGTCGACCTTCGTCGGGTCCTTGCCGGAGAACGCGCCGCCGCCGTGCGGGGCCGCCCCGCCGTAGGTGTCGACGATGATCTTGCGGCCGGTGAGGCCGGCATCGCCGTCCGGGCCGCCGATCACGAACTTGCCGGTCGGGTTCACGTGCCAGACCGTGCCCTCGTTGACCCAGCCCTGCGGCAGCGCCTTCAGGATGTAGGGCTCGACGATGGCGCGCACGTCGGCGGAGTCGAGGGACTCGTCGAGGTGCTGGGTCGACAGCACGATCTGGGTGACCTCGACCGGGCGGCCGTTCTCGTAGCGGACCGTGACCTGGCTCTTGGCGTCGGGGCCGAGCTTGGCGGCGTCGCCCTGCTTCGCCTTGCGGGCGTCGGCGAGGTCCTTGAGGATCTTGTGCGCGTAGAAGATCGGCGCCGGCATCAGCTCGGGCGTCTCGTCGGCGGCGTAGCCGAACATGATGCCCTGGTCGCCCGCGCCCTCGTCCTTGTTGCCGGCCGCGTCCACGCCCTGGGCGATGTCGGCCGACTGGGCGTGCAGGTGGATCGCGACGTCGTTGTTCTTCCAGTGGAAGCCCGACTGCTCGTAGCCGATGTCCTTCACGGCCTCGCGGGTCAGGGCCTCGAGGTCCTTGAACGTCACCGAGTCGGGCCCGCGCACCTCGCCGGCGATGACGATGCGGTTGGTCGTGGCGAGCGTCTCGACGCCGAGCCGCGCCTCCGGCATCGCCGCGAGGTAGGCGTCGACCACGGTGTCCGAGATCCTGTCGCAGACCTTGTCGGGGTGCCCCTCGGACACGGACTCGCTGGTGAACAGGTAGTTGGAACGCGGCATCGGACGGCCTCGGCTGCAGAGGTACGCCGTCGCGATCGCGGCGTTTGACCCTTCATGGGGCCGGGGTTCTCGCACCCGACCGGGAACCGGTCAAGATGGAGGAACGAACGGATCCGCTATAACGGACGAACCGACCGGAAAAACGATCGACCTGTCCCCGGGGACCGGCCCCGGGCTCAGCCGCCGAGCTTGCTCTCGAGGGCCCGGATGGCGTCGGCCACGTCGCGGCGCGCCTCCTCGGAGAAGTTCTCGGTGATGTGGCGGCCCACGACTTCCGCCAACCCCTTCAGCCCGGCTTCCGACAGGGTCGACTGCTCGCGCTCGCTGAAGCCGGGCGCAATGAAGTCATCGTTCCGGGGCATGCCCTTGAAGAAGTAATCCATCGGCACGCCGGTCATCCGCGAGAAGATGTCGAGATGGACGGCGCTGATCCGGTTGGTCCCCTTCTCGTATTTCTGGAGCTGAGCTGCAGACATACCGAAGCTCTGCGCGACGCGGCGCTGTGTGAGCGACGCCTTCCGGCGTTGCTCGGCGATGCGTTGCCCGACATAGACGTCGCGCTGATCGGTCTTCTGGCCCGCCATGAAGTGCTCGTCCACCCCCTGCCATGAATCCTGGCGGTAAAGCTTAGCGCGGCCCTCGGTACTTGTCACCGGCAGGCGGACGACGTGGTGGACGATTTGCTCACGGCTCTGCGTCCGCGAGATCTGCGTGTTGAGACAACTTGGTGTCCCCGGCAGGGCTCGAACCTGCGACCCCAGGTTTCATACCACTTCGGCTTTCGCCGCCGCGTCCCGGAGGTCCGCGTTCGTGGCCTGGACTATCCCTTCACCGTGGGCCGGACTGTATCCAACCGTTAGGTGCCGCCCGTCTAGTCTCTACACCTTCCCGTTCAACGCCGGGGCGCCGCGCGGGCTTGGCTCGGGATCGGCAGAGCATCGGACGGCGGTGCGTCGATGCCGGAAGCTTTCCCCGACTTTGAGCGGATCCGCCGCGCGGTTTCCCGGCGCGACGCCCAATTGAACCTTCTAGGAAACCTGTGCTCTGTCCAGCTGAGCTACGGAGACGACCGCGCGCTCCATAGCATTCTCGCCGGCCGAGGCCAACCGCGCCCGGCGGCGCGCCGCGGTGTCGGGACCGCGCGATCGCGGGGGAATCGATGCGGGGGGGCACGGCGGTCATTCTGGCAGCCTCGCTGGCGGCGCTCTCCGCGCCGCCGACCTGTCCGGCCTGGGCCGCGCCGCGCGCCGCCCGCGCCGACTGCGCGGCCGGGCCGGCCCGCGACGAGGTCGTGGCGGGGATCGGCCCCCGCGGGGAGATCCGCCTGGCGTCGGGCCTGCGCGCCGTGCTGGACTCGCTGCGCTGGCCGGACGCGCCGGAGGCCGCCTCCGCCGCGCTGGCCTGGCTCGAGGCCCGGCGGGGCGCCCGGGTCACGGTGGTTCCCCGGGGACAGCCCGACCGGTGGGATCGCGTGCGGGCCGATCTCCAGGTTGCGGAGGCCGACGCGGAGTCCAGCGCGGACCTGGCGGGCGGCCTCATCGGGGCCGGCCTCGCGTACGCGGACGCGGACGAGGCCGATTCGCTCTGCCGGCCCGGCCTGCGCCTCGTGGAGGCGGCGGCCCGCGCGCGCGGGCGCGGGCTCTGGGGCGCCGCGCCCCCGGCGGCGGGGGACGGTCCGGCGCTCCGGGCGCGGGTCGGGCACTTCGTCGTCGCGGAGGGCCGGATCCGCCATGTCGGCGAGCGCGGCGCGCGCACCTATCTGGATTTCGCGGCCCGCGGCACGGACGGCCTCACGGTGACGGTATCGAAACGCACTTGGCGAATGATGCGCGCCCGTGGTTTGAGTGCGGCCTCGCTCGAAGGCCGGCGCGTGCGGGTGCGCGGCCTCCTGGAGGTCCGGCGCGGCCCGACCCTGGAGGTCGCCCTCGACGGGCTCGAGACGCTCGAGGAGGCGGACCGGCCGGAGGCCGATCCGGAGGGGGAACGGGGATTGCGGCGCTGATCGCGATGGGCGGGATCACGGGGCACATCATCGCGGGGCGGACCCGCGCGGCGGGCCGGCGCCCGCTCGGAGGGGCGGCGCTGGCCGGTCTGGCGCTGCTGCTCGGCGCCTGCGTGGCCGATCAGACCGAGGCCACCGTGCGGCCGGCCGTGGTGCGGGTGCCCGCGGAGGCGCCGCGCACCACCGGCCGCGAGCGCGCCGCGGATGCCGACCACCTCAAGCTCGTGGCCTCCTTCGGGGGCGAGGCCCGGGCCCCCAACGTGACGCGGATGCTGACGGAGGTGACCGACCGCCTCGTGAAGGCGAGCGACCGGCCCGACCAGGCCTACACGGTGACGCTGCTCGACTCGCCGGTGGTCAACGCCTTCGCGCTGCCGAACGGGCGGCTCTACGTCACCCGCGGCCTCGTGGCCCTGGCGAGCGACACCTCCGAGGTGGCCGCCGTTCTGGCGCACGAGATGGCCCACGTGACGCTCAACCACGCCACGGCCCGCAGCGAGCTCGAGCTGCGCTCGGCGCTCGTCAGCCGCGTCGTGGCCGACGTGCTGAACGACCCCGATACCGGCGCGCAGCTGCAGAGCCAGTCGCGCTTCGCCCTCGCCCGGTTCTCCCGCGAGCAGGAGCTGGAGGCGGACGCGACCGGCGTGCGCACCCTCGCCAAGGCCGGCTACGACCCGTTCGCGGCCGGGCGCTTCCTCGCCGCGCTCAACCGCTCGACGGGGCTGAAGGCCGGCAGCGCCGCCGCGCCCGACATGCTGGCGACCCATCCGGGCACGGCCGAGCGCATCACCCAGGTCACCCGGGCGGCCCGCCGCATCGGCGCGCCGGGCATCGGCACCGACGACCGCGCCGCCTACCTCGCGGCGGTGGACGGGCTCGCCTACGGCGACAACCCGCGCGACGGCGCCGTGCGCGGGCACCGCTTCATCCATCCCGGCCTCGGCATCGCGTTCGAGGTGCCGGAGGGCTTCACCCTGGAGAACACCCGCTCGGCGGTGCTCGGGACCACCCAGGATGGCGGCCGGCGCCTGCTGTTCGACCAGATCGAGGCCAAGGACGGCCAGCCCCTCGAGGCGGTGCTGAGGGCGAGCTGGAACGACGCCTTCGACCCGGCCGGCTTCGAGACCCGGGACGTCGCCGGCCACCCGGCGGCCTTCGCGCTGTCGCGGGGGAAGGAGTGGACCTTCCGCCTCGCGGCCATCCGGATCGGCGACTCGACCTACCGGATGATCATGGCCGCCAAGGGCGCCACCGACCCCGACCCGGCGTTCCGCCGATGGACCGCGACCCTCGTCGCCGTGTCGCCCGACGAGGCGGTCCTGCGCCCCCTGCGGCTTCAGGTGGTCCAGGCCGCCTCGACCAGCGCCGAGGACCTCGCCCGCCGCATGGCGGTGCCCGACCGGGCACTCGACCGGTTCCTCGTCCTCAACGGGCTGGAGCGGGGCGCCGCGCTGGTGCCGGGCCGCGGCTACAAGATCGTCGTGGAATAGCCGCCCTGCGCGGCCGCGCCTTGTGCCGGCGCCGGGCGCGGACATCCTGCCCGCGTCGTTCAGGGAGAGCGCCGTGATTCGATTCTTCTACAATCTCAGCCCCAACCCCATGAAGGTCGCCCTCTGCCTCGAGGAGATGGGGCTGCCCTACGAGCCGGTGCCGGTCGATACCCGCAGGGGCGAGCAGTTCGATCCCGCCTACACGGCCGTCAATCCGAACGGGAAGGTGCCGGCGATCGTCGACGGCGACGTGACCGTGTTCGATTCGAACGCGATCCTGATGTACCTGGCGGGCAAGACCGGCCGGTTCCTGCCGGAGGGCGAGCCGGTCCGCGGCGAGATGCTGTCCTGGCTCATGTTCGTGGCCACCGGTATCGGGCCGTTCTCCGGCCAGTGCGTGCATTTCCGCCACTTCGCGCAGGACGGGGGCGCCTACGCCACCGAGCGCTACGCCTTCGAGGCGCGCCGGCACTGGGGCATCCTCGACCAGCGCCTCGCCGACCGCACCTACGTGCTGGGCGACACCTACACGATCGTCGACATGGCGGTCTGGGGCTGGGCCCGGATGGTGCCCTTCGTCCTCGGCGAGGGCGCCTTCGGGGAGCTGCCCAACGTCAAGCGCCACCTCGACGCGCTCAGCGCGCGGCCGGCCGCCCAGGCCGCCGAGGCGCTGAAGGGCCGCCACGCCTTCAAGGCGGAGATGGACGCCGAGGCGCGCGGCTTCATGTTCCGCGCGGTGCGGGGCGCCGCCTGACGCCGCGCCGGACCGCCCCCGCGCCTCAGGGCGCGGGGGCGGTCACGGTGAGCATCGGCAGGGTGACGGCGAGCGTCCCGGCCGGCCGGTGCTCGGTGCCGAGCATCAGGCAGGCGCCGAGTCCGAGACAGAGAGCGAGACCGAGCATCGAGGTCTCGAAGCCGCGATAAACCCATTCCATGACGGTCCCCTTTCGCGAGGCAACCGCAGGATGCGCGCATCGCGTTAAGGGATCGGTGCGCCAGCGCGCATGACCTCACATGACCTCACAGTCCGGAGGCGACCAGGGCCGCGCCCGCGGCGATCAGGGCGACGCCGGCCCAGGCGGCGAGGCTGAGGGTCTCGCCGAGCAGGGTGGCGCCGAGGATCGCCACCAGCACGACGCTGAGCTTGTCGAGCGGCGCGACGCGGGCGGCGTCCCCCAGCGACAGGGCGCGGAAGTAGCAGAGCCACGACGCCCCGGTGGCGAGCCCCGACAGGATGAGGAAGACGAGGCTCCGGCCGGAGACCTGCGCGAGGCCGCCGGCTTGGCCGGAGGCCACCACGATCGCGCCCGCGAAGATCAGGATCACCGCGGTGCGCACGAAGGTCGCGACGTCCGACGGCACGCCCGCGACCCCGATCTTGGCGAGGATCGCGGTCAGCGCCGCGAAGCCGGCGGCGGCGAGCGCCCAGAAGCGCCAGGATTCCAGCAGGGGGCTCACGGTCATTCCTACGCCGTCCCTATTCGCGGGCCTTGGACGCATCCTCGTCCTCGCGTGCCCAGCGAAGCAACCCGGACAGCGCCACGCTCAACGATGTCGCGCCGCCCCGGGTCGCTTCGCTGCGCTCGCGATGACGGCGCGGTCCGGCGTGACCCGCGCGGACCCGGCATCACACGCAAGAGCCGCCGCGCGCCCGGCGCGGCGGCCCGAGGGTCTCGGGTTCACAGGAGCTTGTCGACGGTGATCGGCAGGTCGCGCACCCGCCTGCCGGTGGCGTGGAAGACCGCGTTGGCGATCGCCGCCGCGGTGCCGACGATGCCGATCTCGCCGAGCCCCTTCACGCCCAGCGGGTTGGCCTTGTCCTCCTCCTCCACGAAGATCACGTCGATGTCGTAGATGTCGGCGTGGACCGGCACGTGGTACTCGCCGAGGTTGTGGTTCATGAACCGGCCGATGCGGTGGTCGAGCATCGACTCTTCCTCGAGCGCCGAGCCGATCCCCATCACCACGCCGCCGAGGATCTGGCTGCGCGCCGTCTTCGGGTTCAGCACCTTGCCGGCCGCGATCGCCGAGACGATGCGGGTGACCCGGACCTGTCCCAGCTCCTCGTCGACCTTCACCTCGGCGAAGACCGCCGAATGGGTGTAGGCCTCGTATTTCTGATTGAAGTCCTTGTCGGGCCCGGCCTCCTCGACGGCCTCGACCTTGTCGACGCCCGCCGCCTGCAGCACCTCGACGAGCGACACGCTGCGGCCCGGATCGCCCGCGACCGCGATGCGGCCGTCCGCGAACACGGCGCGGTCGAAGTCGACGTTGGCCAGCGGCGAGTTCTCCATGGCGCGGGCGAGCTTGAACACCTGCGCGCCGACGTTGCGGCAGGCCTTCATCACGGCGGTGCCGGAGGAGGCGGCCGTCCACGAGCCGCCGGCGACCGGGGCCTCCGGCAGGCGGGTGTCGCCGAGCTTGGTGGTGACCGCGTCCATCGGCAGGCCCAGCGTATCGGCCGCGATCTGCGTCAGGATCGTGTAGGTGCCGGTGCCGATGTCGCCGGTGGAGTTGCCGACCGTCAGGCGGCCATCCGGCGTCAGGGTCGCGATGGCGCTCGACTGCATCATCATCGATTCCCAGATGCCGGTGGCGACCCCCCAGCCGACCAGCTCCCGCCCCTCGCGCATGGAGCGGGGCTCAGGGCTGCGCCGCGCCCAGCCGAACCGCTCGGCGCCCTGCCGGAAGCAGCTCCTCAGCTCCTTCGAGCCGAAGGGCTTGCCCTCGGCGGTGGCGTCGGACTCGGCGTAGTTCCTCAGCCGCAGGTCGATCGGGTCGAGCCCGGTCGCGTAGGCGAGCTCGTCCATCGCGGTCTCGATCGCGAAGACGCCGGTCACCGCGCCGGGGGCGCGCATGTCGCCGGGCGTCGGCGTGTCGAGCTTCACCAGCCGGTAGCCGAGGGCGACGTTGTCGCACCGGTAGAGGACGCCCGACCAGTTGACCACGACCTCTTGGTAATCCTCGTACTGCGAGGTGCCCTGGACCGCGTCGTGGCGCAGGGCGGTCAGCCTCCCGTCCGCCTCGGCGCCGAGCGCGATCGTCTGCAGCGCCTCGGACCGGTAGGTGAAGCTCCACAGCTGGTCGCGGGTCAGGGTCACGCGCACGGAGCGCTTCAGCTCCTGGGCGGCCAGCATCGCCAGGAACAGCTGGTACTGCGGGCGCAGGCCCGAGCCGAAGCCGCCGCCGAGATAGGGATTGAGCACCCGCACCTGATCGGGCTTCAGGCCGAAGACGTTGGTGAGATACTGGTGGCTGTTCGAGACGCCCTGGATCTTGTCGTAGACCGTGTAGGTGCCGTCCTGCTCGACCACCACCGTGGAGGCGTGCGGCTCCATCGGGTTGTGGTGCTCGTCGGCGAGGCTGTAGGCGCCCTGGACGCGGACCGGCGCGCTGCCGAACGCCGTGTCGGCGTCGCCCCAGGGCTCCGGCGGCGGCTTGATGCCCTGGCGCTTGTAGGGCGGGTCGTAGGCGGTGCCGCGCAGGGCCTCCAGGTCTGTCCCGGGCTCCGCCATCGCGTAGCTGACGCGGACGAGCGAGGCCGCGTAGCGCGCGGTCTCGAAATCCTCTGCCACGACCAGCGCGACCGGCTGGCCGCTGAACACGATCAGGTCGTCGTAGAGCGCGCGGAACGGCGAGCCTGGGGGCGCCACCTGATCCTGGAAGTTCTTGTCCCGCCACGCGGTCCGCGGCCGGTTCTCGTGGGTGAGCACCTTGAGGACGCCCGGCACCGCCTCGGCCTCGGCGGAGTCGATGCCGGTGATCCGGCCCTTGGCGATCGAGCTCGACACCACGGTGCCGTAGGCGAGGTCGGGCGCGGCGAACTCGCCCGCGTACTTGGCAAGGCCGGTGACCTTGGCGGGCCCGTCGATGCGGCTGCGCGGGCTGCCGACGAAGGTGTCGCGGCCGGTGGAGCTGAAGGTCTGGGGGCTTGAAGTCTGGGGGCTTGAGGTCTGGGTCATGGCCGGGCCCTACTGGATGCGCTTGTCGCTGAGCGACTGGGGCGTGCCGGCGGCGGCCTGCTCGAGGCCGCGCACGATGGCGCGCCGGGCGAGATCGATCTTGAAGCCGTTCTCCGATTGCGGCTTGGCCTCCGCGACGATCAGGTCGGCCGCCGCCTGGAAGCTCTCGCGGGTCGCCGGCCTGCCCTCCAGCAGGGCCTCGGCCTCGCGGTTGCGCCAGGGCTTGTGGGCGACGCCGCCGAGCGCCAGGCGCGCGGTCTTCACCCGGTCGCCGTCGAGCTCCAGGGCCGCCGCCACCGAGACCAGCGCGAAGGCGTAGGACAGGCGGTCGCGCAGCTTCAGGTAGGTGTAGTGCTGCGGGAAGCGGCTCTCCGGCAGGTCCACCGACACGATGATCTCGCCGGGGGCGAGGTTCGTGTCCCGCTCGGGGGAATCCCCCGGCAGGCGGTGGAACTCGGAGAACGGGATCGACCGGTCGCCCTGCGGCCCGCTCACCCGCACGGTGGCCTCCAGGGCGGCCAGCGCGATGCACATGTCGGAGGGGTGGGTGGCGATGCAGTGCTCGCTCGTCCCGAAGATCGCGTGGATGCGGTTCATCCCGCCGATCGCCGGGCAGCCGGAGCCGGGCGCGCGCTTGTTGCAGGGCGTGGCCACGTCGTAGAAATAGTAGCACCGGGTCCGCTGGAGCAGGTTGCCGCCCGTGGAGGCGGCGTTGCGCAGCTGCGCCGAGGCGCCGGCCAGGATGGCGTTGCGCAGGAGCGGGTACCGGGCCGCGACCCGATCGTCGTACGCGACCCTGGCGTTGGTCACGAGCGCCCCGATCCGGAGACCGTCCCCGTTGTCCTCGATCCGGTCGAGGGGCAGGCGGGTGATGTCGATCAGCCGGCCCGGCTTCTCGACCTCGTACTTCATCAGGTCGATCAGGTTGGTGCCGCCGGCGATGAAGCGCGCCCCGGCCCCGAAGGCCTGCACCGCCTCCGCCACCGTGCCGGCGCGGACGTAGTCGAAGCGGTTCATCGGGCGCCTCCCTGCATGACGTCCTCGATGGCGTCGACGATGTTGGTGTAGGCGCCGCAGCGGCAGATATTGCCGCTCATCGCCTCGCGGATCTCGTCGCGGGTGTGGGCGTGGCCCTCGTTCATCAGGCCGACCGACGAGCAGAGCTGGCCCGGCGTGCAGTAGCCGCACTGGAAGGCGTCGTGCTCGATGAACGCCTCCTGGATCGGGTGGAGCGCGTTGCTGCCCGCCCGGTCGCCGAGGGCCGCGAGACCCTCGACGGTCGTGATCTCGGCGCCGTCCTTCATCACCGCCAGCGTCAGGCAGGAATTCACCCGGGTGCCGTTCACCAGCACCGTGCAGGCGCCGCACTGGCCGTGGTCGCAGCCCTTCTTGGTGCCGGTGAGGTCGAGCCGCTCGCGCAGCAGGTCGAGGAGGGTGGTCCACGGCGCGACCCGGAGTTCGCGCCGCTGCCCGTTGATCGTCAGCGTGATGCCGATCGGCGTGTCCGCCGACACCGGCGGCTGGGTCTCGAGGCGCATGATGTCGTCCAGGGGCTGGGCCGGCCGGAGCCGGGCGGGAACGGATCGGCCGAAGCGGCAACCGGAGACGGGCGGGCGTCGGCCTGAGCTTTCGGTCGATAACCATTCCAATCTGCGCCTGTTCCGGCGCGCGCGCTCGCAACCCGTGAGCGAGGGCGCCGCGCGTGCGGCCCGAATTCCGCCCGCCGCACCGTCCGACGTTGCCGCCGCGGCCCCGCCTCGGCTAACCCTCGTTCCCGCAGAGTTCCCGCAGAGTCCACGCCGCACCCCGGAGCCCCCGATGGCCGCGCTCGACGCGATCCTCAACGACATCGACACGGACCTGGAGAACGCCCTGGAGCGGCTGTTCGCCTTCCTGCGGATCCCGTCGATCTCCACCGATCCCGCCTATGCCGGCCAGTGCCGGGAGGCCGCCGCCTGGCTCGCCCAGGACCTGACCGCGCTGGGCTTCGCGACCTCCGTCGAGGAGACCTCGCTCCACCCGGTCGTGCTGGCGCACAGGCCGAAGCCCGGGGCGCCCCACGTCCTGTTCTACGGCCACTACGACGTGCAGCCGGTCGACCCGCTCGATCTCTGGACGACGCCGCCCTTCGAGCCGCGCATCGCCGAGGACGGGCAGGGCGGCAAGGTGATCGTCGGGCGCGGCGCCTCCGACGACAAGGGCCAGGTGATGACCTTCGTGGAGGCCTGCCGGGCCTATATCGCCATGCACGGCGAATTGCCCTGCGGCGTCACCATCCTGATCGAGGGCGCCGAGGAGAGCGGCTCGCAGGGGCTGCCCGAGTGGGTCGCGGCCAATCGCGAGAGACTCGGCTGCGACGTGGTGCTGGTCTGCGACACCGGCATGTGGGACCGGAAGACCCCGGCCATCACCTCGTCGCTGCGCGGGCTCGCCTATTTCGAGGTGAAGGTCACCTGCGCCGACCGCGACCTGCATTCCGGCTTCTTCGGCGGCGCGGCGCGCAACCCGATCCACGTTCTGTCGAAGATCATCGCCGACCTGCACGACGCGGACGGGCGCGTGACGATCCCGGGCTTCTACGAGGGTGTGCACGAGCGCCCGCCGGAGGTGCTGGAGCAGTGGCGCGGCCTCGGCCTGACGCCCGAGACGCTGCTCGGGCCGATCGGCCTCAAGGAGCCCGCGGGCGAGCGCGGGCGGATGCCGATCGAGCTCGTGCAGTCGCGCCCGTCCTGCGACGCCAACGGCATCATCGGCGGCTATACCGGCGAGGGCACCAAGACGGTGATCGCCTCCACCGCCTCGGCCAAGGTCTCGTTCCGCCTCGTGGACGACCAGGACCCGAAGCGGCTCGCCGAGAGCTTCGAGGCCTTCGTGCGCGCGCGGGTGCCGGCGGACTGCCAGGTCGAGGTCATCACCTACAAGGGCTCGCGGGCGATCAGCCTGCCCTTCGACATGCCGCAGCTCGGGGCCGCCAAGGCGGCGCTGCAGGACGAGTGGGGCGTGCCGGCGGTGACGGTGGGCGCGGGCGGCTCGATCCCGATCGTCGGCGACTTCAAGCGGATCCTGGGGCGCGACACCCTGCTGATCGGCTTCGGGCTCGACGACGACCGGATCCACTCGCCGAACGAGAAGTACGACCTGACGAGCTTCCACAAGGGCACGCGCTCCTGGGCGCGGATCCTCGCGGCCCTCGGCCAGGGCTGAGTCCTCAGCGGGCGGGCGCCGCCCGCATCTTCCCGTCGACCCAGGCCCAGAGCGCCCGGACCTCCTCGGCGGCCTGGCTGCCGGGGGCGAATTCCGTGACGCCGAGCCCGGTCGCCAGGGCGTCCTGGTGGTCGACCCGGTGGATGATCCCGGGCTCGGCCAGGACGCCCAGGGCGCGCAGCTGCGCCGCGTAGGCGCTGGTGCGCGGCGAGGGCGGCGGCGGGCACTGGTTCAGCACCAGGGCCAGCCGCTCCCGCAGGCCGAGGCCGACCAGCGCCTGGAGCGTCGGCCGGGCGGCCACGATGTCGAGCCGGGAGGGACGGACCGGCATCAGGACGAAATCGGCGTCCTTCAGGGCCGGCGCGAGGCCGGACGCGCTGCCGGCGGTGTCGAGGACGGCGAGCGTCGTGCCCTGCTCGGCGAGGATGCCGAGGATCTCCGAGAGCTGGCCCATCTCCCAGGGCTGGACCCGGTCGACCGCGACGGCGTCGCCGTCGCTCTTGCCGTCGCTCTTGCCGTCGGTCCTGCGCAGGGCCCCCCAGCCGGCCAGCGACCCCTGCGGGTCGAGATCGAGCGCGGTCACCTGCTCGCCGGCCTCCGCGGCGGCGACGGCCAGGGAGGCCGCCAGGGTGGTCTTGCCCGTCCCGCCCTTCTGCACCGCCAGGGCCAGGACCCGGAGCGGCCCGGCGGCGGACCGGGGCGCGGTGTCCGGCGCCGGTCCGGATCCTTCGGGATCCATGCGTGTCCCACCTCTCCACATCGCTGGCCCGGGCGGCGCCGAATCGCACGCCCGTCCCGTGCGTGCTTAGCGTGACGCCGTGGGCCGGAGCCAGCGTCGCGCCCCGGCACCTGTGGACCGGCCGGAGGCGGCTCCAGACCGCCGCAGGCACGGGCCCGGTGTCGCGAGGCCGCCGCGAGGCCGCCGCGAGGCCGCATCGCGGGATCGTGCGCCGGGCCCGCGCGTTGGGCCGGCATCCCCACAGGTTGAGCGGCGCGCCAAGACCCTCGCCCCGACAAGCTCCGCGACAGGATTCCCATGCGCCTCGACCGCCGCCGCCTGCTCGGAACCGGTCTCCTGGCCCTCGCCGCCCCCGCGGCGCGCGCCGCGACGCCGTCGCCCCCGACGAGCCGGCCCGTGGGGACGCTGGAGCTCGCGATCGCGGCGGACGCGCCCTCGACCCCCACGGGGCTCGCCATCGCCCGTGGCGGCCGGATCTTCGTGATGATGCCGCGCTTCACCGGCGCGGAGCCGGTCACCCTCGGCGAGGTGCTGCCCGACGGGTCGGTGAAGCCCTACCCGGACGCGGCGACCAACCGCCCGGATCCGGGGGCGCCGCAGGCGTCGCTGTTCCACGTCCCCAACGGCGTCTTCGACCGCGACGACACCCTCTGGGTGCTCGATGCCGGCCTGCCCGAGGGCAAGGGCCGGCCGGTGCCGGGCGGCGCGAAGATCCTGGCGATCGATATCGGCCGGAACAGCGTCCGCCGGACGATCCCCCTCGACGCGGGCATCGGCCCGGATTCCTCCCTGAACGACCTGCGGGTCGACGTGCGCGACGGGCGGGCCCTGGCCTACGTCACCGACCAGGGTCAGTCCGGCGCGGGCGCGATCCTGGCGGTCGACCTCGACAGCGGGCGGGTGGTGCGGCGCCTCGCGGACCACGCCAGCACGCGGTCCGAGGAGGGCTTGGTCAAATTCGTGGAGCGCCGCCCCGTGATGGAGCGGAAGGGCGACGCGCCCGAGAAGAGCCCGAAGGGCGGCGCCAACGGCATCGCGCTCAGCCCCGACGGCCGCCGCCTCTACTACGCCCCGCTGATGAGCCGGCGGCTCTACGCGGTCGAGACCGCGGCCCTGCGCGACCCGGACGTGGCGGACGCGGCCGTGGCCGCCGCGGTCGAGGATCTCGGCGAGAAGGGCATGACCGGGGGACTGACCACCGATTCCCGGGACCGGATCTATCTCAGCCTGCAGGAGCACAACGCGGTCGGCCGGCGCCTGCCGGACGGCACCGTCGAGGTGCTGGCCGCCGACGACCGGCTGGTCTGGGCCGACACGTTCTGGATCACCCCGGACCGTTGGCTCTATATCTCGGCGGCCCAGGTCAACCGGCGGCCGGAATTCAACCGCGGCCGGGACCTGCAGCAGCCGCCCTACGCGATCCTGCGCATGCGCATCGACGCCGACCCAGTCCTGTAGCGGATCATGACGGACCTCTCGCGCGACCCGGACTTCTTCGCACTGCTCACCGGCAGCTACGCGCGGCGCCTCGGCGAATCCCTGGTGCCGGCGGGGGCCGACGCGGACTGGCTCTACGCCGCGGCCCCGTTCGCGGTGCTCGCCCATGACGGGGGCGCGGATCCGCGCTTCGTCTACGTCAACCGGACCGCGCAGGCCTGCTTCGGCTACGCGTGGGACGAGCTGGTCGGCCTGCCCTCGCGGCTCTCGGCCGAGGCTCCCGAGCGGGCCGAGCGGCAGCGGCTCCTCGACGCGGTCACCCGGGACGGCTTCAGCCGCGGCTATCGCGGCCTGCGGATCGCCAAGGACGGCCGGCGCTTCTGGATCGACGAGGCCGTGGTCTGGCAACTCGACCGCGACGGCGCGACGGTGGGGCAGGCCGCGACCTTCGCGCAGTGGCGCGACGCGTGAGGGCCGGGCCCCGCCGATGCGGGCGGCCGCCGCCCGGTCAGCCGTCCTCCTCGATGCTCACCTGGGCGATCTGCACGGCGCCGCCGTTCCAGTGGGCCGCCACGACGTGGCCGAGCGCGACCGCGAGGACGCAGAGCACCACCGAGGCGGACACGTTGACCATGGCCCGGACCACCGCGCCGTTCCGCATGAGGTCGAGGGTCTGGAGGCTGAACGACGAGAAGGTCGTGTAGCCGCCGCAGAGCCCGATCATCACGAACAGGCGGACGTTCTCGGAGACCGGGAAGCGGCCATGCGCCAGGGTCAGCGTGCCGAACAGGCCGATGATGAACGAGCCCGTCACGTTGATGAGGATCGTGCCCCAGGGCAGATCTCGGCTGATGGGCAGCGCCAGCACCGAGACGATGTAGCGGGCCAGGGTGCCGAGGGCACCGCCGATCATGACCAGAATGCAGGTGGTGAAGGACATGCGCGCTCCAGTTCGTCGGGCGGGCATGAGAAACCCGCCGTGGCGGCGGGTGCTTGCAAGACGCACTCCCACCGCCGGTTTCGCGGTAGGAGTCATCAGCCCTGACGGGCGGTTTCGGGGAACTCCATCCCCATCGGGACGGGCCATAGCGCCTGCCCGGGCCGAGCGCAACGGCCGCCCGGGCCCGCCCCTCGAGACCGCCCCTCAGGCCCGCCCTTCCTGAACGGCGTGGCAGGCGACGCCGTCGCGGAGCGCCGGCACCTCGGTGCGGCAGCGGTCGTTGGCGAGCGGGCAGCGCGGGTGGAAGGTGCAGCCCGGCGGCGGGTCGATCGGGTTCGGGATCTCGCCGGAGACCGGCACCCGGGCGCGGCCGACATGGGCGAGGTCGGGCACCGCGTCGAGGAGCATCCGCGTGTAGGGATGGCGCGGCGTCGCGAACAGGTCCTTGGCGGCGGCGACCTCGACGAGGCGGCCGAGATACATCACGCCCACCCGGGTCGCCATGTGGCGGACCACGGCGAGGTTGTGGGAGATGAACAGGTAGGTGAGCCCGAGCCGGTCCTGCAGGTCGCGCATCAGGTTGAGGATCTGCGCCTGCACCGAGACGTCGAGCGCCGAGGTCGGCTCGTCACCCACCAGGAACTCGGCCTGGCTCGCGAGCGCCCGGGCGATCGCCACGCGCTGGCGCTGGCCGCCGGAGAATTCGTGCGGGTATTTTCGGGCGTCGTCCGCGTGGAGCCCGACCAGTCCGAGCAGCTCGCTGACCCGGGCGCGGATCGCTCCCTCGCCGTGGATCAGGTTGAAGGCCCGGATCGGCTCGGCGATGATCTTGCCCACCCGCCAGCGCGGGTTCATGGACGCGTAGGGGTCCTGGAAGATCATCTGGATGCGCGACCGCAGGCGCCTGCGGGCGGCGGCCTGGCGCGGGTCGGTCATCGAGACGCCGGTGATCGTCACCTCGCCGGCGGAGGGCGGCAGCAGGCCGACCACCATCCGCGCCACCGTCGACTTGCCGGAGCCGGATTCGCCGACGATCGCGAAGGTCTCGCCCTTCTCGATGGCGAAGCCGACCCGGTCGACCGCCGTGAGGAACTTGCGCGGCTCGCGCTCGATCACCCGGTTGAGCCAGGGCTTCGAGACGTCGAACCGGCGGCGCAGGTCGGTGACTTCGACGTAGGCCGTCATCGCGCGATCCTTCCCTCCCCCTTGCGGGGAGGGATCGAGGGTGGGGGTGGTTCAGGATGGAGCGATGCGGTGCCGTCTGCACCACCCCCACCCCTGACCCCTCCCCGCAAGGGGGAGGGGAAAGCGGCGGCATCCGACGCGTACAGGTGACAGGCCACCCGACTCGCATCGACCGGGATCGGCTCAGGCCGCTCGACGCGGCATCTCGAAAAAACCTTCGGGCAGCGCGGGTTGAAGGCGCAGCCCTTCGGGATGGCGGTGAGCCGCGGCATCGCGCCGGGAATCTGGCTGAGCCGGTCGGCCTCCTGCGACAGGGTCGGGATCGCCCCCATCAGGCCGACCGCGTAGGGGTGGTGGGGCTTCGCGATCACCGAGGCGACCGGGCCGATCTCGGCGACGCGCCCGGCATACATCACCGCCACCCGGTCGGCGGCCTCGGCGATCACGCCCATGTCGTGGGTCACCAGCATCACCGCGGTGCCGTGCTCGCGGCACAGGCGCTTCAGCAGCGTGATGATCTGGGCCTGGACCGAGACGTCCAGCGCCGTGGTCGGCTCGTCGGCGATGATCAGCTCCGGCTCGGCGGCGAGCGCGAGCGCGATCACCACCCGCTGGCGCATGCCGCCGGAGAATTCGTGCGGGTAGCCGTCGATCCGCCGCTCCGGCGCCGGGATGCCGACCTCGGCCAGAAGGTCGATGGCGCGGGTGCGGGCGGCCTTCGCCGACAGGTCGGTGTGGGTGCGCAGGGTCTCGACGATCTGGTCGCCGACCCGGAACAGCGGGTCCAGCGAGGTCAGCGGATCCTGGAAGATCATGCCGATGCGCCGGCCGCGCACCCGCCGCATCGCCTCCGGGGAGAGGTTGTCGATGCGCTCGCCGCGTAAGGAGATCTCGCCGCCGGCGATCCGGCCGGGCCGGTCGATCAGCCCGATCACCGCCGAACCGGTCACCGACTTGCCGGCTCCGGACTCGCCGACGACGCCCAGGATCTCGCCGCGGCCGATGTCGAACGAGACCCGGTCGATGGCGGTGAGCGGCCCGCGCCGGGTGTCGAAGGCGACCGTCAGGTCGCGCACGGAGAGGATGGTCTCGGTCATTGCAGCTTCGGATTGAGCGCGTCGCGCAGCCAATCCCCCAGGAGGTTGATGGCGATGACCAGCCCGGCGAGCGCCAGACCCGGGAAGGCGACGATCCACCACTCGCCGGAGAACAGGAACCGGTTGCCGGTGCGGATCAGGGTGCCGAGCGACGGCATGGTCTCGGGCAGGCCGGTGCCGAGGAACGACAGGGTCGCCTCGGTGATGATGGCGAGCGCGAGGTTGATCGTCGCGATCACGAAGACCGGGCCGGTGACGTTCGGCAGGACGTGGCGGACCATGATCACCGGGGGCGACAGGCCGATCAGCCGCGCCGCCTGGACGTAGTCCTTGCCCTTCTCGACCATCACGGAGGAGCGCACGGTGCGGGCGTACTGCACCCAGAAGGACAGGCCGATCGAGACCACGATCAGCCCGATCAGCGGCCCGACATCCAGCGCGCTGCCGAAGCTCGCCTTGGCGACGCCGTCCACCATCAGGGCGATCAGGATCGCCGGGAAGGTGAGCTGCACGTCGGCGACCCGCATGATCAGCGTGTCGAGGAATCCGCCCGCGTAGCCGGCGATCAGGCCCAGCGCGATACCGAGGATCCCGGAGGTCACCACCCCGAGCACGCCGACGATCAGCGACAGGCGCAGGCCGTACAGCACCGCCGAGAGCACGTCCCGGCCCTGGTCGTCGGTGCCGAGATAATAGGGCGCCTGACCGTCCGCCTGCCAGATCGGCGGCAGGTTGGAGTTGATCAGGTCGAGCTGGGCCGGGTCGTAGGGGTTCTGCGGCGCGATCCACGGCGACGCGAAGGCGAGGCCGACCATCAGCACCGTGGCGATCAGCGCCACCACGGCGGTTTTCGAGCGCAGGAAGTTCGCCAGCAGGTCGGAATCGCGCCAGCGCGCGAGCCGCGAGGGCTTCGCCTCCGGCAGCGGGACCGGCGGGGCGTCGCCGGCGTCGAGGTCGTATCCGCTCATCGGCAGATCTTCATAGGGACTTGCCTCACGCCGTTCGCCCGGCGGGCAGCCGCAGGCGCGGGTCCACCACCGTGTAGAGGATGTCGACCACGAGATTGATGGTCACGAAGATCAGCGCGACGAGCAGCAGGTACGCGGACATGATCGGGATATCGACGTTCTGCACGGCCTGGACGAAGAGCAGGCCCATGCCGGGCCACTGGAACACCGTCTCGGTGATGATCGAGAAGGCGATGACCGAGCCGAGCTGGAGGCCCGCGATGGTGATCACCGGCACCAGCGTGTTCTTGAGCGCGTGCCGCAGGTGGACGGCCCGGGTGGTGAGCCCGCGCGCCCGGGCGAAGCGGATGTAGTCGGTGCGCAGCACCTCCAGCATCTCGGCGCGCACCAGCCGCATGATCAGCGTCATCTGGAACAGGCCGAGCGTCACCGAGGGCAGGATCAGCGCCTTCAGCCCGGAGGCGGTCAGGAAGCCGGTGGTCCACCAGCCGAGCCGCACCGTGTCGCCGCGCCCGTAGGAGGGCAGCCAGCCGAGCGTCACCGAGAACAGGTAGATCAGCAGGATGCCGATCAAGAAGGTCGGCAGGCTGATCCCGATCAGCGAGACCGCCTGGAACAGCCCGGCGAGCCAGGAGTCGCGGAAGAGCGCGCAGTAGACCCCCATCAGGATCCCCACCACCAGGGCGAAGATCGTGGCGCAGAAAGCGAGCTCCAGCGTCGCCGGCATGCGCTCGGCGAGCAGCTGCGAGACGGGCTGCCGGAACTGGTACGAGATGCCGAACCGGCCGCGCACCACGTTGCCGGCGTAGCGGGCGAACTGGACCAGCACCGGATCGTCGAGGCCGAGATCCTTACGGATCTGGGCCCGCTCGGCCACGGTGGTGTCGGGGCCGACGATCTGGTTCACGGGGTCGCCCGCGAACCGGAACATCGCGAAGGCGATGAGCCCGACGACCGCGAGGACCGCGGCCGCCTGGATCACCCGGCGCAGGAGGAAGGCGAGCACGCCTCGGGCTCCTACGACGGGTCCTTCGACACCCAGTAGAGCAGCAGCAGGTTGTCGGCGCGCTGGGTCAGGTGGACCTTCTTGGACACGCCCCAGGCCAGCGCCTGCTGGTGCAGCGGGATGTAGCCCCAGTCGGCGTTGAGGACGTCGAAGCCGTCCTTGATCAGGGCGTCGCGCTTGGTCTTGTCGGTCTCGGATTCGACCTTGTCGGCGATCGCGTCGATCTTCGGGTCGCAGTAGCCCGCGAGGTTCCAGCCGCCGCGGCCCGACTTGTCGCCGGGCTTCCGGCAGCCGACGATCTCGTACAGGATGTTGTGGCTGTCGAGCGAGGACGGGGTCCAGCCGAGCAGGTAGAACGAGGTGTCGTAGGCCGGCGCCAGCACCTTGGCGAAGTACTTGGCCTTCGGCTGGGCGTTCAGGTTCACCTTGACGTTGATGCGGGCCAGCATCGAGACCACCGCCTGGCAGATCGCCTCGTCGTTGACGTAGCGGTCGTTCGGGCAATCCATGGTGAGCGAGAACCCGTCCGGGTAGCCGGCCTGGGCCATCAGCTCCTTGGCCTTCTTGAGGTCGGTGGCCGGGCGCTTGAACTCGGCGGCGCGGTCGTAGAGGGCCGGGGCGATCATCAGCGCGGAGGGCACCGCCTGCCCGCGCATCACGCGCTTGGCGATCGTGTCCTCGTCGATGGCGAGGTAGAAGGCCTCGCGCACCTTGATGTCCTTGAACGGGTTCTTGCCCTTGACGCTCGAATCCTTCAGCTCGTCCCGGTCCTGGTCCATGCCGAGGAAGATCGTGCGCAGCTCGGGGCCGGCCATCACGGTGGCGGTGCCGCTGGCATTGACCCGCTGCTGGTCCTGGAGCGGCACGGGGTCGATCCAGTCGACCTCGCCGGAGAGGAGCGCCGCGACGCGGGTCGCCGGGTTGGCGATGGTGGTGAGGATCGCCTCGTCGAGGTTCGATTCGACCTTGCCCCAGTAGCCGTCGAACTTCTTGAAGACGGTCTTCACGCCGGGCTGGTGCTCGGCGATCACGAACGGGCCGGTGCCGTTCTCGTGCAGCGTGGCGTAGCTCGGGCTGGTGGCGCTGGGCGGCGTCGGCTGCACGACGCCGTTCTTCTCGGACCACGCCTTCGACATGATCACCCAGGTCGGGAACTGGGCGATGGCGATGGGGTTCGGCTTCGAGAGCTTCATGTCGACCGTGTAGTCGTCGACCTTCACGAACTCGGCATCGGCCGGGACGTTGGTGGTGAAGTTCGAGCCCGGGGCGCGGACGCGCTGGGCCGAGAAGAGCACGTCGTCGGCGGTGAAGGGCGAGCCGTCGTGGAACTTGACGTTCTTGCGCAGGTGGAAGCGCCAGCGGGTCGGCTCGGGCGTCTCCCAGGATTCCGCGAGGGCGGGGGCGAATTTCAGGTTCTTGTCGAGGGTGACGAGGGGCTCGTAGGCCGCTTCCTGCATGCCTTCCGTGAAGCTCTCCTTGAGGGAGTACGGATCGAGGGATTTCAGGTCACCCTGGAAGGCGAAGCGGAAGACGTTGGCGGCCTGCGCGGGCAGCGCGGCGAACGCGAACGTCGCGACCGCGACCGCGGACACGCCGCGGGCGAGGGTCTTCAGGGCTGAACGGGACAAGCGGATCTCCGAGACCGTGAAAGTTGAGCGCAGGCCGTCCCGCGGAAGCGGTGGTTGAGGATTAGACCGGCCACCGCGCGTCGGCAAACGGCGCGACCGCAGCGCCCACAGCAAGGTTCGGACCAGGGGGGTACGGCCTTTGGCTGGCCGACACGTGCTCTCCTCCCCCTTGTGGGGAGGAGTTGGAGGTGGGGGTGGTGCAGAAGGCACCGGGACACTCGATCCTGAACCACCCCCACCCCTGGCCCCTCCCCACAAGGGGGAGGGAACGTGCTTTGCTTTTTTAAGGGTTTGGTATCGGCACACTGCGTAGCGGCGTCGGTCCCCTCACTCCGCCGCCACCCGCGCCGGCTCGTGCCGCGTCTCGGCCTCCGCCGCCTCGCCCTCCGCCACCGCCCTGCGCCGGAACAGGCGCATGACGACGACGAAGAAGACCGGCACGAAGAACACCGCCAGCACGGTCGCGGTGATCATGCCGCCCATCACGCCGGTGCCGATCGCCTGCTGGCTCTTCGAGGCGGCGCCGGTGGCGATGGCGAGCGGCACCACGCCGAAGATGAAGGCGAGCGAGGTCATCACGATCGGCCGGAACCGGAGGGTGGACGCCTCGACCGCGGCCCGCACCACCGAGGTCCCGGGCTTCCAGAGGTCCTTGGCGAACTCCACGATCAGGATCGCGTTCTTGGCCGAGAGGCCGATGATCGTGATGAGCCCGATCTTGAAGTACACGTCGTTGGGCATGCCGCGCAGGTACACGGCTGCCAACGCGCCGATCACGCCGAGCGGGATCACCAGCATCACCGAGACGGGAATCGCCCAGCTCTCGTAGAGCGCGGCGAGGCACAGGAACACGATCAGCACCGAGAGCGCCAGCAGCAGGCTCGCCTGGCTCCCCGCCTGCTTTTCCTGGAAGGACTGTCCGGTCCAGGCATAGCCGAACCCCTTGGGCAGCTGGAGCATCAGCCGCTCCATCTCGGCGATGGCGTCGCCCGACGTGTAGCCGGGGTTCGGCTCGCCGGTGAAGCGGACCGACTGGTAGCCGTTGTAGCCGACGATCTGGCTCGGCCCCATGCCCCATTTCAGCTCCGCGAAGGATGACATCGGCACCATCGTGCCCGTGGCGTTCTTCACCGCGTAGTTGAGGATGTCCGACGCGTTCATGCGCTGGAGCTGCTCGGCCTGCACGTAGACCCGCTGCATCTTGCCCCGGTTGGGGAAGTCGTTCGGGTAGACCGAGCCGAGGTTGAGCTGGATCGTGGCGTTGATGTCCTCGAACTTCACGCCGAGCGCCGCCGCCTTCTCGCGGTCGATGATCAGCTCCGCCTGCGGGGTCGGCGGCAGGCCCTCGATCTTGACCTTCTGGAGGATCGGGCTCTGCTGCGCGAGCTTCAGGAGCTGCTCCTGGGCGCCCAGGAGTGCCGCGTAGCCGCGGTTCGCCCGGTCCTGCAGGCGGAACGAGAAGCCCGCCGCGTTGCCGAGGTTGTCGACCGGCGGCGGTTCCTGGGCATCCACGGTGGCGTCGCGGTAGCTCGCGAGCGCCGCGTTGGTCCCGGCGACGAGGGCGGCGGCCGAGTTCTTGGCGTCGCGCTGCGACCAGGGCTTGAGGGTGACGAAGGCCTGGCTGGTGCTCGGGGACTGTCCCGAGAACGAGTAGCCGTTCAGCATCGTCACGGTGGCGACGCCCGGTTGCGCCAGCAGGTGCTCCTCGACCTTGCGGACCGCCTCCAGGGTGCGGTTGTAGGAGGCGCCGGGCGGCGTCTGGATGTCGACCGTGAAGAAGCCCTGGTCCTCCACCGGCAGGAAGCCCTCCGGCAGGTTGACGAAGGCGTAAGCGGTCCCCGCCACCAGCGCGAGGTAGACCAGCATCACCCGGCCGGACTTACGGATGAAGGCCGCGGTGCCGCGGCCGTAGCGGGCGGTCTCCCGGTCGACGAACCGGTTGAACATCCCGAACACGCCGCCCTTGGCGTGGCCGTGGCCCTTGGCGACCGGCTTCAGGAAGGTCGCGCAGAGGGCGGGCGTCAGCGACAGGGCGAGCAGCGCCGAGAACGCGATGGAGGTCACCATGGCGATCGAGAACTGCCGGTAGATGATGCCCACCGAGCCGGGGAAGAACGCCATCGGCACGAACACCGCCATCAGCACCAGGGTGATGCCGATGATCGCCCCGGTGATCTGCCCCATGGCCTTCTTGGTGGCCTCCTTGGGGGGCAGCCCCTCCTCGTTCATGATCCGCTCGACGTTCTCCACCACCACGATGGCGTCGTCGACCAGGATGCCGATGGCCAGCACCATGCCGAACATGGTGAGCACGTTCACCGAGAAGCCCGCGAGCCACATCACCGTGACGGTGCCCATGAGGGCGATCGGCACCACGATGGTGGGGATCAGGGTGTAGCGGATGTTCTGCAGGAACAGGAACATCACGAGGAAGACCAGCACCACCGCCTCGACCAGCGTGTGCAGCACCTTCTCGATCGAGGCCTCGACCGCCGGGGTGATGTCGTAGGGGATGGCCCACTGCAGGTCCGGCGGGAAGAACTGGGACAGCTCCACCATCTTGGCGCGGATCGCCTTCGCGGTCTCCAGCGCGTTGCCGTCGGGGGCGAGGGTCACCGAGATGCCGGCGGCCGGGCCGCCGTTCAGGCGCGTGGAGAACTGGTACGCGTCGCCGCCGAGCTCGATCCGGGCGACGTCGCGCAGGCGCACGTTCGAGCCGTCGGGATTGGCCCGCAGCACGATGGCGCCGAACTCCTCGATCGTGCCGAGCTGGCCCTTCACGATGATCGGCATGGTCAGCGCCGTCCGGATCGGGCTCGGCTGCGCGCCGACCGCCCCCGAGGCGATCTGGACATTCTGGTTGCGGATCGCCTCCGCGACCTCCGAGGCGTTGAGCGAGAGCCCGCGCAGCTTGTCGGGATCGACCCAGACCCGGAGCGACCGCTCGGTGGAGTAGAGCGTCGCGCGCCCGACGCCCGGGATGCGGCGGATCTCGTTGATGACGTTGCGGATGAGGAAGTCGCCGAGGCCCACCTCGTCCATCGACCCGTCCTTGGAGACGAGGGTGATGATGTTGAGGGTCGCGGCCGAGGCCTCCTCGACCAAGATGCCCTGCTGGCGCACCTCCGCGGGTAGGCGCGCCTCGACGCGCTTCAGGCGGTTCTGCACCTCCACGGAGGCGAGCGACGAGGCGGTGCCGGGCTCGAAGGTGGCGGTGATGTTGACCGAGCCGAACGAGTCGGTGGTCGACTCGAAGTTCATGATGTTGGCGGCCCCGTTCAGCTCGTCCTCGATGAGCCGGGTGGTGCCGACGTAGAGGCTCTCCACGGAGGCGCCGGGAAAGGCCGTGGACAGGGCGATCTGCGGCGGGGCGATCACCGGATACTGCGCCACCGGGAGGTTCGGGATGGCCAGCGCGCCGCCGAGGCAGATGAACAGGGCCACCACCCAGGCGAAGACCGGGCGGTCGATGAAGAAGCGTGCCATGATCGGGCTCTCCCGGGCTCAGTGGCGCTGCTGGACGGCGGCGGCCCGCGGGGCGACCTCCGCCTTGTCGCCGGGATTCTGCTCGCCCGCAGCGTCGGGCGCCTCGTCGGCATCGTGCTTCGGTCCGGTCTCGCCGTGGACCGGGGTCTGGTCGATGGGCTTCACCTTGGCGCCGACGGTGATCTTCTGGAAGCCGTCGACGATGACGCGCTCGCCGGCCTTGAGGCCCGAGCGGATCAGCCAGTTCTGCCCGACCACCGGCCCGACCTCGACGGGCTGGCGCATCACGGTCTCGTCGGCGCGCACGATCCAGACCTCGGCGCGGCCGTCGTCGGTGCGCTGGATCGCCTGCTGCGGCACCGCGATCGCGTCGGAATCGATGCCCTGCTTGATCCGCGCCCGCACGTACATGCCGGGGAACAGCTCGTCGTGCGGGTTCGGGAACTGCACCCGCAGCGTCACCTGGCCGGTGCTCGGGTCGGCGGTGACGTCCGAGAACAGCAGCCGGCCCGCCAGCGGGTAGAGGGACCCGTCATCCATGATCAGGTGGACGTTGGCGGTGTTGTCTTCGAGCCGCGCCAGCTCGCCGCTGGCGAGGTCGCGGCGCAGGCGGTTCAGCTCGCCGACCGACTGGGTGATGTCGACGTAGATCGGGTCGAGCTGCTGGATCGTGGCGAGCGCCCCCGTGGAGCCCGGCTCGATCAGCGTGCCCTCGGTGAGCAGCGCCCGGCCGATGCGGCCGGTGATCGGCGCGCGCACGTCGGTCCAGCCGAGGTTGAGCTGCGCGCGGTCGCGGGTCGCCTTGGCGCCGGCCACCTCGGCCTCCGCCTGCTTCTTGGCCGCGAAGGCGGCGTCGTACTGGGCCTGGCTGGCGGTGGCGCGGGACAGCAGCTGCTCGAGCCGGTCGGCCTGCTGGCGGGCGAGCACCTGGGCGGCCTCCTGGCGGGCGAGGGCCGCCTCGGCGCTGGCGAGCTCGACCTCGTAGGGGGCCGGGTCGATCTTGTAGAGGATGTCGCCCTCCTTGACCTGGCTGCCCTGCTCGAAGAGCCGCTTGACCACGAGCCCGGAGACCCGGGACCGGACCTCGGCGATCCGCATCGGGGCGACGCGGCCCGGCAGATCGCGCAGGTAGGGGATCGCCTGGGGCTCGACCTTGACGAACCCGACTTCCGGCACCGGCGGGGCCGGCGCGGCGACCTGCTTCGGATTGCAGGCGGCGACGCCCAGCAGGAGCAGGGTCGCGGGCAGGAGGACGGTCGCGCGGGCCGAGGCGCGGAACGACGAGGGGATTCTGGCGGACAGAGTGCGAGTCACGATTACCGACGCTCCTGAAAGCATGCGTCTGCTGAGGCTGGCGCGGAGCGTGGGCCCGCGCATCGTCGAGTCGGATCCCGGGACCGGTCACGAGGCCGGTCGGACGAGGATCAGAACAGGCGCGCCTTCCTGCCGGCCGCGTGGCCGGCGCGCGCGTCAGGCCCGGCGTGGAGGCCGGTGCGGCGAACCGTCCGGCGCCGGGGCCGGCACGCTGTCGGACCTGTAATCGAACGATGCGGAGACAGTGTGACGGGGGCGCGGCGCGTCGACCGGCGGGCGCGGCAGCCCCAGTTCGGTGAGGATCTCGCTGTCGGCGGCGCAGAGATCGGTGCGGCCGAAGACCGACCGCTGGGCCTCGGGCTGCGCGTCCGGTGTGCCCGACAGGATGGTCAGGCGCGGGCTCGCGACGGCGCAGGCCGGGCCCGCCGCCCGCGCGGTCTCGGCCTGCGCGGGCGCGGCCACCAGCGCGGCCGCCGCGAGGACGAGCAGCGCCAGCGCGACGAGGCCCCGGGCGAGGCGGTCCGGCAGGCCCGCGACACGGCGGGCCGGAAAGGCGGCGGATCGGATCACGGACCCGAGATAAGCATGGCTGTCGCCGCGCGCAATCACCCACGGCGTCGCGCCACCCGCCCAGTGTTGCGCGCGGCACACAGCTGCGTCCGGAAGTGTCCGTACCGGCGGCCCGGCCTCAACCTTGCCGTGAAGTCCGGGCCGGCTCGCCGGATGCGCGGGGGTCCTCGCGCGGGCCCGACCCAGGTCTGCCGAGAGCTGAACAGGTCCACGACGGTCCGCGAGTACCAGCGCCGCGACGAACGGAGGACGGACGACTATGGCGAGACGGATCGCGCTACTCGGGCTCGCGGGCCTGCTGCTCGGGAGCGCCCCGGCGGCGGCCGCCAACCCGCTGGACAGGGGTCCGATCGCGGACTTCCTCAACATCTTCCGCAGCCAGGCGATCCCGCGCGAGACGGTGGCGTGGACCGGCAAGGAGAAGCCCGGCACCATCGTGGTCTCGACCCGCCAGCGCCGGCTCTACTACGTGCTCGGCGGCGGCGCGGCGGTCCGCTACGGCGTGGGCGTCGGGCGGCAGGGCTTCTCGTGGTCCGGCACCAAGACCGTCACCATGAAGAAGGAGTGGCCGGACTGGCGCCCGCCGCAGCAGATGCTGGCCCGCCGCCCCGACCTGCCGCGCTACATGGCCGGCGGCCAGGACAACCCGCTGGGCGCCCGCGCCCTCTATCTCGGCTCGTCGCTCTACCGCATCCACGGCTCGAACGAGCCCGAGACGATGGGCGCGGCGGTCTCGTCCGGCTGCATCCGCATGACCAACAAGGACGTGGTCGACCTCTACGACCGGGTCCGCGTCGGCACCAAGGTCGTCGTGCGCGACTGACCGGGCGGGCGGCGCCGTCGACCGCCGCCCTCCCCCCCTGCGTCTCGGGGCAGCCGCGCCGCGCCCGCGTCGACAGGCCCGGCGGGCCGGTGATAGGAGCCGCGCCGTCGGGCAGTGCCGGATCGCCCGACCTTGACGAGGGACAGCATGAACGAGCGCATCATCCTGCGGGCCGGTGAGGCCCTGGTCGCGGGCGGGCCGCCCAACACCGCCTCCGAGCCCGAGGTCATCATCGGCGAGCTCGACGGGCCGGTCGGCACCGCCCTGGCCACGCTCACCGGCGATCAGGTCGTCGGCCACAGCCGCGTCTTCGCCCTGCTCAACACCGACATCATGGTCCGCCCGGTCACCCTGTGCGTGTCCAAGGTCAGCGTCACCGAGAGCAAGTACACCTCGATCCTGATGGGCACCGTCCAGTTCGCCATCGCCAACGGCGTGCTGGACGCCGTGCGCGCCGGCTACATCCCCAAGCACAAGGCCAACGACCTCGGCATCATCTGCTCGGTCTGGCTCAGCCCCGGCGTCATCGAGGCCCAGCACGTCGACCACAAGGCCCTGTTCGACATCCAGCGCAGGGGCATGACCGAAGCCATCCGCAAGGCCATGACCAACGAGCCCTCGATCGACTGGCTCCTCGAGAACCAGGACAAGATCACCCACAAGTACTACCAGATGGGCCTCGACGGCAAAATCTGAGCGCCCGGCGCCGCGGCGGTCGACCGCCCGTTGCCGCGGGCCCGGCCGGCGACGGCCGGGCGGCGCGCGCACGATCCCGCGGGCGGCCACGGCCAAGCCTGTCGCGGGCCGGTGTCTTCGGGTAGGATGGCCGCATGAGCAGACGCGCCGATTCCCGTCCGTTCCGCCGCCTCGCGGCCGGCCTCGCGCTCGGGGCCTGCTGGCTCCCGGCCGACCCCGCCGCCGCCCAGGCGCTGTTCTGGCCGTCCATCGGCTTCGCGCCGCTGCCCTCCTTCGCGTGGCCGCAGATGCCCGAGGACGCGTACGGCCGCTGGACCGGCTCCTACGCCCGCCTGTCGACCGGCTACGCGGTCAGCACGTCCCGGCATTTCGGCAGCTATTCGGGACCGACCATCGGGTTCGAGGGCGGCCGGATGTGGCAGGAAGGCCCGATCCTCTACGGTATCAGCGGCGGGTTCGATTACCTGGCCGGCCTCGGCGGCAACCTCACGCCGGGCTACGGGCGCCTCGCCTATTCCAACGACTTCGCCGGATCCCTGGAGGTGAAGGTCGGCACCCTCGTCGCGCCGGACGTGCTGGTCTACGCCAAGACCGGCGCCCTGGCCCTGCACCAGGCGCTGCGCGTCGGGCCGACCCCGGGATCGCTGCCGTTCACGCGCCAGGACATCGCGGTCCGGCCGGTCGCCGGCGTAGGCGTCGAGTGGGCGGTCACGGACCGCCTGTCGCTCGCCGTCGAGGCGGGCGTGGTCGGCGGCGGGATCCGCTGAGGCGCCCCGCCGGAACCGCCGCGCGGCGGCGCCGGCCGGGGTGCCGGAGCGCGGCCGCCTATTTCGGCACGAACGCCCAGTAGTCGAGGTCGAGGATCACCGCCGGGTCGTAGCCGTCGCCGGCGCGGTCCGGGAAGGCGCCGCAGGGCTGGTTCTTGGTGGCGACCGTGCGCAGGCGTAGGAGCCCGACATCGTCGCGGCCGACATCGGCGGTCGCCAGCACCTCGCTCCAGGCATAGACCGTGTCGCCCGAAAACAGCGGCGCCACGTGGCGGCCGGCGTTGATGCCCGCGAGGGCGAAGGCGTTGCCGAGCCCGTTGAAGCTCAGCGCCCGCGCCAGCGAGATCACGTGGCCGCCGTAGATCAGGCGCCGGCCGAAGCGGGTGTCCTTGGCGGCGAGCCCGTCGAAATGCACCTTGGCGGTGTTCTGGAACAGGCGCGTGGCGATCTGGTGCTCGGCCTCCTCGACGGTCATGCCGTCGACGTGGTCGATCTTCTCACCCACCGCGTAGTCCGCGAAGCGGTGCGGGCTGCCGGCGAGGTCGGTGTCGTAGGCGGCGGCCGACAGCTTCGGCAGCGCCCCCGCGAGGTCCTGCGGGTCGACCACCTTGGCGAGGCTCGGCACGTGCTCCTCGGCGATCGCCGCCTCGGGGTCGCGCTTGCGCACGAGCACCCAGCGGCAATAGCTCAGCACGGTCTCGCCGCGCTCGTCGGAGCCCACCGAGCGGACGTAGACCACGCCGGTCTGCCGGTTCGAGCTCTCCTTGAGGCCGATCACCTCCGACACGGTGGAAACCGTCTCGCCCGGGTAGACCGGCCGCCGGAACCCGCCCTCGGCGTAGCCGAGATTGGCCAGCGCGTTGAGGGAGACGTCCGGGACGGTCTTGCCGAACACCATGTGGAAGGTCAGCAGGTCGTCGAGCGGGCTCTTCGGGTAGCCGATGGCCCGGGCGAAGGCGTCCGACGACTGCACGGCGAAGCGCGGCCCGTAGAGGCCGGTGTACAGCGCTACGTCGCCCACCGTCACGGTCCGCGGGGTGGCGTGGCGGATGGTCTCGCCGAGGCGGAAATCCTCGAAGAAGCGGCCGGGATTCGTCTTCACGGGCGGGCGGTCCTACTGCGCGTAAACGTAGGTGGCGGGCACGGCGTACTCGTGCAGCAGGCGGCTGATGAACAGCAGCAGCAGGATCAGGATGATCGGCGAGATGTCGACGCCGCCCAGGTTGGGCAGCAGGTTGCGGATCGGCCGCAGCACCGGCTCGGTCAGCCGGTAGAGCACCTCGCCGATCTGCGCGACGATCGGGTTGCGCACGTTCACCACGTTGAACGCCACCAGCCAGCTGAGCACCGCGCTCGCGATGAGGACGTAGATGAAAAGCTGGACGACCGTGTCGAAGAGCCAGATCAGGGCGTTCATGCGGGTCCGCGCGTATCCTTCGGGGCGCCCGCACCCGAGCGCCGGAGCGGCGCGCGGCGGGCGACGTTGAAACAGGGAATTGACAGGCCGAGCCGCCCGCGCCTACAAGGCCGGCGCCTCGACGGGGCTGTAGCTCAGATGGGAGAGCGCCGCAATCGCACTGCGGAGGTCAGGGGTTCGAATCCCCTCAGCTCCACCAGGCTTTCCTGGTGGCACGTCAGCGTCCCGGCGCCGCGGCGATAACGCCGTCTCGGCCGGGACTTAGCCGCGGTCCGCGGAGACTTTCCTCCGCCCCCCGCGACCTGCTCAACCTCGAATCCCGATGCGCTCGCGGCCCGCGACCGCGCTCGCCCCCACGTCCCGATCCGGGCTGCAGGGGGACCGTCGCACCGCGTTCGAAGCCGCGACAGCCCAGATTCGTCGGGGCACGGAAACCGGCGGCCGAGGCCGCGTCCGGATCGGCCGCGATTCTGCGACTGTACCTGCCGCCGGTCCTGCAACCATCGCGGCGCGACAGGGTTCGGTCCCGATTGGCGGCGGACGGAGGTCGGGTGGCGTCCTGGATCGAACAGGCAGTCTGGTGGCAGGTCTTCCCCCTCGGCTTCGTCGGGGCCCCTGACGAGGCCGACCCGGCCGCGCCGGTCGCGCACCGGCTCGCCCACCTGCACGGCTGGCTCGACTACGCGGTTGAGCTCGGCGCCTCCGGGCTGGCGCTGGGGCCGATCTTCGCGGCCTCCACGCACGGCTACGACACGGTCGACCATTTCCGCATCGATCCGCGCCTGGGCGACGAGGCCGACTTCGACGCGCTGGTCGCGGCGGCCCGGGCCCGCGGCCTCCGCGTCCTGCTCGACGGCGTCTTCAACCATGTCGGGCGGGCCCACCCGGCCTTCCAGGACGTGCTGCGGCACGGGCCCGAATCCGGACAGGCCGGCTGGTTCCGGCTGTCCTGGCCGCGGGGCTCCGGCCCGGGCATCGAGCCGGACTACGCCTGCTTCGAGGGCCACCGGCAGCTCGTCGCGCTCAACCACGACGACCCGCGCGTCGCCGACCACGTCGCCGCCGTCATGGGCCACTGGCTCGCCCGGGGCGCCGACGGCTGGCGGCTGGACGCCGCCTACGCGGTGCCGCCGCGCTTCTGGGCGCGCGTGCTGCGGCAGGTCCGCCTCGCGCATGCGGACGCCTACATCGTCGGCGAAGTGATCCACGGCGACTACGCCCGCCTCGTGCAGGACACCGGCATGGACGCGGTGACCCAGTACGAGCTCTGGAAGGCGATCTGGAGCGCCCTCAACGATCGCAACCTGTTCGAGCTGGCCCACGCCCTGGACCGGCACAACGGCTATCTCGACAGGTTCGCGCCCCTGACCTTCGTGGGCAACCACGACGTGACGCGGATCGCGAGCCGGCTCACGGATGAGCGGCACCTCCCGCACGCGCTGGCGATCCTGCTGACCTGCGGCGGGACGCCCGCGATCTACGCCGGCGACGAGCAGGCGTTCCGGGGCGTGAAGGAGGAACGGGTCGGCGGCGACGACGCCATCCGGCCGGCCTTCCCGCCGACGCCCGCGGATCTCGCCCCGTATGGCTGGCCGATCTACCGGCTGCACCGCGACCTGATCGCCCTCCGCCGGCGCCAGGCCGGGCTGCACCGCGCGCGGGCGCGGACGCTGCACCTCGCCAACGCGCAGCTCGTGCTCGCGCTGGGCGACGGGAGCGCGCGGGTGCTGACGGCCCTGAACCTCGCCGACGCGGACGCGACGCTGCCGGTGCCGGAGGCCCGGGCGATCGAGGCCGGCACCGGCGATCTCGCCGAGGCCGGCGGCCCCGGCGCCCGCGTGACCCTTCCGGCCCACGGCTGGGCCGTCCTGACCGCGTGAGCGTCGCGCGTCGGCCGAAAAGGCGCCGGCGAGGGGCCGGGAAGGGGCCGGGAAGGGGCCGGGAAGGGCCGGCCGCCCCTAGCCGGTGCGGCGGGCCGTCCAGCGCCCCGCGCAGGCGCCGAGCCCCGACAGCGTCCAGCGCCCGGTCCCGGCGGACCCGCGCAGGCGGCCCGAGACCGAGACGCTGGCGAGGCCCTTGCGGATCGTGCCGATGATCCGGCCGTCCGGTCCGGCCCGTCCGGAGGCGTCGACGCCGTTGCCGCCGGCGTCGTCCACGTTCCCGTCCCGAATGACGATGGGATAGCTGTAGGGCCCCGTGCAGCTCCCGGTCTCGGCGGTGGCTATGACCGACCAGGACCCGTCGAACCGGTTGGCCGCGGAGGCTCCCGTCGCGGTGCAGACGGTGAGGATCAGGGTGGGCGCGATCAGTGCAGCGCGAAGTCGGGTCATCGTCTCCTCTGTGATGGTCTCGAATCTCGGGTGGGGATCGTCGGCGCCGGACGGTTCCGCCGCGCGGCCGGGCGCGCGGGTCCGAAGTCGGCCGGCGCGGTCACCCGGCGGCGCGTCGGGGCCGGCCGTTCCGGGGCCATCCGCCCAGGGACAAGGCCGGGGACACGGCCGGGGACACGGCCGGGGACACGGCCGGGGATGGAAGGGCAACGGGCCGGACGCGCGCCCGGAGCGGCGCGGGCGCCCGGCCTCGCGGCCGTGCCGGACAAGAGGGCCATCCGCCCGGCACAACCTCGAGAAAGGGGACCGGAACCCGTCGGCACCCGGAGGTGCGCGGTGCGTCCGGCATCCGCGATATGGGGCCTAACACCTTCATGAAAATAAGATATTTTTACCAGTACACTGCGTTTCTCACGCACCGCCACGCGCCGTACGGCGCGCCGGGACGTGGCGCTCCCGCGCCCGGCGCGCCGCCTCAGGGGATAGGCCCGTCCGGGACCCGTTCCGCGCCGCGCCCGTGGGTCGACCCGGCGCGGAGCGCCGCCGACCGGTCGGCCGGAGCCGGCGTGGCGAGGCGGTACGCGACGCGGCCGTTGAAGGGCGCGGTGCGCAGGATCGTGTCGAGCCACGCGGGCATGCCGGTACCGGGCCGGAACTCCGCCCGCCGCTCCCAAGCCCTCAGGAGGGTGAGACGGACGAGGTCGTCTCCCTGGACGTCGCCCGCGATGGCGTCGCGGGCCAGTGTCCGCGCGCGGCGGCGCAGATCCGGCACGGCGTCGAGCAGCGCCGTGCCGAAGCCGGCGGGGACCTGACCAGCGGTCTCGGAGGCGGCCGCGGCTTCCGACAGCCGGCCGAGCAGGTGCCTTAGACGCGAATTTTCCTCAGTTTCCACAACTTCTGAAAAATGTTCCCCCAGATCCGCCGCGGATCGCGCGCCCGGATCGGAGATCACGGTCCCGTGTTCCGCGGGCATCCGCAATGGTCGATCGATACCCTGCACGTTCGGCATGGCCACGTCTGCTGGAAAAGGTGCCGAGATCGCGCTGAGACGGCGTCGCGGCGTTGTGAGCACTAATCTCTGGCTCAAATCGCCCGCGTCAATGATGCGCGTATACCAGGAAAATAACGTAGATGAGGGAACCGGCTTGCGCGCAACCCGTTTGTGCCCCGCTGCCGACAGGGCAGCGAGCGCGCGAAGGGGTGCAGAAGCCGTGACGGCGGGCGTCGACAGGCACGAACTCCGGCAGATCATCGCCGGGTTGAGCGAGGGCGTGATCCTGGTCGAGCCCGACCAGACCATCGCGTACGCCAACGAGGCCGCGCTCGCCATGCACGGCGCCGGGTCCCTCGACGAGCTCGGCCCGACCGTCGACGCCTACCGCGAGCGCTTCCGCCTGCGCTACCGCAACCACGTCACGCCGAACCAGTACCCGATCGAGCGGGTCGTGGCCGGCGAGCGCTTCCACGACGTCGTGGTCGAGGTGCGCCGGGCCGACAGGCCCGACATGGACTTCGTGCACTCGCTGCGCAGCCTCGTGGCCACGGACCGCGACGGCAATCCGAGCTGCCTGGCGCTGATCCTCAAAGACGTCTCCGACCAGTTCGAGGCCGAGGAGCGGTTCGAGCGCACCTTCAACGCCAACCCGGCGCCGGCCGTGATCACGCGCCTGTCCGACCTGCGCCACGTCAAGGTCAATCACGGCTTCCTGGAGA
>NZ_JBKFAV010000100.1:0-1256 GCF_053345825.1 Methylobacterium sp. C33D
CTGTGCGCGCCGGGCGCGGTGCTGACCGACCAGCAGATCTACCAGTTCCTGTTCGCGCCGGGTTTCTCGACCGCGGCGACGATCTCGGCGCTGTCGGGGCGCGGGGTCGGCATGGACGTGGTCAAGAAGACGATCGAGAGCCTGCGCGGCACGATCGACATCACCACCGGGCCGGGGGGCGGGACCTGCGTGGCGCTGCGCCTGCCGCTGACGCTGGCGATCATCGAGGGGCTTCTGATCCGGGTGGGGGCGGGCCGCTACGTGATCCCGCTGGCGGCGGTGGAGGAGTGCGTCGCGCTGCCGGCGGGCGAGCGGGACGGGCGCGGGCGGGACTTCCTGAACATCCGCGGGGCGCTGGTGCCGTTCCTGCGGCTGCGCGCGCTGTTCGGGGCGTCGGGCGAGCCGGAGGAGCACCAGAAGGTGATCGTGGTGTCGGCGGGCGAGGCGCGGGTCGGGCTGGTGGCGGACCAGATCATCGGCAACCACCAGACGGTGATCAAGTCGCTGTCGAAGCTGCACGCGGACGTGGCGACGTTCTCGGGGGCGACGATCCTGGGCGACGGCACGGCCGCGCTGATCGTCGATGTCGGCCGGCTCGTGGGCGGCGGCGGCGCCGAGCGGGCGCGCGAGACCGCGCGCGAGAGCCTGCGCGCGTACCAGGAGGTGGCGTGATGACCAGCGGCGTGACCAGCGGCATGACCAGCGGCGCGCCGAATGGCGCGACGGGCGGGCCTCCCGGGCCCGGGCCGCAGGCGGGCGCGCGAGGGGGCGCTCGAGGGGGCGCACCGGCGGGCGCACCGGCGGCGCAGCGGGGCGGCCGGCAGGTGGTGATGTTCCGGATCGGCACGGAGAGCTTCGCGCTGGAGGCCGGGATGGTGCGCGAGATCATCGACCCGATCCCGGCGACCCGGGTGGCGGGGGCGCGGCCGCACGTCGACCGGATCGTGAACGTGCGCGGCAACGTCGTGCCGCTGGCCGACATCCGCGCGCGGTTCGGGATGCCGGCGGCGGCCGACAGCCCGGACACGCGCTTCCTGGTCCTGGAGGTGGCGGTGGCGGGCGATCCGGTGGTGGTCGCGCTGGTGGCCGACAAGGTGTTCGCGGTCACCGAGGTCGATCCGGCCGACTGCGAGGCGGTGCCGCCGGTCGGGACGACGTGGCGGCCCGAGTACATCCGCGCCATCGTCAAGGCCGGCGACGACTTCATCATCGTCCCAGAACTCGAGCAGATCCTCAACTGAAGTCCCGTCGCGGTC
>NZ_JBKFAV010000101.1:0-1255 GCF_053345825.1 Methylobacterium sp. C33D
GAAGCCGACGGCGCCGGCGATCAGCAGTGAGGCGAGCGGGAACTCGGCGACCTGGTGGCTGACCTCGCGCGTGGCGCGGCGCAGGTCGTGGCCGCCGCGGGCGTAGGCGTCCCCGGCGTAGTCGGACACATCGTCGGCCGCATCGTCGGCCGCGCGGCGCACGGCGCGCCGGGCCCGGTCGAAATGCTCCTCGGCGGCACCCTGGGCCCGGCGGGCGCGGTGCTCGACGTCGTCGGAGCCGACGAGGCCGCCGACCGTGTCGCGGATCTTGCCCCCGATGTCGCGGGCCGTGTCGGCGACGTGCTCGGCCGCGTCGCGCGCGGCGTCCTTGGCCTGCCCGTAGACGGTCTCGGCCTGGCCCGCCGCCGCGCGGGCGCGGCCCTCGACCGAGTCCCGCCGCGAGCCGGTCAGGTCGCCCACCGCGCCCTGCACCTTGCCGCCGAACTCCTTGGCGGCCCCTGTGATCCGATCCGTATCGACCATGTCGTGCTCCTCGTGTGGTGGGTGGTGGAATGGCGCCCGTCCTCGGGGCGTCCCCGAACGGAGATCAGTCCCGGTCCGAGCCGGCAGGCGCCGTCACGGCGGTCTTGGTCGAGCGGGCCTCGCGCTTCTGACGCCGGCCCTCGGCCTCGACACCGGCATCGCCGGTGAGCTTGCCGAGGGCTTCCTTGACGGAGGCCTTGATGTGCTTGGGCGAAGTCGAGTTCATGTCTTCGGTCATGGTAAATCCGTGATCGGAGTAAAACCTGAACCCAAGACGAGATATCGAGGCGACACTCGCATTCAATGAGATGTTTATACTAGTAAAAATGTCAGCTGGTTCCGCCGATTTGCAGCGGAAATCCGTTTTCCCGACCCCAGACGACGGCCTCGCTGCGCTTGTGGATGCCGAGCTTCCGGTAGAGCGCGGCGCCGTGATTGCGCACCGTGTTGCGCGACAGGTTGAGCTTGCGCGCGATCGCGTCGTCGCTCAGCCCCGAGCAGATCAGGTTCAGGATCTGCCGCTCGCGCACCGTCAGGTTCGGCGCCGACGCGTCGCCCGCCTCCCGGCCCGGGCGGCGCAGGTTCGCCAGCTTCTCGATCAGCCCGCGGCTGAACCACGACGTGTCGGCCATCACCGTCTCGATCGCGTCGAACAGCTCCCGCTCGGTGTGCTTGCGCTCGGTGATGTCCTGCAGGACCATCAGCACGAAGGCCGCCTCGTTGATCTCGATGCGCTCGGCCGAGACCAGGCAGTCGAGGTTGGCGCCGCTCT
>NZ_JBKFAV010000102.1:0-1236 GCF_053345825.1 Methylobacterium sp. C33D
CGACCCGATGCGGTCGCCCCGATGACGACCAGAGCATCCCACAAGCGGCCATTCGTCGGCTGCCCGGCTTGTCACGCGCTAGGTGGTGAGCGGACAGAGAATTGGAGAGCAGGAAACGGGAAGCGCATCACCCGGACGAGATCGTAGCACGAGGCGAACCCGCGAAAGGTCCGCCATGCCGCCGCCCGTGAACCGCACGATGTCCGCGTCCGAATGGGCGATGCTGCTCAGCCTCTCGATACTCTGGGGAGGATCGTTCTTCTTCACACGCGTGGCGCTCTCGGCTCTTCCGCCGTTCACCCTCGTTCTTTTGCGGGTCGGGCTTGCTGCTCTGATCCTGAATGCCGCCATGCCACTCCTGGGCCTGAGGATGCCGCGCACGGGTCGGGCATGGGCCGCCTTCTTCGGCATGGGTCTCCTCAACAACACCATTCCCTTCTGCCTCATCGTGTGGGGCCAAACCCACATCGCGTCAGGGCTTGCCGCCATCCTGAATGCGACCACGCCGCTCTTCACGGTCGTCGCTGCCCACGTCTTCACGTCTGACGAGAGGATGACCAGCAACCGGCTCGTGGGCGTGCTCATAGGGCTTGTCGGCGTCGCCGTGATGGTCGGACCCGCCGTTCTGGCGGGGCTTGGGACCGACCTCCTGGCACAGGTGGCCGTGCTCGGCGCGGCCCTGTCCTATGCCTTCGCCGGTATCTTCGGGCGGCGCTTCCGGCGAATGGGCATTCCGCCGCTCGCGACGGCGACAGGACAGGTGACGGCCTCCGCGTTCATGCTTCTGCCCCTCGTCCTCGTCGCGGACCGCCCTTGGACCTTGCCGCTACCGAGCGCATCAGCGTGGGGCGCAGTCGTCGGTATTGCGGTCCTGTCTACAGCGCTCGCCTACGTGCTGTACTTTCGTATCCTGGCGACTGCTGGAGCGACGAACCTTCTGCTCGTCACCTTCCTGATCCCGGTGTCGGCCATCCTGCTGGGCGCATTGGTGCTGGGCGAGCACCTTGCCCCGCAGCACTTTATCGGCATGGCGCTGATTGGATGCGGGCTTGCCTCCATTGACGGCCGCGTCTGGGCGTTCAGTCAGCAGAGACGGCGCATTCCGCCTGAGATGTATCAAGGGCGGGACATCTGAGCGGAAGGATGACGCTTTGCCGTCCGGAGGGCGAGTAAGCGCGGGCATTGCGTCCGCTTCGATGCATCCTTGCCCAGAAGCAGACCAGCCGAATTCCACCC
>NZ_JBKFAV010000103.1:0-1229 GCF_053345825.1 Methylobacterium sp. C33D
TGATCCTCCCTCGTCCTCGCGGACACCTCTGATACGCTCATGCTGAGCGGGGAAGGTGTCGGATGGCAAAGACGAGACGAGAATTCACGCCGGAGTTCAAACGCGAAGCGGTCGCCCTGCTGGAGAGCAGCGGCCGGCCGCAGATGCAGGTCGCGGCCGAGCTTGGGATCCAGCCCTCGATGCTGAGGCAGTGGCGCGCCACGCTGAACGGGGCCTCACCCGGGCCGCGGTCTGCTGGATCGATGGGCGCCTCGCCACCAAGCTCAGTTGCGTCCCCGTCCGATCAGGCCGCCGAGATCGCCCGACTGCGGCGGGAGCTCGACCGTACGCGCATGGAGCGCGACGTACTAAAAAAAGCTATCGGCATCTTCGCGGAGATGCCCAAGTGACCTTCGCCTTCATCGAGCAGCATGCGCGGACCTGGCCGGTGCGTCTCATGTGCCGCGTGCTCGGAGTCTCACCCAGCGGCTTCTACGGATGGCGGTCACGGCCTGAGAGCGCCCGCTCGGCCTCCAATCGCCAACTCCTGGACGACATCCGGCGCATCCATGCCGCACACCACCGACGCTACGGCTCCCCGCGCGTGCATGCCGCCCTGCGGGCCGAGGGCCGGTCCGTCAGCCGCGGACGGGTGGAGCGTCTCATGCGCCGGCACGGCATCCGTGCTTTGGCGGGGCGTCGGTTCCGGCCCTGTACGACCGACAGCCGTCACGATCTCCCCATCGCGCCCAATCTCCTCAAGCAGGACTTCTCAGCCGCGCGGCCCGACACGGTCTGGCTGGCCGACATCACCTACCTGCCGACCGGCGAGGGCTGGTTGTACTTGGCCGCCGTTCTCGATCTGGCCACGCGCAAGATCGTCGGTTGGTCGATGCGCGATCACATGCGCGCCGAGCTGAGCGTAGCGGCATTGATGATGGCCGCCCAGCGGCAGCGTCCGGCCGCCGGGCTCATCTGCCACTCGGATCGCGGCAGCCAGTACGCGGCCGAGGCCTACCGGAGACAGCTCGCCGGTATGGGGGCGAAGCCGTCGATGAGCCGCACGGCTTGCTGCTACGATAATGCCCCGATGGAGAGCTTCTTCCACACGCTCAAGGTCGAGCTCGTCCATCAGCGACGATGGGCGACCCGGGATGAAGCGCGGCGCGATCTGTTCGCCTACATCGAGGGCTACTACAATCGGCAACGCATCCACTCGGCACTCGGCTATCTCACGCCCGAGCAAGCCG
>NZ_JBKFAV010000104.1:0-1205 GCF_053345825.1 Methylobacterium sp. C33D
TACGCCCGCTCGCTGGTGGTCGGCGGCGGCACCATGTTCGAGGAGATGGGCTTCCACTACGTCGGCCCCGTGGACGGGCACAACCTCGACCACCTGCTGCCGGTCCTGAAGAACGTCCGCGACGCCGAGCACGGCCCGATCCTGCTCCACGTGGTCACCCGGAAGGGCAAGGGCTACGCGCCGGCGGAAGCCTCGGCCGACCGCTACCACGGCGTGGTCAAGTTCGACGTGGTCTCGGGCGTGCAGGCGAAGGCCAAGCCGAACGCGCCGGCCTACACGCGGGTGTTCGGCGAGAGCCTGATCAAGGCGGCGGATGCCGACGACAAGGTCGTGGCGATCACCGCGGCGATGCCGGGGGGCACCGGCATCGACCTGTTCGGCAAGGCGCACCCGGACAAGACCTTCGACGTCGGCATCGCCGAGCAGCACGCGGTGACGTTCGCGGGCGGGCTGGCGACCGAGGGCTACCGGCCGTTCGTGGCGATCTACTCGACCTTCCTGCAGCGGGCCTACGACCAGGTGGTGCACGACGTGGCGCTGCAGAACCTGCCCGTGCGGTTCTGCCTGGACCGGGCCGGTCTGGTCGGGGCCGACGGGGCGACGCACGCGGGCGCGTTCGACCTCGCCTACCTGTGCTGCCTGCCGAACATGACCGTGATGGCGGCCGCCGACGAGGCCGAGCTGGTGCACATGGTGGCGACCGCGCACGCGCACGACGCGGGCCCGATCGCGCTGCGCTACCCGCGGGGCGAGGGGGTGGGCGTCGAGCTTCCGGAGCGGGGCGAGGCGCTGGCGATCGGCAAGGGCCGGGTGGTGCGGCGGGACGCGGAGGCGCGGGTGGCCCTGCTGTCGCTCGGCACGCGCCTGGCGGAGGCGCTGAAGGCGGCGGACGCGCTGGCCGAGCAGGGCGTGGCGGTGACGGTGGCGGACGCGCGGTTCGCCAAGCCGCTGGACGAGGCGCTGATCCTGGATCTGGCGCGCGACCACGAGGTGCTGATCACGGTCGAGGAGGGCTCGCGGGGCGGGTTCGGCGCGATGGTGCTGCACCTGCTGGCCGAGCGCGGCGCCCTGGACGCGGGCGGCGTGCGGGTGCGGACGATGACGCTGCCGGACGCCTACCAGGACCACGACAGCCCCGAGAAGATGTACGCCGAGGCCGGCCTCGACGCCAAGACCATCGTCAAGACAGCCCTCGACACGCTGCC
>NZ_JBKFAV010000105.1:0-1177 GCF_053345825.1 Methylobacterium sp. C33D
AGAACGGCGTCGACTCGCTCTGCTCGGCCTCCTGGATCAGGCCGAACATCTCCGAGGTCGAGGCCTGGTAGTAGCGCGCCTGGGGCGCCGCCGAGCGCAGGCATTCCAGCATGTGCACCGCGCCGAGCCCGGTCACCTGCCCGGTCAGCAGCGGCTGCTGCCAGGACGAGGTCACGAACGACTGGGCGGCGAGGTTGTAGATCTCGTCGGGCTTCGTGGCCTGGACGATGCGCAGCAGGGCGGATTGGTCGAGCAGGTTGCCGTCGACCAGCTCGACATCGTCGGTGATGCCGAGCCACTTCAACCGGTGATCGAAGACGCCGGCGTGGCTGGAGCGCCGCACGATGCCGGTGACGGCGTAGCCCTTCTGCAGGAGCAGCTGCGCCAGATACGCGCCGTCCTGGCCCGTCACTCCCGTGATCAGCGCTCGCTTAGCCGTCATCATCACTCCTACCGAAAAATGCGTCGGGCTCTTACATGTCGGGCATTAAAAAAGTCAACATAAAAAGACCCTGAATATCGATATGCTCATGATCTAGAATTCGGCGTGGCACATTGTGATAAAGTGGCTGCATGGTCGCTTAATCAGGCATTTTTTGGATCAGATGTTGTTGCATTATTCATGGAATGGATCGAAGGTGCTTTTGGCGACTGATTATAATGGAGCTGCTCGGGTTGTTACTCCGGTGGCTGCGCCAGATCGACGCCTGGTGCACCTCTTGGACGTCGTCCTCGACCGCAAGGGGCGGTGCAATCAATTTAAATCCAGAGAATACAAGTTTAGATCAGGAGGACCGGGGTCGCGTGGTAAGTCGTCGTCCTAATTTGTCTGCCGGGCATTCTCCGAAAGTTTAGCATACTAAGGTGCCGCTTGAACGGCAATTTTTCGGCCGAGATCGGTGAGGGGCAATAACGACTGCAGCGGCCGTCTCATCTCAGGCGAGCAGCCATTGCGGGCACCAGCGTTATCTTCGTTGGCCTCCAGTGGTCGGCCGCGCCCGCTTTGCCCGGGAGCGAGGTAGCTCGTGATGACCTGCGCGTGCAGCGTAGCTAGAGCGGCATCCGATCAGGTTGCGTTGTATCCTGCAGCGGCAAGGTAGGCTCGACATTCAGCTGGCGCGAAGCGGGTTAGGCTGCGCCGTATGGCATCCCAGAGGTCTGGGATAGTTCGCGCCGC
>NZ_JBKFAV010000106.1:0-1124 GCF_053345825.1 Methylobacterium sp. C33D
TACTTCGCGTAGGCGTAGGCGGTCGCGGCGGAGGCGACCGGTCCGGTGACGCCGTTGAAGGCGGTGAGGACCTTCTGGACCTCGGTGAAGGGCGCGTTCGACACGTAGACCAGGTCGCGGTTGCGCATGCGGAACGCCTGGGACACGAACAGGCTGTTGGGGTCGCGCATGTCGATCCGGTAGACGACCGGCACCAGCGGCGTGCCGAGCAGCTTCGAGCCGGGGCTGAGCCGGCGCACGACGCTGGCGGGCTCGAACCGGAAGATGAAGGTGCCGGCCGGGTCGGCGGCGAAGTCCGACAGGCCGCGGGCCTTGGCCAGCGCCTGCGCCAGCGTGATGCCGTCGGCCTGGAACGGCAGCTCGGTGCTGTTGCCCAGCGCGCCCACCGCGATGAAGGTCTGCGGGTCGCGCACGAGCGTGAGCACGTCGTTGGGCCGCAGGTAGATGTTCTCCCGCGGGTTCGACACCACCGTGGTCAGCGGCACGGTCGCGGTCACCGGGCCGCGCGAGAGCCGCACGAAGGTCTCGTTGACCGGCGCGCGGTTGCCGCCGGCGGCGGCGATGACGTCGAGGATGCGGTCGCCGTGGCCGGAGAGCGGCAGGCGGGCGCCGGCGGCGCCCTCGCCGGTGACGGTGACGGCCTGGGAGATCGGGCGGGTGACCGAGACCAGCACCTGCGGCTGGATGGCCTTGCCGGCGAGTTCGTTCTCGATGAGCGCCTGGACGTCCTGGGTGCGGCGGCCGGCGACCTTGATGCGGCCGGCATAGGGCACCGAGATGGCGCCGTCGCGCCCGACGGGCTGCTCGGGGATGAGGGCGGACTTCGAGCCCGCGGAGAAGCGGTCGGCGACGAGCGGGCCGGAGAACAGGCCGCCCGAGCCGGCTTCCCAGATGGAGACCGAGACCATGTCGCCGATGCCGATGACCGGCTCGGAGGAGGGACGGTGGTCGCCGAAGGAGGCGAGCAGGCTGTCGAGGGGGCGGCCGCGCAGGGCCTCGACCACGGAGGGCGTGACGTCGATGATCTCGTAGCGGGCGAGGATCCCGCCGTCGGCCGTGGCGACCTCGGCCCCGGCCTGGATCGCGCTCGCCGTCGGACCCGCCGCGGGCAGGTACGTGCAGCC
>NZ_JBKFAV010000107.1:0-979 GCF_053345825.1 Methylobacterium sp. C33D
TGATCCTCCCTCGGCATCGCGGACACCTCTGATACGCTCATGCTGAGCGGGGAATGTGTCGGATGGCGAAGACGAGACGAGAGTTCACGCCCGAGTTTAAACGCGAAGCGGTCGCCCTGCTGGAGAGCAGCGGCCGGCCGCAGGTGCAGGTCGCGGCCGAGCTCGGGATCCAGCCCTCGATGTTGCGGCAGTGGCGCGCCACGCTGAACGGAGCCCCACCCCGGCCGCGGCCGGCCGGATCGACGGGGAGTGCGCCACCAAGCCCGGTCGCCTCGCCGTCCGATCAGTCCGCCGAGATCGCCCGCCTGCGGCGTGAGCTCGACCGTACGCGCATGGAGCGCGACGTACTAAAAAAAGCCATCGGCATCTTCGCGGAGATGCCCAAGTGACCTTCGCCTTCATCGAGCAACATGCGCGGACCTGGCCGGTGCGTCTCATGTGCCGCGTGCTCGGAGTTTCACCCAGCGGCTTCTACGGATGGCGGTCACGGCCAGAGAGCGCCCGCTCGGCCTCCAACCGCCAGCTCCTGGACGACGTCCGGCGCATCCATGCCGCCCATCACCGGCGCTACGGCTCCCCGCGCGTGCATGCCGCCCTGCGGGCCGAGGGCCGGTCTGTCAGCCGCGGGCGGGTGGAGCGTCTCATGCGCCGGCACGGCATCCGTGCCCTGGCGGGTCGTCGGTTCCGGCCCTGTACGACCGACAGCCGTCACGATCTTCCCATCGCGCCCAATCTCCTCAAGCAGGACTTCTCAGCCGCGCGACCCGACACGGTCTGGCTGGCTGACATCACCTACCTGCCGACCAGCGAGGGCTGGCTGTACCTGGCCGCCGTCCTCGATCTGGCCACGCGCAAGATCGTCGGTTGGTCGATGCGCGATCACATGCGCGCCGAGCTGAGCGTAGCGGCATTGATGATGGCCGCCCAGCGGCAGCGGCCGGCCGCCGGGCTGATCTGCCACTCGGATCGCGGCAGCCAG
>NZ_JBKFAV010000109.1:0-936 GCF_053345825.1 Methylobacterium sp. C33D
CCGTGAGGTGGCGGCGCACGGCCCGGGCCGTGACGGCGGAGACGCGCACGTTCGATTCCTGCGTCACCCCGGCGATGTGCGGCGTGAGGATCAGGTTCGGCACGTCGGCGAAGACGGCGCCCGCCGCCGCGTCGAGGGGCTCGCGGTCGAACACGTCGAGCGCCGCGCCGCCGAGATGGCCGGAGCGCAGGGCTTGCGCCACGGCGGCCTCGTCCACCACCCCGCCCCTCGCCGCGTTGATCAGGATCGCGCCCTTCGGCATCCGCGCCAGCGCCGCCGCGTCGATCAGGCCGCGGGTCCGATCGGTCAGCGGCACGTGCAGCGAGAGCACGTCGCTCCCCGCGATCAGCGCGTCGAGCGCCCGGCTCTGCACGGGGCCGGAGGCCGGGTTCCAGGCCGGGTCGTCCGCGGCCACGAAGGGGTCGTGGGCGGCGACACGCATGCCGAGGGCCGCCGCCCGCCGGGCGGTCTCGCGGGCGATCGAGCCGAAGCCGACGAGGCCGAGGCGCTGGCCGGCGATCTCGCGGCCCATCAGGGCGTTGCGCGGCCACGCGCCGGCGGCGACGGCGGCGCTCGCCCCGTAGGCGCCGCGCAGGAGCAGCAGCGCGGTGGCGACCACGTACTCGGCGACCGCGCCGTCGTTGGCGCCGGTGGCCGGGTAGACGGCGATGCCGCGCGTCCGGCAGGCCGGGACGTCGATGTTGTCGAGGCCGACGCCGAGGCGGCCGACCACCTTGAGGTCGCGGGCGGCGTCGAGCAGGGCGCCGCGGACCTGGGTCCGGTTGCGCACGATCAGGGCGTCGGCTTGGGCCACGGCGGCGGCGAGGTCCGCGGGCCGGTCGACGAGGCCCGGATCGTACACCACGTCGAGGCCGGCGAGCTCGGCCGCGATCGCGGCCTCGTCCATGAACTCGCTGATGATGACCTTGGGCATGG
>NZ_JBKFAV010000011.1:0-173748 GCF_053345825.1 Methylobacterium sp. C33D
CGACCACGGAGGGCGTGACGTCGATGATCTCGTAGCGGGCGAGGATCCCGCCGTCGGCCGTGGCGACCTCGGCCCCGGCCTGGATCGCGCTCGCCGTCGGACCCGCCGCGGGCAGGTACGTGCAGCCGCCGGCAGATCCAGCCGCCAGGGCGGCCATCAGGGCGGTGCACGCCGTCTTACGCAGCATCACAAAGATTTCTCCTCGCCGAGCCCGCGCCATCGCTGGCCCGAGCCGGGACACCCAGTTTGACCGCCAAACGCTGCGATCGCTTTAATGGCCCCGCCGGAGGGGCGGCCACCGCGCGGACGGTCGCGCTATCCGCGGGCAATGCGTCACCAGCGTGGCACGGCCACGCTTATGCGGCGCAAGCTTAACCGTATCATGTCCCCGCGGCGATGTCCGCAGGCGCGGTCGCGAGACTCCCGCGCAGCGCCCGCCCGAGCTCGTCGGCGGCGATGTCGGCACGCCGCGGGGCCGCCTGCGGGCGGCCGAAGCGGAACAGGGCGTACTCGGTGGTCCGGCCGCCGAAGCCCGGCTTGCAACTCGGCAGCGACGGAGCGTGGTCGCCGAACACGCAGAGCGTGATGGTCTGGCGGCGCTCGCGGGCGACCGCGTCCAGGCCCGCGACGAGATCCTCGACCATCCGCCCGGTATGGGCGACGTGATGGAGATACTGCGCCTGCGGGTCGTCGATGCCCGGCAGCCGCCCGGGCTTCCAGGGGCCGTGGTTCTCCATGGTCACGCAGAACAGGAACAGCGGCGCAGGCCGGGCCCGGACCTCCGCGAGGAGCCGCGCGCCGAGGGCGACGTCCCCGACATAGGGGCCGACGCGCGGCGCCTCCGCGAACGCCTCGCCCATGACGAGGTCGGCGAAGCCGAAGGCCTCCATCACCTTGGCCCGGCGGAAGAAGTCCCGGTGGAACGGGTGCAGGAACAGGGTCCCGTAGCCCCGTTTCCCGGCGAGCCGGGCGAGGCTCGTCGGCTCGTCGCCGCCGCGGGCCGTGTAGGGGTCGTAGCGGCCGAAGCCGAGGCTCTCGGACGGTCGGCCGGTGAGCACCGCGTGCTCGCTGCGCATCGTGTAGGCGCCGTGCGCCGGAACCCGGAGACGCCCGTACTGCGCGGCCCGGGTGCGGAACAGCTCCATCGCCGGCAGCTGCGCGCCGCCGAGCCGCTCCGGATCGACGAAGGACTCGAGCTGGATTACCACGACGACGTCGTCGCCCGGCCCGTCCGGCAGAGCCGGCGCCGCGGGCACCGGCACGCCGTCCGCCAGCGCCCGGGCGGTGTAGCCCAGGAGGCTCGCCGGGAGGCCGACCCGGGTCACGTCCGCCTCCAGATCGGGCTCCGGGAACCAGCGGGCGATCAGCCGGGCGAGCGGCGGGCGCGGGGCGGCCTTGACCAGCAGCCAGAGCGCGAGCGGCAGGCCGAGCATCGCCAGCACCCGCGGCACGGTCGCGGCGGGCAGCACGCTCGGCTCGATCCAGTACCACAGGGCGGTGAAGGCCGCGGTGAGCAGCACCGGCACCGAGATGCGCGGGTCCCACAGGGGCGGGATGTAGTAGAGCTGCGGGTGACGCGGCACCTGGGGAAGCAGGGCGAAGTCGCTGAACAGCAGCGGCTCGCCGATCACGGAGCGCTTCGCGCGGCTGACGACGATCAGGATCGCCACGGTGATCACGCCGGTGAGCCCCGCGAGCCAGGGCCGCCAGGAGAACTCGAACCAGAACAGCAGGATCAGCAGGTAGCCGAGCAGCCGCAGGCCGAGATCCCGGGCTGCGAGGCTCGCCCGGGCGATCGAGTCGCCCGCGAACACCTCCAGGGCGAGGCACACGGCGAGCGCGAGACCGGTGGCGATGAGGAACGTCGTCAAGACACGGGCACTCGGCGTGGGGCGGGCCTGCTCGCCGCCGGGATCCGGGCCTGGCGGGAAACAGCGCGCGGGAGCAAGGCGTTACGAGCCGTTCCTGATCCAGAATGATCGGAATCGGCCCCGGGGACGGGCGGCTGCGGGCGGACTCTAGCAGCGGGCGCTATCGCTTTGGTGTCACATCAGGGTCTCGCGGAACCGGATTCGCGCCGCGCGCGCCGCCCTAGCGCGGTCCGCCGCCGGCCTCGCGGCCGACGCCGCGCCGGCTGCGCAGGGCCCGCACGACGGGATTCAGGAGGCCGTAGCGGGCGCGCATCACCAGATGGGCCGTGCGGCCGAGGGATAGGGCGTTGCGCGGCGCCGCCGCCCGGGCCGCGCTGAGACGGTCGAGGAGCTGCTCCGGGGTGCACGGCTTCATCGCCACCGGGTCGAGGTAGCGCGCGTAGAGGATCATGGCGCCCGCCACCAGCTCGTCCAGGCTCAGGCGGCGGCCGCGGTCGGCGCCCGGCGCGAGATCCTCCGACAGGCCCCAACCCGAGTAGAACGGCCGGCCGTGCGTCGCCACGGTCAGCCCGCGGATCAGGGCCTCGAACCCGGCGAGCGACGTCATGGTCTCGACGTGATGCACCCGGTCGAGGAGATCGACGATGCTGATGCCCCCCACGATCCGGTCGGCCAGGGTCAGGGCTTCCGGCTCCGGGATGATGCCGGGACGGAACCCGGCCTCCACGTCGGGATGCGGCTTGTAGAGCAGGAACGCGTCCGGGTTGCGCCGCCGCGCCGCCTCGAGCAGCGCCCGGTTCGAGCGGACCAGCGGCGAGCCGTGGCGCACCGAGGCGTCGTCCTCGACCTGGCCGGGCACGAGTACGATCCGCCGGCCCGACGGCCAGTCGAGTGCGGCGGCGTCGAGGCCGACATTGTACTTGCTGAGCCGGCGCGCCACGACCTCCTCGCGCAGGCGCCGCGCCCGGGCGACGAGGTCCGGGGTGAAGTCGGCCTCGGCGAGCAGCCGCTGCAGGCGGCTCTCCCGGCGCGGGTCGTAGTAGATGCCGAGGTCGTCCACCACGATGGAGGCGCCGGGCTGCAGGCTGGCACCGAGCCCGACGGAGCGCAGGAACCCGTCCTCGACCCGGGCCAGGGGCAGGCCGGCCCGCGCGCAGGCCTCCTCGAGCTGGCCCGGTGCCCGCGTCGCCCAGGCGAGGATGCGGCCGCCGTGACGCTGCCCCGCGGTGATCGCGGCCTCGGTGGTCATGGTGTGGATCGGCCGGCCGGCGGGCCCCGCGCCCAGGACGTCGAGGGCGGGCCGCTTCCAGCGCGACATCCCGACATAGACCACCCGCCGGTCGTTCTCGGCGAAGCGCGCGGCGAGCCACGCCACCCGTTCGGCGCAGGCCGCGCGGTCGATCGTCGCCCGGCTCCAGGGGTCGAAGTAGTGGACGCCGCCCTCCCCGCCGAGCGGCGCGCCGTCGAGGGTGAGCCGCAGGGAGGCGAAGCCGGCCTCCGGCGAGTCGTAGGGGCTCAGGAGCGGACCGGGCGCGACCACGAGCCGGCGCTGCCGCGTCAGCGCCAGCAGGCGCGTGGCGAGGCTGCCGGCGCTCCAGGCGGCGCCGACGGCGCCGGGGCGCGCCGGACCGAAGGCGAGACCCGTCGCGGCCTCGATCTCCGCCCGCAGGCGGCGGATCGTGCGGCCGGTCGCGTAGAGCGACGGGGTCGGGTCAGCGGGCATGGTCGGTGTGTCCGGCTCCGGTCGGGCGAGGTGCGGAACAGGCCTGTAGCGCATTTTCGCCGGCATGGGATGGTGTTGCAACGCGGGGACAACCTGAGCGCGCGTCGCCGTCGCCACGTCCTGGAAAGGATTTGGACATATCGTCGCCGCGATTGGCCCCCTAATCCGAAGGCTGAGCCGCAGGCGCGGGACCGTTGCAGACGGGCCACGCCGATGCGGAAACGCCATGCCTCGGCATGGCTTCGGATTGCGGGCCCGCCGGGCACCGTGCCACCTCAAGAGTCTCTCGCCGGCCCGGTTCATCCGGCCCAGGGTCAAGGACAGAAGCGCCGCGGAATGCAACAGCCCGCCCCCGACGCCCTCCGCGACCGCCCCGCGACCTTCCTCTTCCTGCAGGGCATCGCGACGCCGTTCTTCTCCGATCTCGGGAAGGCGCTGCGCGCGCGAGGACACTCCGTCCGGCGCATCAATCTCTGCCCCGGCGACTGGCTGTTCTGGAGCGGCGAGGCCGACAATTACCGCGGCCGCCGCGAGGCCTGGGGCGAGTATCTCGAGGCCTATCTCGACCGCGAGAGCGTGACCGACATCGTGCTGTTCGGCGATTGCCGGCCGTTCCACAAGGCGGCCCGCATGATCGCCGAGTATCGCGGCCTGCGGGTGCACGTGTTCGAGGAGGGCTACATCCGCCCGAACTGGATCACCTGCGAACTGGGCGGCGTGAACGGCTTCTCGTCCCTCCCCCGGACGGCCGCCGAGATCCGGGCCCTGGCCCGACGCCTGCCGCAGCCCGGCCGGGCGATGCCCTCCACGGGCGACATGGCCCGCCGCAGCGTCTGGGACGTCGGCTACAACCTCGCCAACGTCCTGTTCCCCTACCTCTTCCCGCATTTCCGCAGCCACCGGCCGACCCATATCGCGGCCGAGTATGCCGGCTGGATCAAGAAGTTCGCCCGCCGCGCCCATACCCGCCGCGAGGCGGCGCGCTGCGACGAGATCTACCGCGCGGTCGGCTGCGACTACTTCCTGCTGCCGCTGCAGCTCGACAGCGACTATCAGATCCGGGTCCACTCGCCCTTCCTCGGCGTCGAGGGCTTCATGGACCGCGTGATCAAGTCCTTCGCGGACGGCTCGTCGGCACCGACCCGGCTGCTGGTGAAGCTGCACCCGCTCGACAGCGGCCTGATCAACTGGCGCAAGTTCGCGCGCGCCTCCGCCCGCCGCCACGGCGTCAGCGACCGGCTCGACTTCATCGACGGCGGCGACCTGCCGGCCCTGATCAAGGGCGCGCGCGGCGTCGTCATCGTCAACTCGACGGTGGGGATGCTGTCCCTGGAGATGGGCTGCCCGACCCACGCGGTCGGCACCGCGATCTACAACATGGCCGGCCTGACCCATCAGGGCGACCTCGACAGCTTCTGGAAGAGTCCGACGCCGCCGGAGATGGACCTGATGGCGGATTTCCGCCGCGTGGTCCTGCACCGGACCCAGGTCAACGGCGGCTTCTTCTCCAAGGAGGCGATCGACCGGGCCGTGGCCGGCTCCGTTCCGCGGATGGAGGCGGCCCTGCCCGACTCGATGCTGGCGGCGGCGCGGGCGGTCAGCGCGGTGGCCGAGCGCGACGGCGAGCTCGCGCCGGTCTACTGACCGGAATCGCCGGCTCCCGGATCCGTCGCCGTTCGGCGGCGTTTGAAGCGGGTTTCACCGCCGGTGAGCCTTTCCCGGCCTTGATCTTTCCCCGCGCGGCGGCGTAACCCGCCCCATGCCCCGCATTCTGATCACCGGCGCGTCGAGCGGCATCGGCGCCGCGCTGGCGCGCCACTACGCGCAATCCGGCGCGAGCCTCATCCTGGTCGGCCGCAACGCCGAGCGGCTGGAGACGGTCGCCCGGGACTGCCGCGCCCGCGGCGCCGCCGTCGAGACCGCCCGTCTCGACACCCGCGACCGGGCCGCCACCGTGGCGCTGGTCCACCGGTCCGATGCCGAGGCCCCCCTCGACCTCGTCATCGCCAACGCGGCGGTGAACGGCGGGAACCAGGAGGGGCAGGTGGAGGCCGAGGACGTGGCTTTCGAGACCGCCGACATCAACTACACCGGCACGCTCAACGTGATCCTGCCGACCCTGACGCTGATGCTCCAGCGCGGGCGCGGTCAGATCGTGCTGCTGTCGTCGCTCGCGGCCTACGCGCCGCTCCAGGACGCGCCGGCCTACAGCGGCGCCAAGGCGGCCCTGGTCGCCCACGGCCTCGCCCTGCGCCAGAAGGTCGCGCCCCGGGGCGTGAAGGTCAACGTCGTCACCCCGGGCTACGTGAAGACGCCGATGGGCGGCGAGCTCAAGGGCTGGCGGCCGCTGGAGATCAGCGCCGATGAGGCGGCCGTGCGGATCGCCAAGGGGATCGCGGCCAACCGCGACGTGATCGCCTTCCCGTACATCCTCACGGCGCTCGCCCGCACCGTGCTGCTCCTGCCGGAGAACGTCCGCAAGGCCGGCCTCTACGCCTTCCGGTTCCAGCGGCGGAAGCGGCGCTGATGGCGCGCCCGCGGATTGCGCTGTTCGTTCTGGAGGCGCTGCCGAACGCCCGCGCGGTGCGCCGGCTCGTCGCCGACCTCCGGGGCGACATCGCGCTGGTGGGGCTCTCGAATGCCGAGCGGCCGTCGAGCGGCGGCTTGACCGGCCAGATCCGGCGCCACCTCGCCCGCTCGGGCACCGGGATCCTGCCGTACCTCGCGGTCAATTTCGGCCTCCCGGACCTGCTGCGGCCCCTGGCACCCCTGACCCAGGCGGCGTCCGGAAGCGGGGACGCGCCGGAGGCGACGCCCCTCAGGACCCTGTGCCGCCGCCTCGGCATCCCGACCCTGACCGTCGACGACGTCAACGGTCCCGACGTCGCCCGGAGCCTGCGGGACGCGGCGCCGGACCTGATCCTCACCTACCATTTCGACCAGATCCTGAAACCCGAGACCATCGGTCTGGCGCGGCTCGGCGGCATCAACGGGCATCCCGGCCTGCTGCCGCGCCACCGGGGCCCGGTGCCGACGATCCACGCCCTGGCCGACGGGCCCGGGCAGTTCGGCATGACCCTGCACCGGCTGGCCGCCGCGATCGACACCGGCGCGATCCTCGCCCAGGAAGCGGTGGCGCTGCCCGAGGGCACGACCGCGACCCGGGCCTCGGTTGCGCTCCACGCCCACGGGCGCGCGATGCTCGACCGGCTGCTGGACGAGGTCGCCCGGACCGGGGCGCTGCCGGAGGGGCGGACCGCGCCGGTTCTGCCGTACTGCCCGTTCCCGGACCGTGCGATGCTGGCCGCGCTGCGCCGCCGGGGCCTGCGGCTCACCGACGGGCAGGACCTGCGGGACGCGCTGAGCCTGTCCGCGCGGGCATCTTAACTCCCGGTTAAGGCTGTTCGGCAAGGACTCGGTCAGATCCTCGCCGTCGACAGGGCCCGCGCATGCCGGATACCAGCGCCCTCCACTCGGCCTCCGACGCCCTGGCCGCCGGCCGGCAGGTGCAGAGCGGGCGGATCCGCGCGATCTCCGAGAACCTCGCCAACGCCGACTCGGTGCCGACCACCCCGGGCGGTGCCCCCTACGCCCGCAAGATCGCGGTGTTCGCGCCCGTGGTCGCCGACAGCCCCGGCGACCCGGTCGGCCGGATCGTCCGCGACACGACCGGCTTCCGCGCCCGCTATGACCCGACCAGCCCCGGTGCGGATCTGAGGGGCTATGTCCGCCTGCCGAACGTGAACATCGCGGTCGAATCGGCCGACCTGCAGCGGGTGATCCGGAACTACGAGCTGAGCCTGAGCGCCTCGACCTCGCTCAGCACGCTGACGCAGGCCACGATCAACCTGATCAGCTGAGCCGGCCGTGCCGCCGGCCGTAGCCGGCGTAGATCGCCAGACCGATCGCCAGCCAGATCGCGAGGCGGATCCAGGTGTCGGCCGGGAGCGAGGCCATCAGCGTGACGCAGGACAGGATCCCGAGCCCGGCCGTGAGCGTCGCCGCCGGCACGCGGAACGGGCGCGCCCGGTCCGGAGCGGTCCGGCGCAGGATCAGCACCGTCGCGCAGACGAGGCAGAACGCCAGCAGCGTGCCGATGCTGACGATCTCGCCCAGGACGTCGATCGGCACGAGCCCCGCCACGGCCGCCGTGAACAGCCCGATCACTAGCTGGCTCGCCACCGGCACGCGCGTCACCGGATGGACCCGACAGAAGATCCTCGGGAGCAGGCCGTCGCGGGCGATGGCGAAGAAGATCCGGCTCTGCCCGTAGAGGGCGGTCAGCGCCGAGGTGGTCAGGCCGATCAGGGCGCCGACCTTGATGACCGTGGAGAAGCCCGACAGCCCGATCACGTCGACCGCCTTGGCCACCGGGTCGGCGACGCCCAGCTCGCGGTAGGGGACGAGGCCGGTGAGGACGGCCGCCATGGCCACGTACAGGATCGTGGTGATCAGCAGCGATCCGATCAGGCCCACCGGCGCGTCGCGCTGCGGCGCCCGGCACTCGCCCGCGGCCGTCGCCACGGTCTCGAAGCCCACGAAGGCGAAGAACACCACCGCGGCGCCGCGGAACACGCCGCTCCAGCCGTACGCGCCGAAGGTCCCGGCATTCTCCGGCACGAACGGGTGCCAGAGTTCCGGCCGCAGATGGGCCGCGCCGACGCCCACGAAGGCCAGGATGATCGCGATCTTGCAGGCGACGAGCAGCCCGTTGACCAGGGAGGCCTCCCGGGTGGCGCGCATCAGCAGGGCGCTGAGCAGCAGCACGATCCCGGCCGCCGGCAGGTTGACGACGCCGCCGTCGCCGGGTGCCCCGGCCAGGGCCGGCGGCAGATGCAGGCCGAACTCCGCCACCAGGGACTGCGCGTAGCCCGACCAGCCCACCGCCACGGTCGCCGCCGCCACGGCGAATTCCAGGACGAGATCCCAGCCGATGATCCAGGCGGGGAAACGCCCGAGGCTCGCGCGGGTGTAGGTGTAGGTGGATCCCGCCTCCGGGATCATGGCGGCCAGCTCGGCGTAGCACAGGCCGACGAGGCCGCAGGCGATGCCGCCGATCACGAAGGAGAGGCTGAGCGCCGGGCCCGCGTACTGCGCCGCCGCCGTTCCGGTGAGCACGAAGATGCCGGCGCCGATCGTGGCGCCGAGGCCGATGGCGACGAGGCCCGGCGCGGTCAGGCTCCGGGCGAGGTCGCGCCCCGCCCCCGGCCGTTCACCCTTGGTCATCGCCGAGTCCGCCATCGCGCCCGTTCCCCCTCGCCCGGATCGTCACCCGGCACATTCCATGCCCGGACGGCGGCCCCGGCGGACTCGCCCGGGCCGGTCCCGCGCCCCACCGCTCCGGGCCCGGCCGCGCGCGGCGACAGCCTAGCGCCGTACCGGGCCGGCGGCACCGTCGGGCGCGCCCGGGTCGCCCGCGCCGGACTGGGGCGGTGCGGCGCCCGCGCCGCCGATCATCCGGGTGTCGGTTCGGAACGCCCGGGCGACGAGGCCGCAGAAGCGGATGAAGGCGCTGCCCTGCGGGGTGATGACGTAGCCGTCACCCGCCCGCGCGACGTTGCCCGACGCCTGCTGCTCGGCGAGGCGCCGCTCCATCTGCCGGAACTCGCCGAGATAGACCCGCTCGAACACCGCCCGCGCCGCGTCCGGGGTGACGCGCTCCCCGGGGTGGGCGGCCATCTGACCGAGCAGGAACACGCTGATCGAGCGGTCGACCGTCACCGGCAGGATCACGAAGGCGCTCAGGTTCAGGGACAGCGACAGGACGCAGGCGCCGAGGGCGTCGCGCCGGCGCAGCCCCCAGGCCCGGCCGAGTCCAGCCAGGAGCGCGGTGACCCCAAGGGTCAGCAGGAAGGCGACCGCGAGCAGGATCAGGCCGCGGTAGAACAGGATCGTCACGCCCGACCAGAGATCGGTCTGGAACAGCAGCACGAAGCTCGCGAGGCCGAGGACGATCGCCGCGGCCTGCAGCAGCGCCTGCGCGCAGAGCCAGCGCAGGGCCTGCCCGGCCCGCGGGCGGGCGGGTGTCGTGGAACCGGCTTCAGTCATGGAGATCCTCGACCCGCAGGATCCGGACGCGCGGATCGGCGTAGACCGCGGGGCTGCGCCAGACCCAGGAATCCGGGCTGCTCCAGGGCGCGTCCTGCGCGGTGATGACCAGGGCGCCGATCCCGGCCGCCGCGGCGCGCCGCCGCACCGCGGCGCCGTCCAGGATGTCGCGGAAGATCGGCGCGACATCGGCGAGCCGCGCGGCCACGGCCTCCGGCGGCGCGCCGAACAGCCGGGCCTCCGCGTCGGCCACTCCTGTCGGCTGGAGACCGTAGAGCCCGAAATCGAACACCCGCCGCGGCACCGGCGATTGCTGCATCACCAGGTCCCGGGGCAGGTGCGTGCCGGCCCAGGTGTAGGCCGCGCGCAGCGACCGGTCGATATCGGGATGGCCGGCGAGGCGGGCGAAGGCGGGCCGGTCGGAGGCCGGATAGGCGCGCATCCCGACGAAGCCGTAGAGGGTCGTCGCGTAACCGAGGGCGAGCAGCGGGCCGAGGAGACCGGGGAACCGGAGCCGCCGCGCCTCGCTCAGGCGGGCCAGGGCCACGACGGTCCAGACCAGGGTCGCGACCTGCGCGAGCAGGACGACGCGCGCGCCGAGGTCGTTGTTGAGGATCGCCGAGCGCAGGAAGCCGCCGATGAGCAGGCTGGCCGCCGCGCAGAGGGTGAGCAGTCGTCCGGCCTCGCGGCCGTGGGCCTCGCGGCGGGGCACGACGCGCCAGAACAGCAGCGCACCGGCGGCGCAGACGCCCAGCGCCGCGTAGTAGTTCAGCGGCAGGAGGATCAGGCGGAGCGCGCTCAGCGCCGGCTCGTCGACGAGGCCGTCGAGCGGGCCGAAGCGCCGGATCGAGAACCGGATCGGCGCGCCGTCGTCGGTCCGGTTGGCCAGAATGCTCATCAGGTAGGGGGCGGCCAGCGCGGCGCTGAGCAGGCCGGCAACGGCCAGCCGGCCCGCGGCGCGCCAGCGGCGCTCCAGGCCGAGCAGCACCAGCCAGGCGCCGGCCGCACTCGCCGTGCCGAGGCAGACCCAGACGGACAGGCCCGCGCAGGCCGCGAAGGCCGGCCCCGCGACGCCGATCGCCGCGGCCTCCGATCGCCGGTCCGGCCGCGTCCGGTCCGCGACCTCCGCCAGGGCCAGGAGACCGAGCCATCCGGCCAGGGCGCCGGCGACGTGGTGCGGCACCCAGACCAGGGAGGCGGGCCAGTTGAGGACCTGCTCGTTGAGCCATTCCGGGATCGGCAGCCAGGTCCCGGAGGTCGCCCGGTCGGCGAGGACCAGCAGGATGTCGAGGCTTCCGGCCGGCAGCAGCAGGAGCACCGCGCGGCGCACGAGCCGGGGCGCGGCGTCCGCGACGAGGCCGGTCGCGGCGAGGAGCCGGTCGATCAGGCCGAGGAGCGCGAGCCCGGTCCAGAAGGCCAAGCCCGCGAAGGCGGTCCGGCCGTCGACCAGCCGCCCGCCCGCCCAGTCGACCAGGGCGGTGAGCGTGTAGAAGCCGTAATAGTAACCCGCCCGCTCGGGCCGGGCGAAGAACGGATCCACCGGCGGCAACCCGTGCTCGACGATCGCGCGCGTGAGGGCGGCGTGCTTGACGAGGTCGATGATCGTCGCGGGGCGGTAGAGGGCGGTGCCGGTATCGAGGTCGATCAGCGCGTAGGCCACGACGCCGAGCCAGAGCAGCGCGAGGGCGCGCGCCGCCCGGTCGCGGGAATCCCGCAGGTCGCGCAGGGCCGGCCGGAGCGCGACGAGCCCCGCGGCGCCGGTCGCGAGCGCCGCGACCGGGACGCCGGCCGCCTGGATCAGCAGGCTGTCGAGGGCGGGCAGGAGGCCGATCCCGAGGAGCGCCCCGCACAGCAGGCGGTCGCCGGGCGCGAGCGTGCGGAATCCGAGGATGCCGGTCAGTCCGCCCAGGGCGTAGCCCGGCAGGAGCACGAGGGGGATGCCGAGCAGCGTCGCGACGACGACGCCGCACGCATCCGAGAAGGTGCCGTTCATCGCCGGGCCGCGTCGCGTGAGCGGCTCCGGGTAGCACGGGGGCGTTAACCGTTCTTTGGACGAGCCCGGACAGCCGCGACGCGCCACCGCTGCGGCCCGCCCGGCTCGGGACTGGCATAACCGTCGGTTTCGTGTATGGATCGCGCGGCCTCGACCCGGGTTGCCGGGCGGGGCTTGAGCCGCTTGGCGCTGTGACCGTGCTGGACGACATCCCGGCACCGGCCGAACGCCGAGCCCGCGCGCGCCCGTTTGGGGCGCCGCATCCGACCAGCACAACCCGAAAGGCACGCGATGTCGATCACGGCAGAGCGCAAGACCGCGCTCATCAAGGAACACCGCAAGGACGCCAAGGACACCGGGTCCCCCGAGGTTCAGGTGGCGATCCTCACCGAGCGGATCACGAACCTGACCGGCCACTTCAAGACCCACGGCAAGGACAACCATTCCCGCCGCGGACTCCTCAAGCTGGTCTCGCAGCGCCGCTCGCTGCTCGACTACGTCAAGCGCAAGGACGAGGCCCGCTACCGCGCCCTCATCGAGCGTCTCGGCATCCGCCGCTAAGGCGCCCCTCGCGCGGTTCCGGGCCCGGCCCGGGGCCGCGTTTCACCATCACGGGCTGCCGGAATGGGTCCGGTCTCCCGACAAGCGGGCCGCTTCGAGGCGCCAGCGTCGGGGCAGGATCGCGAGACACTTCGCCGAGGATGTTCCGGCGCAGTGTCTCGCCGTCTTGCCCCCGGGCGGCGCCGGGCTTGGGCCCGCCGCAGGCAAGGAAGAGATCAAGAATGTTCGACGTTCAACGCGAAGAGCTGATGTGGGGCGACCGCAAGCTCGTCCTGGAGACCGGCAAGGTCGCCCGTCAGGCCGACGGCGCCGTGGTCGCCACATACGGTGAGACCTCGGTCCTCGCCACCGTGGTCGCCACGAAGGAGCCGAAGCCCGGCATCGACTTCATGCCGCTCACCGTGAACTACCAGGAGCGCGCCTACGCGGCCGGCCGCATCCCCGGCGGCTACTTCAAGCGCGAGGGCCGGCCCTCCGAGAAGGAGACCTTGGTCTCCCGCCTCATCGACCGCCCGATCCGCCCGCTCTTCATCGACGGCTGGCGCAACGACACGCAGGTCGTCGTCACCGTCCTGACCCACGACCTCGAGAACGATCCCGACATCGTCGCGATGGTGGCGGCCTCCGCGGCCCTGACCCTCTCGGGCGTGCCGTTCATGGGCCCGATCGGCGGCGCCCGCGTCGGCTACATCAACGGCGGCTACCGGCTGAACCCGCTGGTCACCGAGACCAAGGAAGAGTCGAGCCTCGACCTCGTCGTCGCCGGCACGCAGGACGCGGTGCTGATGGTCGAGTCGGAGGCCAAGGAGCTCTCCGAGGAGGTGATGCTCGGCGCCGTGATGTTCGGCCACAAGCACTTCCAGCCGGTGATCGAGGCGATCATCCGCCTCGCCGAGAAGGCCGCCAAGGAGCCGCGCGACTTCAAGGCCCCCGAGAACGCCGACGTCGAGAAGGCGGTGCTGGAGGTCTGCGAGGCGGAGCTGCGCGCCGCCTACACCAAGACCGTCAAGCAGGAGCGCTACGCCGCCGTCGACGCCGTGAAGGCGAAGGTGATGGCCGCCCTCTGCCCCGAGGGCGCCGAGAAGTTCCCGGCCGAGAAGGTCAAGGCCGCCTTCAAGGAGGCCCAGTCGAAGGTGGTCCGCTGGAACATCCTCGACAGCGGCGCCCGCATCGACGGCCGCGACGTGAAGACGGTCCGCTCGATCCTCTCCGAGGTCGGCGTGCTGCCCCGCGCCCACGGCTCGGCCCTGTTCACCCGCGGCGAGACCCAGGCCCTCGTGGTCGCCACCCTCGGCACCGGCGAGGACGAGCAGTTCATCGACGCGCTGGAAGGCACCTACAAGGAGCGCTTCCTGCTCCACTACAACTTCCCTCCCTATAGCGTCGGCGAGACCGGCCGGATGGGCTCGCCGGGCCGCCGCGAGATCGGCCACGGCAAGCTCGCCTGGCGGGCGATCCGCCCGGTCCTGCCGCCGGCCCACGAGTTCCCGTACACGATCCGCGTCGTGTCGGAGATCACGGAGTCCAACGGCTCGTCCTCAATGGCCTCGGTCTGCGGCGGCTCGCTGTCGCTGATGGATGCCGGCGTGCCGCTGCGCCGCCCGGTTGCGGGCATCGCCATGGGCCTCATCCTCGAGGGTGAGCGCTTCGCGGTCCTGTCCGACATCCTCGGCGACGAGGATCACCTCGGCGACATGGACTTCAAGGTGGCCGGCACGGACGAGGGCGTGACCTCGCTCCAGATGGACATCAAGATCGCCGGCATCACCGAGGAGATCATGAAGATCGCCCTCGCCCAGGCGAAGGACGGCCGCGCCCACATCCTGGCCGAGATGGCCAAGGCCCTGACGGCGGCCCGCCCCGAGCTCGGCGAGTACGCGCCGCGCATCGAGACGATGCAGATCCCGACCGACAAGATCCGCGACGTGATCGGCACCGGCGGCAAGGTGATCCGCGAGATCGTCGAGAAGACCGGCGCCAAGATCAACATCGAGGATACCGGCGTCGTGAAGATCGCCTCCTCGGACGGCAAGGCCATCAAGGCCGCCTACAACTGGATCCGCTCGATCGTGGCGGAGCCGGAGGTCGGCGTGATCTACGACGGCACGATCGTGAAGTGCATGGAGTTCGGCGCCTTCGTGAACTTCTTCGGCGCCAAGGACGGCCTCGTCCACATCTCGGAGCTCGCCGCGAACCGCGTCGCCAAGGTGACGGACGTCGTCAAGGAAGGCGATAAGGTCAAGGTCAAGTTCCTCGGTCAGGACGACCGCGGCAAGATCCGCCTGTCCATGAAGGTCGTCGATCAGCAGACCGGCGAGGACATCACCGAGAAGGTGAAGGCACAGCGCGACGCCGAGCGGGCCGAGCGCGGCGACGAGCCGCGCGAGCCCCGCGAGGGCGGCCGCCACCGCGGCGAGCGCCGCCGCGAGGCGGGCGAGTAAGTCGCGCGAACGAACGCGCCGGCTCCGGCCGGTGCGGGACTTCCGACACGGGCGCGGTCCTCAGGGGCCGCGCCCTTTTTCGTGGTGCCGCCAACCAGGCCGTCCCGGTTCCTCGGTCGGGAACGGGGCGCCGTATCCCGCGTTCCCCGGCGACTTCCCAACCGGAGACCCTCATGGCCAACGACATGATGCACGACATCTTCAGCGGGCAGCCGAACCTGTCCACCACGGAGCGCGCCGTCTCGGTGGCGCTCGGGCTCGGGATCGCCGCTGCGGCCGCGCAGCCCCGGCCCAACAAGCTCCTGAGCCTGCTGGCGCTCGTGGTCGGCGTCGGGCTGGCGGTGCGCGGTGCGACCGGCCACTGCGCCGTGAAGGCTGCCTCCGAGCATCTCTGAGCCCAAGCCGTTCGAGGGCCCCAACGCCACCGTCTTTGCGAGCGCTGCGAAGCAATCCAGGCAGCGCGACGTTCGACATCGTCGCGCTGCCCTGGGTCACGTCGCTACGCTCGTGATGACGGAGGAGCGCTCGAGTGGGCGCTCTCCACCGGAATGCGGCAGACCGACAATGAGAAAGGGGCGTCCCGCGGGGCGCCCCTCGTCGTATCAGGACCTGCCGGGCGGATCAGTAGGTGGTGGTGCGGCGGCCGGCGATCAGGCCGTAGATGAACAGCACGACCACCGCACCCACGATCGCACCGATGAAGCCCGCGCCCTGGTTCGGCCCGTACCAGCCGATCGCCTGACCCAGGAAGGTCGCCACGAAGGCGCCGACGATGCCGAGGATCGTGGTCAGGATGAAGCCGGCGGGCTCGTTCGGGCCCGGCATGAGGAACTTGGCGACGACGCCGGCGAGAAATCCGATGATGATGGTCCAGAGAATACCCATGACTGACCCCGAGGCGTGATTGTCGATGGCGGCAGAACGCTTCGAGGCCCGCGACGGTTGCCCGCACCCCGGCTGCCGATGACGATTTTCCTCGGGTTCCCGCGGCGCGTGCGCGCGCAGCCCTTTACGGCCAGGCCGGCGCGACGGCAGATACGCCGGTTCTCGAGGATGTGGAGACGGGTATGGACATTCAGCGGATCGAGCCTGGCAAGCGGATGTCGCAGGCCGTCACCTTCGGCGACATGGTCTACCTCGCCGGGCAGGTCGCCTCCGACACGGTCGGCACCGGGGTCACGATCCAGACCCAGCAGATCCTGTCGGAGATCGACCGGCTCCTGGCCGCCGCCGGCAGCGACAAGGCGCGGATCCTCTCGGCCACGATCTACCTCGCCGACATCGCGACCTTCGCGGAGATGAACGCCGCCTGGGACGCCTGGGTCTCCCCCGAGAATCCGCCTGCCCGCGCCACCGTCGAGGCCAAGCTCGCCGCGCCGGAATACCTGGTCGAGATCGTGGTCGTGGCCGCGAGGAGCCGGTGAGCGGCCCGCGCCGGACCCTCCTGGCGGCGGCCGCGGCCGTCCTCGCGGGAGGGCTCCTGGCGATCCTGCCCCTCGTGCGGCCGGCACCGGCCGCCGAGGAGCGGGTCGTCAACATCTACAACTGGTCGGACTATATCGACCCGCAGGTGCTCGAGGCCTTCACCCGGGAGACCGGGATCAAGGTCGTCTACGACACCTACGACAACAACGAGATCCTGGAGACCAAGCTGCTCGCCGGCCGGTCGGGCTACGACATCGTCGTGCCGTCCGGGCCCTACCTGCAGCGACTGATCCGGGCCGGCGCCTTCCTGCCCCTCGATAAGTCCAAGCTGAAGAACCTCGGCAATCTCTGGCCCGAGGTGACCAGCCGGCTGGCGGCCTACGATCCCGGCAATACCTATGCCGTCGACTACATGTGGGGCACGACCGGCATCGGCTACAACGTCGCCGCCGTGCGCGAGCGCCTGGGCGCCAACGCGGCGGTGAATTCGTGGTCGGTCGTCCTCAATCCCGCCTCGGCGAACAAGCTGAAGGAGTGCGGGATCATGATGCTCGACAGCCCCGAGGACCTGATCCCCAGCATGCTCCCGGCCTTCGGCGCGAAGGCGGATTCCAAGCGCTGGGACGACATGACCCTGGTGACCGACGCCCTCTACAAGGTGCGCGGCGCCGTGCGGAAGTTCCACTCGTCGGAATACATCCAGGCGCTGGCTAACGGCGATATCTGCCTGGCCGTCGGCTATTCGGGCGACATCATGCAGGCCAAGCGCCGGGCCGAGGAGGCCAAGAACGGGATCGACATCGCCTACGTCGTGCCGAAGGAAGGCGCGCTGATGTGGTTCGACACCTTCGCGATCCCGAAGGATGCCGCCCACCCGGCCGAGGCGCTGGCCTTCATCGACTACATGATGCGGCCAGAGGTGGCGGCGGCCAACACCAACTTCGTGTCCTACGCCAGCGGCAACCTGGCGGCGAAGAGGTTCGTGAAGCCCGAGATCCTGAGCAATCCCGGCATCTATCCGGACGAGGCGACGATGCAGCGCCTGTCCATCAACACCGCCTGGGACGACCGCACCCAGCGCTTCGTCACCCGCCTCTGGACCCGGGTCCGCACCGGGCGCTGACGCGAATCGGCGCCGGAGGGCTCCGTCAGCGTTCCGGATCCACCGGGATGCCGCTGCGGGCGAGCCACGCGCGGACCGCCGCGCGGGTCTCCCGCCCGGAATCGTTCAGCAGGCGCTCGGGCGTGGTGAAGAAGTACGGCTGGAAGGTCTTCCGCTGCGCGTTGCGCAGGGTCGGGTCGATCCCGGCCTCGAGCAGCCTCAACACCCAGGGATTGGCCGCGCCGACCTGCGCCGCCACGTGCAGCAGCGAGTTGCCGGTGGCGTCGACCCGGTTCGGGTCGGCGCCGGCCCGCAGCAGCAGCGCGAACTGCGCCTCGCGGCGGTTCTGGACGGCGCGGAACAGCGGCGTCCACTGGCCGCGCGGGCTCACCGGGTCGACCGGCGCGCCGTGCCGCAGCAGGATCTCCAGGTAGGTCGGGTCCTCCACCATCGCCGCCATGTGCAGCACGGTCTCCTGATCGAGCCCCCGCACGGACGGGTCCGCGCCGGCGTCGAGCAGGGCCACCACCGCGCGCGGCCGCGCGTTCCAGACCGCCCATTCGAGCAGGGTGAGGTTCCGTTCGCCGCGGAGGGAGAGATCCAGGTCGGGTGCCAGCGCGGCGATGCACGCCACGTCATCGCGCGCGACCGCTGCGGCGAGCGCCGCGAGAGGGGACGCCGCGAAGGCGCCGCGATTGTCCCCGGTCGGGATCTCCATGACGGTTCGCTCCTCGACGCCGCCTGATTCGGCGCTGCGTGACGCGGGCCATGTGATCGAGAAAGACAGGGGTGCGGCAAGAGCCGTCCTGGGAAGACTATCCCGCAGGTGTCGCCGCGGGGTGACGCGGCAGCGAATGACGGGTGTGAGAAACGCCATCGCCGCGGACGGGTCGAGACCGTCCGCGGCGATGCGCGTCGAGGCCGGGATCGGCGCTCTAGTGCTTCAGATCGTCCGGAACCTTGCCGCCGTTCTCGGCGAGCTTCTGCATGACCTGCTTGTGCAGCCAGATGTTCATGCTGGCCGAATCGTCCTTGTCGCCGGTGTAGTGGAGCTCGTCGGCGAGCTGCTTGCGCGAGGCGAGGCCGGAATCGAGGCCCAGCAGCTTCATCAGGTCGACGATGGAGTGGCGCCAGTCGAGCGTCTGCGGGTTCTTCTCGGCGAGGCCGGTGAGCACCGCCGCGACGTCCACCGGCTCGCTGCCGCCGGCCGTGCCGGGGGCCGACGGGGTGGAGGGCGTGCTGGTGCCGGCCGGGCCGCCGGAGCCGGCGGTGGGCGCGGGGGCGGCGTCCGCGGTGCCGCCACCGAACGGATGGAGGATCTTGCTGACGATGCTGCCGAGGAGGCTCATGGATCCGCTCCGATAAACGAGGCCCGATCTCCGCGCCGGGCGGCCATTCAACTGGCTGTGAGCCTGGGCGTTCCGCGATCCGGCGGGCTCGGGACGGTCGGCGCGGCGGCGCTCGGAGCGTTCAGGATGCTGCCCACAGGGCGGCGACGAGCGCTGTCCGCTCCGCCGCGAGCGCGCCGTCCGGGACCGGGCGGCCGGCGCGGGCGTACCAGTAGCGCGCGTTGCCGTCATCGCCCTCGATCCGGTGGAGATGGGCGTGGACCCAGGCCGCGTCGGGCCCGCCTGCGTCCTGGACGAGGCGGTGCGCCCGCTCCCAGGCCGCGGAGGCCGGGCCGGACGCGTCCCGGGCGAGCCACCAGAGTGCGGCGAGCGGGGCGGGCCAGCCGGTCGGCGGCTCGGACCCGGTGAGTGTCGCGGCGAAGCTGGCGGGCAGGTTCTCGGTCATCGCTGTCTCCTTCCGGGCAGTTCAGCGGCCGGCGGCGCGCTCCGGCTGCCAGCGGCCGCGGCGCTGGCGGGCGGACCACGCGTAGCGCGCATCGCCGTCGAGGCGGTCGAGGTGGTCGGAGAGGCGGTTGCGCTCGAGCCACGACAGGGCCGCCTCCAGTTCCGGGAGGGTCATGGTCGCGCGGCCCTTGCCGAGCACGCGCTTGAGAACGGCGTTGTAGCGGTGCGCGAGATTTCCGCCGCGGGGCACGCGCAGGGAAGTCTCGTCCTCCACCGCCTGGGCGGCGACGGCGGCGGCGAGCCGCTGGCGCAGGGTCCGCTCGCTGACGGAGGGCGGTTCGGGCGCGGGCGCCGCGGGGCCCGGTTCGGGAAGACGCGGTCGGAGCAGGGCGTAGCGCATGCCGATCGCGTTGCTCTCCAGGGGTGTGATCCCGCCCGGCTCGTCGTCGCGCCAGCGGGTCCGCTCGGGCACGACGGCGCTCGCCGGCCGCTCGCGGGGCGGCCGGACGCTGCTGCCCTGCTCGGTCTCGAGTTCGAGGCGGAACCGCGCGAAGAGCGGGTCGTCGGGGTGGAAGATCAGCGCCTGCTGCCCGTCGTAGGGGCCGGCATGGGGATCGACCCGGGTGGCCCGGGCGAGCATCTGCTCGAGCCAGGGTCGGGAGCGGATATGCGTCAGGGCCGCGACCACCGCGACCTCCGGGGCGTCCAGACCCTCGTAGGCCATCGCCACCGTCACCAGCACGGCCGGCTCCGGCGTGAGCCGGAACGCCGCCAGAGCCGCGTGGGCGTCGCCCTGGCCGGAGGTCGCGAGGCGGACATCGCGCGCGCCCTGCCCGGCCGGCATCCAGTCCCGCAGGGTCGCGAGGTAGGCCCGCGCGCTCGCCTGATCGGGCGCCACCACGAGGAGCTTTCCGAGACCCCGGGCCGGCTCACCGGGCGGGAGATCGCGCTCGGCCCGGCGCCGGGCGCGCAGGCGCTTGGTGGCGAAGAACGCCTCGCTCAGCAGGTCGCGGGCAAACCCCGTTCGCAGGGCGGTGAACAGCGCCGGCCGGGTGGTGATCCGGACCGCGCCCGCGCCCAGCCGGTGCGGCCCGACGCGCGGGCTGTCGCCGGCGATCCGTCCGCCTTCCAGCCAGCTCGCCTCGCCGTCGATGGCGCCGAACGTCACCGGCAGCACGGCCCGCTCGGCCAGCGCCTGCGCCCGCGAGTAGCCGATGACCGCGAGGCCGGGGGCGTCGAGGTCGAGGTCCGGACCGCGGCCGGGCGCGGCGGGCTGGTAGGGCAGCCCGAGGATCCGACGCCCGTCGGCCCGCTCCAGCGTCCCGGACAGGTACAGGCGCACGGCCGCCGCCTCCATGACGGGCAGCATCGCGCGGGACCACGCCCCGGCTTCGGCGTCCTCCGCGGCGGTCTCGTCGGCACCCGGGCGGCCGGGGACCGGTAGGTGATGGACCTCGTCGACCACCAGGAGGGTGCGGTGCGCCCGCGCCTCCGCGAGGTGGAGCGCCGGGGCTGCGGCGACCGCCTGATAGGTGGTGACGTAGCCGGCCAGACCCCGTGCCGGGTCGCGCTCGTTGTCGGCGGCCCGAACGCTGAGGGCGTGCCCGAGGGCCGCGCGCCAACGCGGGTCGGCGAAGGCCTCCTCGGCCTGCAGCCGCAGGGAATCCCGCGGCACCACCCAGACCACGCGCTCGACGAGCCCCGCGTCGATCAGCCGGTGCGCGGCGATGACCGGGAGCAGCGACTTCCCGCCGCCGGGGGTGACCGCGGCCAGGATCTTCCGGACATGGGCCGCCTCCCCGCTCGCCATGGCCGCGACCAGGGCCATCAGCGTGCGCTGGTGCGACCTTAGGGACGGGGCGGGACGGGTCAAGGGCCGACGAAGCAGGGCGACATCGGCACACCGTGGCCGATCCGGATTCCTTTGTGAATCCCCGGAGTCGCGGAACGTTCGCGTTTTCGTCCCGACGCCGGAGCCGCGGGCGCCGCGAGGCCGGACCCGGCGGGATGGGGCGCTTCGGGACACGCCGCCTTCCGGATCGCGGCGCTTCCGAGCGAAACCGCCCCGCTCTCCACGATTGCCGCACCCGACGGGCCGGATCGGTGCACCATAAGCGTTGACACCCGGCCCACCCCTCACCATAAGGGCGCCGCGGGCGATGCCCGCCTTGGGGGAATGTCCCGAGCGGCAAAGGGGGCGGACTGTAAATCCGCTGCGTAAGCTTCGTAGGTTCGAGTCCTACTTCCCCCACCAAGTTCTTCCCGATCCCGTCAGCCTTGTTTCGCCAGCGCGGCCTCGATGCGCGCGGCCGCGGCGGCCGAGAAGCCCTTCCCTTCGAGCCCCTGTCCCGCGGCCGCCTGGCCGGTGAGCGAGCGGCGCTTGCCCCCCGGCAGATGCGCCTGCCGCAGCGCGTGGCTGTCCCGGTGACTGGCATGGGTGATCGCGATGGCCAGCGCGTCGGCGGCGTCCGCGACGCGGAACTCGGCCTTCGGCAGAAGGAAGCGGACCATCGCCTGGATCTGCGCCTTCTCGGCGTGGCCGGAGCCCGCCACGGTCTTCTTGATCAGGTTGGGGGCGTACTCGAACACCGGCAGCCCGGCGAGGGCTGGCACGAGCAGTGCCATCGCCCGCGCGTGGCCCAGCTTGAGCGTCGCCTGGGCGTCCTTGTTGACGAAGGTCTCCTCCACGGCGACCTCGTCGGGCCGCACGGCCTCGACCACGCGGCCGATCCCCTCGAACAGCTCCCGCAGGCGCAGCGCCAGCGGGAGCTCGCCGTCCGAGGTCACGACCCCGCAATCGTCGTAGGTGAGTTTCGTGCCCTGCGCGGTGATCACGCCCCAGCCGGTGCGGCGGAGTCCGGGATCGATGCCGAGAATGCGGACGGGGCTGGTCATGGGGCTCCACGGCTCGGTGAACGGCCCGAGGCTGCCGTACGTATCGTGAACGCTCGGTTTCACCAAGGTTCCGGTCGCGGAGGCTGTTGGCCGCTTCCGTCACGGCCCGGCGCGCTGCCGCGCCGCTCTCATCCCCGGCGGCCGAGGAGGATCAGGGCCGTTCCGGCGAGGCAGACCGCGCTGCCCGCGAGATCCCAGCGGTCGGGCCGCTGCCCCTCCGCGAGCCACAGCCACAGGACCGAGGCCGCCACGTAGACGCCGCCGTAGGCCGCGAAGGCGCGCCCCGCCGCCGGGCTGTCCACGAGGGTCAGCAGGGCCGCGAAGGCCGCCAGCGAGGCGAGGCCCGGGAGCGCCCACCAGGCCGACCGCCCGAGCCGCAGCCAGGCCCAGAACGCGAAGCAGCCGGCGATCTCGGCGAGGGCGGCGGCCGCGTAGGCGAGGAGGCTCATCGGGTCAGCTTGGCACGGCGCGCCGCGCTGGACGAGCCCGGCCCTGGGGGCGGAGCGCGACCGGCATTAAGCTCCCGGCAAGGGGGATCCGGTCGAGTGTCGCCATGAGCACGCATGCGAGCACGCACGAGACCCAGGGCGACCGGCTGCTGTTTCCGGGAGACGCCCGCCTTCGCGACGCCGTCCTGGCCTGGATCGAGGCGCTGGCGCGTGAGCGGCGGATGTCGCCCAATACCGTCGAGGCGTACGGGCGCGACCTCCGTCAGTTCCTCCACCACCTCGCGTCCCGTCAGGGGACGCCGACGATCCCGATGCTGATCGGGCTCAAGGTGCGGGACATCCGCGGCTTCATGGCCGCGCGCCGGGCCGACGAGGTCTCCGGGCGCTCGCTGATGCGCATGCTGGCGGGTCTGCGCTCCTTCGCGCGCTTCCTCGAGCGGGAGGGCTTCGGCACCGTCTCGGCCCTGGGCGGCGTGCGCTCGCCCAAGGTCCCGCGGCGGCTGCCCCGTCCTCTGCCCGTCTCCGCCGCGGTGGCGCTGACCGATACCGCGATCCGCGCCGGCGAGGAGCGGGAGCCCTGGGTCCTCGCCCGGGACGCCGCCGTGCTGGCGCTGCTCTACGGCGCGGGGCTGCGCATCTCCGAGGCGCTGGGTCTGACCCGGCGCGACGCGCCCCTGCCCGGCCTCGATCAGGTCACCGTGCTCGGCAAGGGTGGCAAGCAGCGCATGGTCCCGATTCTACCGGTCGTGGCGCAGGCCGTGGCCGACTACGTCGCGGCCTGTCCCCTGCCGCTGCCGCCGGACGGACCGCTGTTCCTCGGCGCCCGCGGCGGCCCGCTCTCGCCGCGCATCATCCAGTACACCGTGGCGCGCGCCCGCGGCGCCCTGGGTCTGCCCGAGAGCGCCACACCGCATGCCCTGCGGCATTCCTTCGCAACCCATCTGCTGGCGCGCCAGGGGGAACTGCGCGCCATCCAGGAACTCCTGGGCCACGCCTCGCTCTCCACGACGCAGCTCTACACGCAGGTCGACGCCGCCCGTCTCATGAGCGCCTACGCGGCGGCCCATCCGAGGGCCGGCCATTGAGCAAGATTGCTAAAAACCTCGATTTCGAGAGCGCTCATCATCCGCTATAGGTGCGTCATCCGGTTCGCCCAGTGCACATCCGCGCTCTTTAAGAGCTTCGTCACGATCTTCGGCCAATATGGGCAACGAACGGGATCGGCTTGGGCGGGCGTCATGGATCTTCAGGATGGAGGGGCGCCGGCACGTGTCGTGATCGCGGATTGCGATCCGGGCCGCCGCGTCTCCCTGAGAGAGATCGTCCTGCGATTCGACCCCCGCGCCGTGATCGATGAGGCAACCTCGGGTCAGGCGCTCTGCGAGATCCTCCTCCGCCGGCGTCCGACCCTGGCCTTCGTCGGGATGCAGCTCGACGACCTCAGCGGACCCGAGGCGGTCGCCGTGGCGCGCCGGGCGGGTGCGGAGCCCCCCTGCCTGGTGCTGGTCGCGACCCGCGTGCTGCCCCAATGGCAGGAGATCGCCACGAGCCTCGGGGCCTACGAGGTCCTGAAGACGCCCCTCGACCCGAGCCATATCGAGCCGCTGCTCCACGCGGATGCCCGCCGTCGGTCGCCGACCCGGGCCCTGCTCGCCTGCTCGACCCCGGCCGGGCGCTCGGCCATCAGCCGCGTCGTGGCGCGCAGCGGGTTCGCGATCGAGCTCGACGAGACGGATGACGGGCGCCACGCCCTCAAGCAGATGAAGCTCGCCGCCTACGACTTCGCCTTCATCGACGTGAAGCTCGGCGGCATCGACGGGCTCGAACTGGCCTGCCAGATCCAGCCCCTGGGTCTCGCGACTCGGATCACCCTGCTGACCACGTCCGAGCTGGAGCCCGTCGCCCAGGCCGGCCGCTACTTCGGCGTCGACGCCGTGCTGCGGATGCCGTTCTACGCCCGCGACATCGACCTCGCCCTGCACAATGCCCTGGGCCTGCGCCGGCCCTACCTCCTGAACGCCCTGACGGCCCCGCCCGCGCCGAGCGCGCTGCTGCGGATCGCCGACCTGCCCAATCCCCGGCGCAAGATCGCCTGATCCCGCGCCGGGTCTTCGCCCGTCAGACGTGGATGGCGCGCTTGTTCACCGCGAGCGCGGCTTCCTTGACGGCCTCGGTCAGCGTCGGGTGGGCGTGGCAGGTGCGGGCGATGTCCTCCGACGAGGCGCCGAACTCCATCGCCACCGCCACCTCGGCGATCAGGTTGCCGGCATCCGCGCCGACGATGTGCACGCCGAGCACCCGGTCGGTCTGGGCATCGGCCAGCACCTTCACGAAACCGTCCGTGGTGCCGTTCGCCTTCGCCCGGCCGTTGGCCGTGAACGGGAACTTGCCGGCGTTGTAGGCGACGCCGTCCTTCTTGAGCTCCTCCTCGGTCTTGCCCACCGAGGCGACCTCCGGGAACGTGTAGACCACGTTCGGGATCACGCCGTAATTCACGTGGCCGGACTGGCCGGCCAGCATCTCGGCGATCGCCACGCCCTCGTCCTCGGCCTTGTGGGCGAGCATCGGGCCGGCGATGACGTCGCCGATGGCGTAGATGCCGGTGACGTTGGTGGCGTAGTGGGAATCGGTGAGGATCCGGCCCTTGTCGTCCCGCTGGACGCCGACCGTGTCGAGGCCGAGGCCCTCCGTGTAGGGCGTCCGGCCGATGCAGACGAGGACCACGTCCGCCTGAAGCGTCTCGGCCGCGCCGCCCGCGGCCGGCTCGACCGTGACCGTCGCGCCGCCCTTCTTGCCGACCTCGACGCCGGTCACCTTGGTGGACAGTTTGAAGGCGATGCCCTGCTTGGTCAGGATCCGCTGGAACTGCTTGCCGACCTCGCCGTCCATGCCGGGCAGCACCCGGTCGAGATACTCGACCACGGTCACCTCGGAGCCGAGCCGGCGCCAGACGGAGCCCAGCTCCAGCCCGATCACGCCGGCGCCGATGACGAGGAGCTTCTTCGGCACCCGGTCGAGCTCGAGGGCGCCGGTGGAGGAGACCACGACCTTCTCGTCGATGGTGACGCCCGGCAGCCGCGCCACGTCCGAGCCGGTGGCGATGACGATGCTCTTGGTCTCGAGCATCTGGTTGCCGCCATCCTCGGCGATGACCTCGACGCGGCCCGCCCCGGCGATCCGGCCGGTGCCGTGGAAGGTCTCGACCTTGTTCTTCTTGAGCAGGAACTCGACGCCCTTGGTGTTGCCGGCCACGCCCTCGGCCTTGAAGGCCATCATCTTCTTCAGGTCGAGCTTCGGCGTGCCGACGTCGATGCCGAGATCGGCGAAATGCGTGTTGGCCTCCTCGAAGGCCTCGGAGGCGTGGAGCAGCGCCTTGGACGGGATGCAGCCGACGTTGAGGCAGGTGCCGCCGTGGGTGGCGCGCTTCTCGACCACGGCGGTCCGCAGGCCGAGCTGCGCCGCGCGGATCGCGCAGACGTAGCCGCCGGGGCCGGTGCCGATGACGACGAGATCGTAGGACATGTGTATTCGCTTCCGGTCGTGCCGCGCGCGAGACGGGCAGGGAATGTCAGGTCGGGATCAGCGGCCGCCGCCGACGTCGAGGATGGCGCCCGTGGTGTAGGCGGCCTCGTCCGAGAGGAGCCACACGATCGGTGCGGCCACCTCCTCGGCGGTGCCGGCCCGCTTCATCGGGACGCCCGGGCCGAGGCGCTCCACCCGGTCGGGCTCGCCGCCGCTGGCGTGGATGTCGGTGGCGATGATGCCGGGCGCCACCGCGTTGACGCGGATGCCGTCGGCGGCCACCTCGCGGGCGAGTCCGATCGTCAGCGAATCGATGGCGCCCTTGGAGGCGGCGTAGTCCACGAACTGGCCGGGGCCGCCGAGGCGGGCCGCCACCGAGGACAGGTTGACGATCGCGCCGCCGGCCCCGCCGCGCTTGGTCGACATGCGCCGCACCGCCTCTCGCGCGCACAGGAAGCTGCCGACCACGTTGGTGGTCATCATGCGCTGCAGGCGGGTGACGCTCATGTCGGCGACGTCCGACTTCACGTCGACCACGCCCGCATTGTTGACGAGCGCCGCGAGGCGGCCGAGGCCGTCGGCCGCCCTGAACAGGGCGATGACGTCGGCCTCGTCGCCGACGTCGCACTGCACGGCGAGCGCCTGTCCGCCCTTGGCCACGATCGCATCCACCACGCCCTGCGCCGCTTCCGCGTCCGACACGTAGCTCAGGCAGACGGCGTAGCCGCGCTCCGCCAGGAGCAGCGCCACCGCGCGGCCGATGCCGCGGCTGCCGCCGGTGACGATCGCGACCCTGTTCTCAGCGCCCGACATGACAGCCTCAGAGGTCCAGCACGAGGCGCGCCGGATCCTCCAGCGCCTCCTTGACCCGCACCAGGAAGGTCACGGCCTCCTTACCGTCGACGATGCGATGGTCGTACGACAGGGCGAGGTACATCATCGGCCGCGCCTCGATCTTGCCGGCGCGGACCACCGGGCGCTCCTCGATGCGGTGCATGCCGAGGATGCCCGATTGCGGCGCGTTGAGGATCGGCGTCGACATCAGCGAGCCGTAGATGCCGCCGTTGGTGATCGTGAACGTGCCGCCCTGCATCTCCTCGATGGAGAGCTTGCCGTCGCGGGCCTTCTTTCCGAAGCCGGCGATCTTCTTCTCGATGCCGGCGATCGACAGGTCGTCGGCGTCGCGCACCACCGGCACGACGAGGCCCTTATCGGTCCCGACCGCGATGCCGATGTGGTAGTAGTTCTTGTAGACGAGATCCTGCCCGTCGATCTCGGCGTTGACCGCCGGCACGTCCTTGAGGGCGCCGATCACCGCCTTGGTGAAGAAGCCCATGAAGCCGAGCTTCGTGCCGTGCTTCTTCTCGAAGATGTCCTTGTACTGGCTGCGCATCGCCATCACGGCCGACATGTCGACGTCGTTGAACGTCGTCAGCATCGCCGCGGTGTCCTGCGCGTCCTTGAGGCGGCGCGCGATGGTCTGGCGCAGCTTGGTCATGCGCACGCGCTCCTCGCGCGCGGCGTCGTCCGGCGCCGAGGGGGCACGCGGCAGGGTCGGGCGGGCCTCCTTGGCGGGGGCGGCGGAGGGTCCCTTGGCGATGGCGCCGAGCATGTCGCCCTTGGTGACGCGACCGTCCTTGCCGGAGCCGTTCACCGACGACGGATCGACGCCGGACTCGCGGGCGAGCTTCGCCACCGCCGGGCCGTTGTCGCCCACCGGGCGCTGCTGGGCCGCGGGGGCGGCCTCGCCGTGGTTGCCGTAGCCGGCTGAGGATTCCTGGGCCGGCGCCTCGGCCTTCGCGGGCGCGGCGGCCTTCGGGGCCTCGCTCCGGGTCTCGGCCTTGGTCTCGGCGGCCTCCTTCGGGGCGGCCTTCTTGCCGCCACCGGCACCGGCCTCGACGATCGAGCCGAGCAGGGCGCCGGGCTCCACGGTCTCGCCGTCCTTGACCAGGATCTCGCCCAGCTGACCGGCCGCCGGCGCGTTCACCTCCAGCGTGACCTTGTCGGTCTCGAGCTCGACGATCGGCTCGTCGGCCGCGACCGTGTCGCCGGGCTTCTTGAACCAGCGGCCGATCGTGGCCTCACTGACGGATTCGCCGAGGGTCGGGACGAGGATGTCGGTTGCCATGCTCTCTTCTGCCCCCTGGGGGGCCTCCTCTGGATGTCGGGCCGCGACGTCAGCGCCGCAGGATCAGGGACGGAACGGGCGAGACGGTGTACCGGAAGCCTGCCTGCGCCATCAGGACGGGATCTGCTTCGCCGAGCGCCTCGGCCTCGGCCGCGTCGTCGGCCTCGACCAGGGCCAGGCCCCAGGTGCCGCCGGACTCGAAGACGGGTCCGACCGCGATGGCGGCTCCAGCGGCCGCCCGCTCCATCCAGTAGCCGGAATGCGCCGAGAACAGCGCCCTCTCGGTCTCCGTCGCGTCGAACGGGAAGCTCGGGCGGGGCGGTTCCAGGCGGAGCAGGAAATAGGCCATGGCCGGACGCTCAGACCGCCAGGGCCTCGTTGAGGAAGGCCTGAAGCTGCGCCTGGTGCTTCGACATCTGGCCGACCGCCGTGGAGGCGGAGGCCGGACGCCCGACGTACCGGGCGCGCTTCACCGCGGAGCCGGCCTGGCCGAGCACCCACTCGAGGTAGGGCTCGACGAAGGACCAAGCGCCCATGTTCTTGGGCTCCTCCTGGCACCAGATCACGTCGGCGTTGCGGAAGCGGGCCATCTCGTTGGCCAGGGCCTTCAGGGGGAACGGGTAGAGCTGCTCGACGCGCATCAGGTAGATGTCGTTGAGGCCGCGCTTCTCCCGCTCCTCCAGGAGGTCGTAGTAGACCTTGCCGGAGCAGAGCACGACGCGGCGGATCTTGTCGTCGCGCACGAGCTTGTTCTGCGCACCCTCCTCCTCGGCGTCGTCCCAGAGGACGCGGTGGAAGGTCGAGCCCTCGGCCAGCGCGTCGAGGCTCGACACGGCGCGCTTGTGGCGCAGCAGCGACTTCGGCGTCATCAGCACCAGCGGCTTGCGGAAGTCGCGCTTCAGCTGCCGGCGCAGGATGTGGAAGTAGTTTGCCGGCGTCGTGACGTTGGCGACCTGCATGTTGTCCTCGGCGCAGGCCTGGAGGTAGCGCTCCAGGCGGGCGGAGGAGTGCTCGGGGCCCTGGCCCTCGTAGCCGTGCGGCAGCAGCAGCACGAGGCCCGACATGCGCAGCCACTTGCGCTCGCCGGACGCGATGAACTGGTCGATCACCACCTGGGCGCCGTTGGCGAAGTCGCCGAACTGGGCCTCCCAGAGGACCAGGGCGTTCGGCTCGGCGAGCGAATAGCCGTACTCGAAGCCGAGCACCGCTTCCTCGGAGAGCATCGAGTTGATGATCTCGATCGCGGCCTGCCCCTCGCGGATGGCGTTGAGCGGCGTGAAGCGCTGCTCGTTCTCCTGGTCGATCACCACCGCGTGGCGCTGCGAGAAGGTGCCGCGCTCCACGTCCTGACCCGAGAGGCGGACCCGGTTGCCGTCGAGGAGCGTCGCCCCGAAGGCCAGGGCCTCGGCGGTCGCCCAATCGATGCCGACCCCCGTCTCCACCGCCTTGGCGCGGTTGTCCATGAAGCGCTGGATCGTGCGGTGCAGGTGGAAGCCGGGCGGCGCCTGCGTGATCCTGCGCCCGATCTCCTGCAGGGTCTCGGCCGGCACGGCGGTGCGGCCGCGGCGGGGATCATCCACGTCCTCGTGCACGGCCTTCACGCCGGACCAGCGGCCGTCGAGCCAGTCGGCCTTGTTCGCCTTGTAGTTGGTGGCGACGTCGAGCTCGCTGTCGAGCATCCCGCGGAACTCGGCCTTGCGGGCGTCGAGCGCCTCCTGGGTGACGGAGCCGTTCTCGACGAGCTTGCGGCCGTAATTCTCCAGCACCGACGGGTGCTTGCGGATCCGCTGGTACATCTTCGGCTGGGTGAAGGCCGGCTCGTCGCCCTCGTTGTGGCCGAAGCGGCGGTAGCACAGCATGTCGATGACGACCGGCTTGCCGAACTTCTGCCGGTACTCGACCGCGACCTTGGCGGCGAAGGTGACGGCTTCCGGGTCGTCGCCGTTGCAGTGGAAGATCGGCGCCTCGACCATCTTGGCGACGTCGGACGGGTAGGGCGAGGAGCGCGAGAAGCGCGGATCGGTCGTGAAGCCGATCTGGTTGTTGATGATGAAGTGCACCGAGCCGCCGGTGCGGTGGCCCTTCAGGCCCGACAGGCCGAAGCACTCCGCCACCACGCCCTGGCCCGCGAAGGCGGCGTCGCCGTGGATCAGGAGCGGCAGCACCGTGCGGCGCTCGATGTTGGGCTTGGCCCACTGGTCCTGCTTGGCGCGGACCTTGCCGAGCACCACCGGATCGACGATCTCCAGGTGCGACGGGTTCGCGGTGAGCGACAGGTGGACGTTGTTGCCGTCGAAGGCGCGGTCCGAGGACGCGCCCAGGTGGTACTTCACGTCGCCCGAGCCCTCGACCTCGGCCGGGGAGGCCGAGCCGCCCTTGAACTCGTGGAACACCGCCCGGAACGGCTTGGCCATCACGTTGGTCAGCACGTTGAGCCGGCCGCGATGGGCCATGCCGAGCACGATCTCGCGGACGCCCAGCGCGCCGCCGCGCTTGATGATCTGCTCCAGCGCCGGGATCATCGACTCGCCGCCGTCGAGGCCGAAGCGCTTGGTGCCGGTGTACTTGAGGTCGAGGAACTTCTCGAAGCCCTCGGCCTCGATCAGCTTGTTGAGGATCGCCCGACGGCCCTCGGGGGTGAAGGAGATCTCCTTGTCCTTGCCCTCGATGCGCTCCTGGATCCACGCCTTCTCGGCGGGGTCGGAGATGTGCATGAACTCGACGCCGAGCGTCTGGCAGTAGGTCCGCTCCAGGATGTCGACGATCTCGCGGATCGTGCCGAATTGGAGGCCGAGCACGTTGTCGAGGAAGATCGGGCGGTCCCAGTCGCTCTCCTGGAAGCCGTAATGCTGCGGGTGCAGCTCCTCGTGGTCGCCGCGCGGGGCGAGGCCCAGCGGGTCGAGCTTGGCGTGCAGGTGGCCGCGCATGCGGTAGGAGCGGATCAGCATGATCGCCCGCACCGAGTCCTTGGTGGCCTGCTCCACCGAGACGCCGGTGGTGGCGGTGACGCTGTCCTGCGGCTTGCCGGGCTTGGCGTCCTTGCCCTCGCGGGCGACGATCTTGTCGCCGATCGCCTTCTCCAGGGCGCCCCAGTTGCCGTCGAGCGCCGAGACCAGCTCGCCGTTGAGCGGCACCGGCCAGTTCGGCCGCTCCCAGGACGCGCCGGCGGCGTTCTTCTCGACCAGGGTCTCGTCCTCGCCGAGCCCCTTGAAGAAGGTCTGCCACTCCGGATCCACCGAGGACGGGTTGCGGGCGTAGGCCGCCTGCAATTCCTCGATGTAGGCGGCGTTGGCGCCGTAGAGGAACGAGGTTTCGAGGAGCGCTTCGTTCACGTCCTGGCGTGCCATGGTGCGTCCATCCTGATCGCGCGGGCAGGCTCCCCTGCCCTCCGGGCTCCCCGTCCGCGCGGCGGATCGCCCTCAAACCGAAACGGGGCGGGTGACCGCCCCGCTGAGATCGTCTGCACGCCCGATATGGGCGTTGCGGCCCCGCGATGGCCGCAACGCAGGCGCGCGGGGCCTCAGCCCTTGAGCACCTCGACCAGCGTGGAGCCGAGCCGCGCCGGCGACGGCGACACGCGGATGCCCGCGGCCTCCATGGCGGCGATCTTGTCCTCGGCGCCGCCCTTGCCGCCCGAGATGATCGCGCCGGCATGGCCCATGCGGCGGCCCGGAGGCGCCGTGCGGCCGGCGATGAAGCCGACCATCGGCTTCCTGCGGCCGCGCTTGGCCTCGTCCTTCAGGAACTGGGCGGCCTCCTCCTCGGCCGAGCCGCCGATCTCGCCGATCATCACGATCGACTCGGTCTTCGGGTCGGCCAGGAACAGCTCCAGCACGTCGATGAACTCGGTACCCTTCACCGGGTCGCCGCCGATGCCGACCGCCGTCGTCTGGCCGAGGCCGGCGTTGGAGGTCTGGAACACGGCCTCGTAGGTCAGCGTGCCCGAGCGGGACACGATGCCGACGGAGCCCGGCCGGAAGATGTTGGCCGGCATGATGCCGATCTTCGACTCGCCGGCCGTGACGATGCCGGGGCAGTTCGGCCCGACGAGGCGCGACTTCGAGCCGGTCAGCGCCCGCTTCACCCGCACCATGTCGAGCACCGGGATGCCCTCCGTGATGCAGACGATCAGCGGCACTTCGGCACTGATCGCCTCGCAGATCGCGTCGGCGGCGCCGGGCGGCGGCACGTAGACCACCGAGGCCTCGGCGCCGGTGGCCTCGCGGGCCTCGGCGACCGTGTCGAAGACCGGCAGGCCGAGATGGCTGGAGCCGCCCTTACCAGGGCTCGTGCCGCCGACCATCTTGGTGCCGTAGGCGATGGCCTGCTCCGAGTGGAAGGTCCCGTTCTTGCCGGTGAAGCCCTGGCAGATGACCTTGGTGTTGGCGTCGATCATCACCGACATGATCAGGCTCCCTTCACGGCGGCGACGATCTTCTGGGCGGCGTCGTCGAGGTCGTCCGCCGGGATCACGTTGAGGCCCGAGTTGCGGATGATGGCCTTGCCCTGCTCGACGTTGGTGCCCTCGAGGCGCACCACCAGCGGCACCTGCAGGCCCACCGCCTTCACGGCGGCGATCACGCCGTTGGCGATCACGTCGCACTTCATGATCCCGCCGAAGATGTTGACGAGGATCCCCTTCACGTTCGGGTCGGCGGTGATGATCTTGAACGCCGCCGTGACCTTCTCCTCCGAGGCGCCGCCGCCGACATCGAGGAAGTTCGCCGGCTCCTCGCCGTAGAGCTTGATGATGTCGAGCGTCGCCATGGCGAGGCCGGCGCCGTTGACCATGCAGCCGATCGTGCCGTCGAGCGCGATGTAGGCGAGGTCGTACTTCGACGCCTCGATCTCCTTGGCGTCCTCCTCGGTCTCGTCGCGGAGCGCCACGATGTCGGCGTGCCGGTAGAGGGCGTTCGAGTCGAAGGCCATCTTGGCGTCGAGGCACTTGAGGTGCCCGTCCGCGGTCAGCACCAGCGGGTTGATCTCGAGGAGGCTCATGTCCTTGGCCACGAAGGCCGCGTAGAGCTTCTCGGTCAGCGCGGCCGCTTCCTTGGCCTGGGCGCCCGACAGGCCCAGCGCCTTGGCGACGGCGCGGCCGTGATGGGGCATCACGCCCGTGGCCGGATCGACCGCGATCGTGTGGATCTTCTCGGGCGTGTCGTGGGCGACAGCCTCGATGTCCATGCCACCCTCGGTGGAAACCACGAAGGCGACGCCGCCCGTGGCGCGGTCGACCAGCATCGAGAGGTAGAACTCCTCGGCGATCTGGGCGCCCTCCTCGATGTAGAGGCGGTTCACCTGCTTGCCGGCCGGGCCGGTCTGGATCGTCACCAGCGTCTGGCCGAGCATCTCGCCGGCGAACTGCTTCACCTCGTCGATCGACTTGGTGACCCGGACGCCGCCCTTGGCGCCCTCGGGCGCGCCCTTGAAGGTGCCCTTCCCGCGGCCGCCCGCGTGGATCTGGCTCTTCACGACCCAGACGGGACCGCCGAGCTCCTTGGCGGCGGCCTCGGCCTCCGACGGGTTGAAGATGGCCACGCCGCGGGAGACGGGCAGGCCGAACTCCTTCAGCACGGCCTTGGCCTGGTATTCATGGATATTCATCGGAGCCTCGTAGGGAGGAGCGAATAGGTGGCAGCGGGCGGCGCGTAGAGAGATCGAGCGATCGGGATCCGAATCTCCGAACGCTACGCGCTGCCCGGTATCCGCTTACCGGTCAGGCGAGGTTGCTGTCGACGCCCTTACAGGCCTCGATGAGGCCCGTCACCGACGCGACCGACTTGTCGAACATGGCCTTCTCGGCCGCGTCGAAGGTCACCTCGAGCACGCGCTCAACGCCGTTGGCGCCGATCACGATCGGCACGCCGATGAACATGCCCTTCACCCCGTACTCGCCGTCGAGGTAGGCGGCGCAGGGCAGGACCCGCTTCTTGTCGCGCAGGTAGCTCTCGGCCATGGCGATGGCGGAGGCGGCGGGCGCGTAGAAGGCCGAGCCGGTCTTGAGCAGGTTGACGATCTCGCCGCCGCCCTTGCGGGTGCGGTCGACCATGGCGTCGAGCTTCTCCTGGGTGGTCCAGCCGAGCTTGACGAGGTCGGTCAGCGGCACGCCCGCCACCGTGGAGTAGCGGGTCAGCGGCACCATGTCGTCGCCGTGGCCGCCGAGCACGAACGCGGTGACGTCCTCCACCGAGACCTTGAACTCCTCGGCCAGGAAGTGGCGGAAGCGCGCCGAGTCGAGCACGCCGGCCATGCCGACGATCTTGTTGGTCGGGAGTCCCGAGAACTTCTGCAGCGCCCACACCATGGCGTCGAGCGGGTTGGTGATGCAGATCACGAAGGCGTCCGGCGCGTGGGTCTTGATGCCCTCGCCGACCGCCTGCATCACCTTGAGGTTGATGCCGATCAGGTCGTCGCGGCTCATGCCGGGCTTGCGCGGCACGCCGGCGGTGACGATCACCACGTCGGCGCCCTTGATGGCCGCGTAGTCGCTGGCGCCCGCGTAGGTCGCGTCGAACCCTTCGACCGGGGCGGCCTCGGCGATGTCGAGGGCCTTGCCCTGCGGCACGCCGTCGACGATGTCGAACAGCACCACGTCCCCGAGATCCTTGAGGCCGGCCAGGAGGGCCAGGGTGCCGCCGATCTGGCCGGCGCCGATGAGCGCGATCTTGTTGCGAGCCATGTCGGATGTGTCTCCGCTGCGTTCGACTTCGGTGATGCGTTGCGCGAGGCCGGGACTGCTCGTCCGCCGGGGTCCGAGGCCGGATTCGCCACTCTGAAATCTGCGCGGCTGTGTGGCGGAAAAGCACCGTGGCTTCAACCCGATGCGGGGTGCGCGGGCGGCGCGTCCGGGGCTTCCGGACGCCCGCGGGGAGCCCGACGGCCCCTCGGAAACGTCAACGTCGCGAGTGTTTTAGGTGCAGTGCACCCGGCCGCGCGGCCGCTTCCGGGGCGCGATGACAGATCTGAAAACCTGTCATTTCGGGTCTCCGCGAGCGGCCCGGGACGCCGGATCGCGGAAACGTCGAAGGCCCGGACGGGGTGTCCGGGCCTTCGCGATATCCCGTGCGGGCGCGGTGGATCAGAGGATGCCGGAGCGCAGGACCCGCTGGATCGCGTGGATGACGGCGCCGAACCGGGCCTCGATCAGGTCGCGCGGCACCTCGGCATCGTGCTGGATCGCCAGCGGATGCGTGAAGCGGTAGCTCGCGTCGAAGATGTAGGCGATCGCCCGCTCCCGGTCCCGGGCCGAGAAGATCCCCGAGGTGATCCCCTCCTCGACGACGCGCTCGACGAGGCTGCGCAGCCGGACGCGATGCCGCCGGGCGATCGGCCGGGCCGACACGGTGGCGTCGAGATGGACCGCGAACAGGTTCGGCTCGTCGAACAGGGCGTCCCGCTGGACCGTCGCGAGGGCGGTCAGGAGGCGCTCGATCTTGTCGTCGGCGGGATCGGGGGCGTCGGCGATGCCGGCGAGCCGGGCTTCGACCTCGCGCAGCCAGCGGCCCGCCACCGCGTCGAGGAGCGCGTCCTTCGACGGGAAGTAGCGGTACACGTTCGCGTGCGTCATGCCGGCCTCGGCGGCGACGGCCACGACCGTCACCCGCTTGGGCCCGAGCCGCGAGAGGTGCTCGGTGGCGATCCCGAGGAGCCGCACGTCGGCCGCGACCGGCGCCCGCGGACGGGCGGGACTGGCCGCGTCGCCGCTCTCGCGGAGTGTGCCGGATTCGGCGTCGGCGACGGAGATCTTGGCCTTGGCGCTGAGCGCCTCCTCCTTGGACCCGTCGGACTCTGGTTTAAGGAAAGGAAGCGGAAGGCGGGAAGTGGACAGGTGGTAGGGCGAGACGGACCCCCATCAGACCGGCTGAAGCGTCCCGGCGCTTCGCGTTGACGTTACGGCTTCCCCCCGGGAGCCCGGTTACCGAGCGGATTAGGACCGCTTAAACACCCCTATGTGTCAGTTTGCCTTGAGAAGGCAACAAATTTTTCTCGTTATCACCTGCGTCAGAAGCGGTTCTTCCACGCCCGCAAGGCGACGAACACCGCCTCGGGATCGCTCTCCGGAGGTAGGTCGACGGATCTCGCCAGGGCGGGCTCCCCGCTGCGCAGGAACGGGTTGGTCGCCCGCTCGGCGCCCATGGTCGAGGGGATGAGGAACCGCCCCTCGGCCCGGGCTCGCTCGGCCTCGGCGAGCCGCTTCTGGAGCTCGGGGTTGTCCGGATCGGCCGCGAGGGCGAAGCGCGCGTTGGAGAGTACGTAGTCGTGGCCGCTGAAGACCCGCGTCGCGTCGGGCAGGTCGTCGAAGCGCCGGAGCGAGCGGTAGAGGATCTCGGGCGGGCTCTCCATCACGCGTCCGCAGCCGAGGGTGAACAGGGTGTCGCCGGCGCAGACGAGGCCGGCCTGCGCGAACCAGTAGGTCACGTGGTCGGCACAGTGGCCCGGCGTCTCCCAGACCCGCGCCTCGAGGCGGCCGACCGCGACCGTGTCGCCCTCCCGGACCGTCGCGTCCACCTGCGGGACCGCGTCGCCGGCCTTCGCGGGGGCGACCACCCGGGCGCCGGTCGCCCGCTTCACCTCCGGAATGCCCTCGACGTGGTCGCCGTGCCGGTGCGTCACGAGGATGTCGGTCAGCCGCCAGCCCGTCTCGTCGAGGGCCCTGAGGACCGGCCCGGCTTCCGGCACGTCGATCGCCGCGCAGGCGCCGGTCTGCGGATCGCGGATCAGCACGCCGATATTGTCGCTGCGGCAGAGGAAGGTGCGAATCTCGGTCTCGGCGGCCATCGGACGGGGTCTCCCAGGAACGCGGACGGGCACAAGGCGGCGCGAAATCTGTTGCCGTGAACAGGTGATGGTCCGGCCGGGTTCCTCCGGCGCTTGCCGCGCGGCGCGCGGCTCACCATTGGTTACGTCGACCGTTCCGTCCGCGATCTCCTGTTCTCCCATGCGTCTCGACGTCAACGGCTTGCGGGCCTTCTACGCCAGCCCTCTGGGCCGCACGACGCATCGCGTGGTCGGCCGCGCGCTCCACGACTTCCTGGGCTCGGTCTCGGGGCTGCGCGTCCTCGGGATCGGGTACGCGACGCCGTATCTCGGGCCGGTCCACTGCATCGCCGAGCGCACCCTCGCCTTCATGCCGGCCACGCAGGGCGTGGTGAACTGGCCGGGCACCGGGCGCTCCTGCGCGGCGCTCGCCGATCCCACCATGATGCCGCTGCCGGAGGCCGCCATCGACCGGGTCATCCTGGTCCACGCCCTCGAATCGGTGGAGAGCCCGACGGAGCTGCTGCAGGAGGTCTGGCGGACGCTCACGCCTGGCGGCCGCATGATCCTCGTCGTGCCGAACCGCCGGGGCGTCTGGGCGCGCCGCGAGGCGACGCCGTTCGGCCACGGCCAGCCCTACAGCCGCTCGCAGCTCGGGCGGCTCATGCGCGACACGCTGTTCTCGCCGGTGAGCTGGGCCGAGACGCTGTACATGCCGCCGGCCCGCTCGCGCCTGATGCTGCGCACCGGACCCGCCTGGGAGTGGCTCGGCACCGGCCTGTCCCTGCCCTTCGCGGGCCTGCACGTGGTCGACGCGACGAAGCAGCTCTACCGGCCGGTGGCCGTCCAGCAGGTGCGGCGCGCCCGCCGCCTCGCGCCGGCCCGGGTCCTGGTGCCCGCCCCCTCCCCGGGCTGACCCCGATGAGCCTCGATTTCACGACCCAGCAGTTCCTGCTCGCCCTGTCGGCCCTCTTCTCCATCGTGAACCCGGTCGGGGGCGCCTTCATCTTCGCGCAGGTGGCGGGCGCCTTCAGCCACGCCGAGCGCGTGCTGCTGTCGCGCCGGATCGGCGTCTACGCCGCCCTGGTGATGCTCGGGGCCCTCTGGGCCGGCACGCCGATCCTGAACTTCTTCGGCGTCACCCTGGGCGCGCTGCGCATCGCCGGCGGCCTCGTGGTCATGTCGTCGGCCTGGACCCAGCTGAACCGGCCGGAGGCCCGCGAGGCGCGCAAGCAGGCCGAGGCCTCGGGCTCGGCGGGCCGCGGGGCGGTCCCGGCGGAGCCGCCGGGCGATCCGGCGCCCGGTCCCCTCGCCGAGATCGCCTTCTTCCCGCTGACGCTCCCGTTCACCACGGGGCCGGGGACGATCGCGGTCGCCATCACCCTCGGCGCCAACCGGCCCGAGGCCTACGCGGAGCGCTTCGGCTTCTACGTCGGCGTCACGCTGGCGGCCCTCGCGGTCGCCGCCACGGTCGCGGTCCTCTACGCGTCCGCCGACCGGGTGGTGGCCTTCATCGGCCCGGCCCGCGCCCGGGTGATGGGCCGCCTCTTCGCCTTCCTGCTCCTGTGCGTCGGGACCCAGATCCTGGTGAACGGCCTCATCGACGTGTTCGCGCCCCTCGCCGCGGCGCGGTGACGTCCGGGTAGGCGCCGGGCACGGCCGGGCCGGCACCGCCCGCCAGGGTCGCGCCGCGGCTGCGGCGCTGCGCGCTCATCGGCTATTCATCCGGGCGAATCGGCCGAACTGCCAAATTCTATTGTATAGATGCCCATTCGATCGCGATTATCCGCGTGAATTTGCAATAAATTCAAATATAAAAACGCATATCTGTTTGTTAATGATCCCGCTCTAGAGAAGTCGCCGAGATCAGATCCGATCGGATGAGGCTTGTTTCCGGGATGGATCGACGCAAGATCTTGCCGGCACTCGGCCGCGGCGCGGAAAGATCCCGGTCCGGCCGCCGGCGACGCGGATCCAGCGACGGAATGCAGAGCGTGGCGACGGACGTCAGGGCGAGATGTCATCGGCGGGGCGACGCGCGGGGACCCACTGGTCTGCCGCGCGCGACGGCGGCCGCACCGCTGCCGGCCGTCGCGCTGCGCGGCCCGCCGCCGCGGACCGCCTGTCCCGCCGCGACCCCGTGAATCCTCGAGATCCCGCAGGCCGGTGCCGCGCGCCGCGGCCACCCGGCACGTATCAGCAAGGAGAGACCGCATGACCGACACGACGCAGATCAAGGTTCCGGCCTGGTACAGCCCGGACGAGATCCACGACATCCAGCGCGATCTCCTGGGCGCCGCCGCGAAGGTTCTCGTTCTCTGCCTCGGCGGCAAGGGCGGTGTCGGCAAGACGACCATCGCCCTCCAGGTGGCCGATCTCTGCGCGGAGGCCGGTCCGGTGCTGGCGATCGACACCGACCCGGCCAACCGGCACTTCCACACGGCGCTCATGCAGGAGACCGTCCCCGGCAGCGACAACTTCGTCCCGCGCCGCCCCGGCATCACCGCCGTGCGGCAGCGCCTGCGCGCCGAGGACAGCACGGGCCGCGTCGACCCGACCCTGTGCCAGGACCTGATCGAGCGCGTGATCGAGGCGGCCGAGCGCTTCGTCGTGGTCGACTTCCCGGCCGGCGACACCGAGACGACCCGCCGCTGCACGGAGATCATCGTGGAGAGCTGCCGGGAGGCGAATATCCGGCTCGCCGTGGTCGTCGCGGCCGGCGCGGTCGATCCCACCGCCCTGGAGGTCCTGCGGGAACTCCGGCCCATGCTGATCGAGTGCGACCGCGCGATCCTGGCGAAGAACACCGCCCAGGCGACCAATTTCGACTATCTCGAATCGTCCGACCTCGTGCGGTCCCTGCGGAAGCAGTCGAACTTCCGCGTCATCGAGATCGAGCGGATCGGTGAGCGGCTGATCGAGGCCCTGCGGGTCCAGAACACGACCTGGCAGGGCCTGGCGAACAGCGCGCCGATGCGCCTGCGGGTCGAGGGCCGCCGCCTGCGGCGCAACTTCCACACGGCGTGGCGGGATGCGCTCCGGCCGTGACCAACCTCGAGCGGTTCTACCGGTCGGTCCACGGCCGCGATCTCCAGCCCTGGGAGCGCCAGCTCGCGGTGCGGATCGCGGCCGCCCTCAACACCACGACGGACGACGACTTCGTCGTCCACCTGTTGCTGGTGTACATGTCCACCAACGCCATCACCAACATGTACAACGAGCTGGTGGCGGCGCGGAACGGTCTCGCCGAACACAACCGGGACCTCATCCGGGCGCTCACCGCCGATCTGCGGCGCAACCGGCTGATCACCGCCGTGCTGCTCGGCGCGGCCGCGCTCGGCGTGCTCGTGAGCGTCGGGATCCTCGTCACTGTCCTCAACCTGTCTTACGGGTCCGCGGCCAGCGCGGCGCGCCTCGCCGCGGCGCTGGAATCCTGCGAGGCGCGCGGCCCGGCCGGCGCCCCGCGCGGCCTCGGGATCGGCCGCTGATCCGGTGACGCGCCGTCGGCTCACTCGAGGCGGACGGACACGCTGTCGCTGGCGCCGGTCGCGTCCAGGACCGAGATCCGCGCGAAGCCCGCGCCCCCCGGAGCCCACTCGGCCTTCCGCCGCGGCGTCTGCACGACCGGCTGACCGTCGACCAGCCAGGTGAGCGGCGGCACGCCGCCCAGGGCCTTGAGCGCGAGACCCGGGCCGCCCTCCGCGGCGCCGCGCCGGTCCGCCGCGAGGCCGAGATCGATCCGCGCCCCGTCCGGCGGGTAGGCGATCCGCAGTGCCGGTCCCGCCGCCTCGGCCGCCTCGCGGCGCAGGTGCCGCAGCGGCGGCGGCAGGCCCGCTGTCCCGACCACCAGCGCGTCCCGCGGCTGGGGGACCGGCTCGGGCTCGATCCCGAGGCGCGCGAAGGCGTCGAACAGGATCGGCGCCGCGACGGTGCGGCCCACGAGCCCCGGCACCGCCGCGCCGTCCGGGCGCCCGGCCCAGACGACGATCGTCGCGTGGCGGTCGAAACCGGCGGCCCAGGCGTCGCGGTACCCGTAGGAGGTGCCGGTCTTGTAGGCGATGCGGTTCGGCAGGGCGTTCTCCGGCGGCGGTGTCCCGCGCAGGATGTCGGCGACGTACCAGGCCGCCACGGGCTCGGCGACGCGGTGCCGGGGCTCGGCCGCGACCCCGTCGGCGCGGCGCAGCAGGTCCGGAACCGCGCCGCCGCGGGCGAGCCCCGCGTAGAGCCGGGCGAGGTCGGTGACCGTGATGCCGAGGCCGCCCAGCGCGACCGGCAGCCCCGGGGCCGCCTCCCGCGGGAGCTGGATCCCGGCCCCGGCGGCGCGCAGCCGGGCGATGAAGCGGGCGGGACCCACCGCATCCATCAGCTCGACCGCCGGCACGTTCAGCGAGAGCTGCAGGGCGCGCCGGGCCGTGACCGTGCCCTGGAAGGTCAGGTCGAAATTCTCCGGCGCGTAGCTCGCCGAGAAGCGCGCCGGGCGATCCTCCAGCAGGGTCTCGGGATGCGCGAGACCGTCCGCGAAGGCCATGGCGTAGACGAAGGGCTTCAGCGCGGAGCCGGGCGAGCGCACCGCCAGGGTCATGTCGATGGCGCCGCGCCGGGACGGGTCCAGGTAGCCGGCGCTGCCGACCTGGGCGAGCACCCGCCCGTCGCGGTTGTCGAGGACGAGGATCGCGGCCGAGAGGTCCGGACCGGCGGCGGCGGCGCGCTCGGCCGCCAGGGTTTCCAGCCGCTCCTGCAGGCGCCCGTCGATCGCGAGGCGGATCGTGGCGGCACCGGGATCGGCCGCCACCGCCTCCTCGGCGGCGTGCGCCGCGAGCATCGGGAACGGCCTGCGCGCCGTCGGTACCGGCTCGGCCCGGGCGGCGTCGGCCTCCGCCGCACTGAGGATGCCCCGCGCGACGGCCACCGCCAGGACCCGGTCGCGGGCGGCGCGGGCGCGCTCGGGGAACCGGTCCGGCCGGCGGGTCTCGGGCGATTGCGGCAGGGCGACGAGCAGAGCCGCCTGCGCGGCGGTCAGCCGGACCGGCTCGCGCCCGAAATACGCGACGCTCGCCGCGCGCACACCCTCCAGCGGGCCGCCGTAGGGGGCGAGCGCCAGGTAGAGGTCGAGGAGCCCGGCCTTGCCGAGGCGCCGCTCCAGCGCGACCGCCCGCACCATCTGGCGGAGCTTGGCCTCGAGCGACCGCTCCCGCCGCGGCTCGACGAGGCGCGCCACCTGCATCGACAGGGTGGAGGCGCCGGACACGATGCGGCCGCGGGTCAGCCACTGGCGGGCGGCGCGCAGCACCGCCGCCGGGTCGATGCCGGGATGCGCGGCGAAGCGGCGGTCCTCGTAGGCGAGCAGCATCGCCCGGTAGCGCGGGTCGACCGCTTCCGCGGTCACCGGCAGGCGCCAGCGCCCGTCCGCCGTCGCGAAGGGGCGCAGCAGCGTGCCGGATCGGTCCAGCACCACCGTCGAGCGCGATTCGGCCGCGGCGAGGTCGAGGGCGGGCAGCGCGTCGGCGTAGCGCCAGAGCGCACCGGCGCCGGCCCCCAGCAGCCCGATCGCGAGCGCCGCGCGCAGGCCCGTGACCCGCCTCCGTGGCGGCGCCGACGCGCGCGGATCCGACCCGTCGTGCGGCACGCATCCTCCCGGCTTCGGCTCCGACAGCGCAGGATTCCGTGTTCCCGCGCGATCGACAAGCCCCCGGGCCGATCCGCGCCTCCGGCGCCGGGCCCCGATCCGGCCGGGGCCGGCTTCTAGGCCGTGCCGACGCCCCGCAGGTCCTCGAAGGCGGGGCGATCCGGGCGATTCACCCGGATCGGGAACGGCACGACGTTGGAGGGCATCGCGGCGGTCGTCATCTCAGGGGGCTGCGCCGCCTTGCGCGCCTTGCTGGGCTTCACCCAGCGCTCGATCCGCTTGAAGTAGGTCCGCCTCGCCAGCCAAGCCGGAATTCGCCTGCCCTTCTGCATGATCTGTCCCTCGCCGTTGCGCCCCGAGTCCCCCTGCAGACCCGTGCCCCGAACGCGTCAAGCAATTCGAATCACGGCTGTATTCGCGATACGAACGGATCCCGGGGTGCCCCGCATCCCCCGTTTGGGTGACGCGGCGCGCGCGGTCGCGACCGTCAGGCCGCCGCGTTCTCCTTCGCCCGCTCCAGCGCGAGCTTGGTGACGGCCACTTGGTCGACCTTGCCGGTGCCGAGCATCGGGATCGCGTCCAGCACCGTCACCTCGGCGGGGATCGCGACGTCGGAGGCGCCGCGGCTCTTGGCGAAGCCCTGGTAGGCGGCCCGGGTCGCCCCCTTCTCCTGCGTGAACAGGATCAGCCGCTCGCCCTTGCGCGCGTCCGGCACCGCCGCGACGGCGCTCGGGCGGTCGGGCCAGAGTTCGGCGGCCAGCGCCTCGATCCCCGCGAGCGACACCATCTCGCCCGCGATCTTCGCGAAGCGCTTGGCCCGGCCCTTGATGGTGACGAAGCCCATCGGGTCGATCGCCACGATGTCGCCGGTGTCGTGCCAGCCGCCCGGCGGCGGCTCCAGCGCGCCGGGCTTCTCGGCGCGCAGGTAGCCCAGCATGATGTTCGGCCCGCGCAGGGACAGGCGGCCGCCCTCGTCGATCCCCGGCACCGGCTCCAGGCGGGTCTCGATGCCCGGCAGGATCCGCCCGACCGTGCCGAACCGGTTGAACATCGGCGTGTTGAGCGCGACGACCGGACCGCACTCGGTGACGCCGTAGCCCTCCAGGATGCGCAGCCCGAACTTCTCCGCCCAGGTCTTCCGGGTGGTCTCCTTCACCGCCTCGGCGCCGGCCACGACGTAGCGCAGCGAGCGCAGGTCGTAGGAATGGGCCGCCCGGGCGTAGCCCGTGAGGAAGGTGTCGGTCCCGAACAGGACGGTGCTGTTCGAGCCGTAGATCAGCTCCGGCACGATCCGGTAATGCAGCGGCGACGGGTAGAGGTAGACCGGCACCCCAGAGACCAGGGGGAGGACCAGCCCGGCCGTGAGCCCGAAGGCGTGGAACACCGGCAGGACGTTGAACACCTTGTCCATCGGGCCGAAATCGATCCGGGCCGCCACCTGCGCCACGTTGGCGAGCATGCAGCGGTTGGCCAGCACCACGCCCTTCGGCGTGCCCTCGCTGCCCGAGGTGAACAGCACCGCCCCCGGATCCTCGCCGGCGCGCGCCACCAGGGGGCGGCGCGGCGCCAATAGCCCCCGGATCTTGTCCCCCGTCGTGATGCCGGCCCGCACGTCCTCCAGGTAGATCAGCTCGACCGAGCCGCGGATCGCCTCGACGAGCGGGCCCAGCCGCCCCTTCTCGATGAAGGCGCGGGAGGTCAGGATCCGGCTGACCTCCGCCGCCCGGCAGGCCGAGAGCACGTTGGCGGGGCCGGCCGAGAAGTTGATCATCGCCGGCACCCGGCCCGCGGAGGCGAGGGCGAACAGCGTCACCGCGGCGCCGTTGGCGTTCGGCAGCATGACGCCGATCCGGCCGCCCACGGGCGCCAGCGGCATCAGCTTGCGCCCGAGGATGTTGGCGCCCATCACGAGCCGGCTGTAGCTGAGTCGGCCGCCGACCGGATCCTCCAGGGCGTTGCGGCCCCAGCCGTGGCGCTCGCCCGCCTCGATCAGCGCCGCCATCAGGCCGCGGTCGATGTCGGCGGTCCGGAACACGAGGTCCGACATGATCCCGTAGAGGGCGGCGCCCGCCGCCTGCCGCCGCGCCTTGCCCTTGAGCGCGGGGTCCACGGTCAGCCGCACCGGCGGCATCACCGTCACGGTCACCTTGGGCCACCAGCGGCGGCGCACCTGCCCGCGCGACAGGCGCGAGAAGACGGTGCGCTCCAGCCCGTCGAGCTTCACCGGGACGACCATCGCGCCCGACTTGTCGGCGATCAGCCCGGCGCCGTCGTAGACCTTCATCAGGCTGCCGGTGACCGTGAGCCGGCCCTCGGGGAAGATGATCAGGGTCTCGCCGCCCTTGACGGCGTTGATCAGCGTCCTCGTGGCGAGCGGACGGGTCGGGTCGAGCGGCATCGCCTTCGTGACGCGCAGGAACGGGCGGACCCACCAGCGCTGCGCGATGCCGCTGTCGATGGCGAAGACCGGCTCCTGCTCGAGGAGCGACAGGGCGAGCGGCGCGTCGAGGAACGAGACGTGGTTGAGGGCCACGATGGCGTTCGGCCCGGCCGCCGCGAGGTTGTCGAAGCCGCGGACCTCCAGCCGGTAGAAGGCCCGGAACAGGATCGACAGGAAGTCGCGGAACGGGCTGGTCGGCAGGGTCGCGAACACGACCGCGCCGACGATCAGGTTCAGCACCGCCACCACCGCGAGGAGACTCGCGATCGTGAGGCCGGCGCCCTGCAGCGCCGCGAGCGCCAGGGTGCCGGCGACCATGAAGGCCGCCGTCATGACGTTGACCGCGCCGATGATCCGCGCGCGCATCGCCTTCTCGGCCCAGGCCTGCACGGCCGCGAAGGACGGGACGATGTAGAGGCCGCCGGAGATCGCCAGTCCGAGGAAGTCGATCCCGGTGCGCAGGCCGTGGCCGGTCTGCAGGAAGCCGAGGGGGCCGATCGGCTCGGCCGGCGGTGCCGGCAGGTGGCCGACCGTCCAGGCGAGGTCGAGGCCGAACAGGCCCATCAGCACCGCGCCGACCGGGGTCGGCAGCAGCACGATCCGGCCGCTGGCGAGCCACGAGGCGAGGCCGGACCCGACCGCGATGCCGATCGAGAACAGCGCCAGCAGCAGCGTGATCACCGTCTCGGTGCCGTTGAAGGCGCCCCGCACCAGCACCGGCAGCAGCGACAGCACCACCACGCCGACCAGCCAGAACCAGCTCACCGTGAGCGAGCCGCGCCACAGCCGCGTGTCGGCCCAGAGGTCGCGCAGCAGCGCGTAGGTCGAGCGGGCGATGTTCGGGTCGACGCGCAGGTCCGGGGCCCCCTCGCCGGTCGCCGGGATCATCCGGGCCGAGAGCCAGCACAGGACGGCGAAGCCCATCACCAGGACGCCGAACACGAGTCCCGAGCCGCCCATCGCCGAGGCCGCGCCGGCCGCGATCGTGCCCAGAAGGATCGCCAGGAAGGTCGCCGCCTCCACGAGGGCGTTGCCGGCGGGCAGCTCCTCGCGCCGGAGATGGTCCGGCAGGATCCCGTACTTGATCGGGCCGAACAGCGCCGCGATCGTCCCGAACAGGCCGAGCGCCACGAACAGCACCGGGATCGAGTGCAGGAGGAAGCCGAGCACGGCGGTGCCGGCCGCGAAGATCTCGGCGAACTTGAGCCGCCGCGCCATGAGCGCCTTGTCGTAGCGGTCGGCCCACTGGCCGCCGAGACCCGACAGGATAAAGAACGGCCCGATGAACACCGCGCTCGCGAGCGTCACGAGGACGCCGGCATGGGCGTCCGCCTGGCCGCCGATCCCGAACAGGATCAGGAAGGCGAGCGCGTTCTTCAGGAAATTGTCGTTGAACGCCGAGAAGAACTGGCACCAGAACAGCGGCGCGAAGCGCCGCGCAGTCATCAGGGTACGGAACATGGCGATCTCTCGGTTCCGAGCCTGACTGGCCCACGAGGGACGGTCAGGTCAAATCGGACCGAGGCGAACGCACAGGGATCGCGGGGGTCGCGCGGCCGGGTCGTGCGGACCGGCACGGCTCGGCGCCGCCCGGCCAGCGCGCCGCGCCCGCGCGTCAGGCCTTGTGGACGAGCCGGCCGCGCCGCGCGACGGCGGCCCCGGCGTGGCGGGTGATGAACGCGCGGAGGGACGCGCCGAGATCGTAGGACCAGTACACGTGGGCCGCGAGCGTCGTGAACACGAGGAGCGCGGCCCCGACCGCGCAGGCCGGCACGAGCAGCAGGCCGGTCAGGACCATCCCGACGGCGGTCCGCTCGGCCAGGGACGCCTGCGGCCAGGGATCGATCGGCAGCGAGAACAGGGAGAAGCGTCGTCCAGTGCGCATGGCTGCGACCCTCGATGGTTCGGCATGACGCGGTACAGGCAGTCAACAGCGGCCACCGTCGGACGTTGCGTCTCGGGCCGGGAAATCGGCATCGCGATCGGCATCCCCGTGACGTTCGGGCCCGGTCCGGCGGCGCAACCGAGCGCGCCGTTCCGTGTTGCCGGTTCGGTCTCTCGAGGATGAGGTGGGTATGGCACGGGTTGCGGTCGTTACCGGGGGCACGGCCGGAATCGGGCTCGCCACCGCGCACGCCTTCGCCGCGCGCGGCTGGTCGGTGGCGGTGATCGCGCGGGATCCCGGCCGTCTCGCCGCGGCCGAGCGGGCGCTCGCGGCCTACGGCCAGCCGGTGCTGGCGATCGGCGCCGACGTCGCCGACTCGGAGGCCGTGGACGCGGCCGCCGAGCGGGTCGAGCGCGAACTCGGCCCGATCCGCGCGTGGGTGAACAACGCCATGTCGACGGTGGTGAATCCGGCCGACCGAATCACCCCGGACGAGTACCGGCGGGTGACCGAGACCACCTATCTGAGCCAGGTCTACGGGACGCTCGCGGCCCTGCGCTACATGAAGCGGCGCGACCGCGGCGCGATCATCCAGGTCTCCTCGGGCCTCGCGATCCGGGCGGCGCCGCTGCAGGCGCCCTACTGCGCGGCGAAGTTCGCGGTCTCGGGCTTCACAGACGCCCTGCGCTGCGAGCTGCTGCACGACCGGGTCAATGTCAGCCTCAGCGTGATCTACCTGCCGGCGGTCAACACGCCGCAGTTCAACTGGGCGCGCAACCGCACCGGCCACCGCCAGTACGCGCCGGATCCGGTCTTCGACCCGCGGCTCTGCGCCGAGGCGATCCTGTACGCGGTCGAGCACCCGCGCCGCGAGGTCTGGGTCGGCCGGTCGTCGGTGATGATGGCCGCCGCCCAGGCGCTGGCGCCGGCGCTCGCCGACCGCAAGGCCGCCTCCATGTGGTCGGCGCAGCTCTCCGACGAGACCGTCCCCGAGATGGCGGGCAATCTCGAGGCCCCCGTGCCCGGCCCGGCCGGGATCGACGGGCGCTTCTCCGGCCGGACCAAGGCGGGCCGCGCCGAGTTCGTCACGAGCCGCACCCGCGACGTCGTGGTCGGCGGCCTCGTCGGCCTCGCCCTCGTCGGCCTCGCCGGCACCGTCCACGCCGCCCGGTCGGCGCGCCGCCTGCCCGGGCGGACCTGACGACTGCCGAGCCCGATCCCGTCGACAGGCCTGCCACCGTCCTTGCGAGCGGGGGGAAGCAATCCACGGTCACGCCCCGCCCGGAGAACACCCTCTGCCCTGGGTCGCTTCGCTGCGCTCGCGATGACGGGGGCGGCGGGTTCGACTAGGGCCGTATCGCACGCACCGCTCCCGAGGAAGGTCCCAGACGATGCCCGGCTATCTGCCCTTCGCGGGCGCCCTGAAGCTGCCCGCCTATACCTGCGACAATTGCGGGTTCTGGCAGCGGCACTTCGAGGCGCCGGCCGCCTGCCCGATGTGCCTCGACGCCCGGCACGTCGTGCCGCAGGACGGCTGGCGCTTCCGCACCGCCCGCGCGGCGCAGGAGGCCTTCCCCTGCCACTGGCAGGAGCTCGAGCCCGGGGTCTGGCGCTTCTGGAACGAGCCGGTCTCCGGCATCGGGCCCTCCGCCTACCTGATCCAGACCGAGCACGGGAACATGGGTTTCGAGGGCTGCCCGGTCTTCAGCGAGGCCGCCCTCGACCAGATCGAGCGGCTCGGCGGGATGACGGTCCTCTCGGCCTCGCACCCGCATTCCTACGGGGCGCTGCCGCAGCTCCAGGACCGGTTCGACCCGGAACTGTGCCTGCCGGCGGCCGACTTCACCTGGAGCGCGGCGCTCCAGGTGAGCTGGCCCTACGACGATTTTCTGGAGCCGCTGCCGGGGCTGGAGCTGCACCGCACCGCGGGCCATTTCGATGGCCACGCCATCCTGTACGACCGTGGGCGAAAAATCTGCTTCTGCGGCGACGCGCTGAAATTCGAGCTCGACCCCGCGGATTTCCGCCGCGCCACCACGATCTCGGCCCACAAGGCCTTCGTGCGCGGGGTCCCGCTCACGCCGAGCGAGCTGCGCCGCTACCGCGACGTGTTCGAGCGCCTCGACTTCGCCCAGACCTGGACGCCGTTCGAGCCCGCCCGCAATTGCGGTCGGCCCGAGGTCCTGGCGCTCCTCGATCAGCTGATGAGCGGCCGGTCGCACGCGGCCCCGGTCCCCCTGGAGAGCCTGAACGTTCAGGGCCGGTAGAGCGGGTCGTTCTCCAGGCGGATCGGCTGGCCGTGGGGCGTCGCCTCCGCGGCCCGCAGGAAGGCGTCGGTCCGCGCCGCGACGCTCTCGGGTCCCGCCACGCCGCGCTCGGCCAGCAGGGCCTCCAGCGTCGCGAGCCACGCGCCGTAATCGGCCGCCTGCTCGGGAGACTCGGCCGGCCGGATCTGCCGGCCGAGGCGGTCCGCCCATTCCGACCACGTGAACAGCCCGGATTCGCGCAGGGAGACCACCAGCGCGAAGACCTGCGCCTCCCAGGGCGCCGCGAAGGGGCTGGGCGACGGCGCGGTCACGCGGGGTCCAGGTACGGTTCGAAGGCCGCCACCGTGACGATCCCGCCCGGGTCGCCGCTCTCGCCCCACAGCGCCTGCGCCGTGAAGGCGACCGTGTAGAGCCAGGTCGGATTCTCGCCCGACCCGTCGGCGTTGGTGTCGGGGAAGACGAAGACCCCGTCGACGCGCAGGATCCGGCCGCGCTTGCCGCGGACGTAGCGGGGCAGCCGCGTGTGGCCGGTCGGGTGCGCGTTGCGCGCCAGCACGGCGTCGCCCACCGCGAAGCGGGCCGGGGCGTCGGCGGCGCGGCTGCTCGGGAAGCCGGCCCGGAAGCGCTGCTCCAGGCCCTCGCGGGCGAGCACCCGCGCGACGGGCTTGGCCGGCTCCGCGGATCGGCCGCGCGCGAGCTCGGCCGGCGTCACCAGCCCGGTGGCCACGACCTGCTTCTCCAGCGCCCTGAGCCAGATCTCGTAGTAGCTCGACGCGAGGTATTCCGCGGGCGGAAGGGATTCGCGGCTGGCCCGGCTGCCGTCGAGGTTCCAGGCGCCCGTGTAGCCCATGGCCATGGCCAGCGCGAAGACGCGGCGTTCCCACGCGCCGTGGAAGACCGGCTCGTCCGGCTCGGGCACCACCGGCCCGAAGCCGTGCGCGCCGCCGAGATCCTGGGCCCCGTTCATACCGGCATCTCCGCGGGCGCGACCGGCATCGCCTTGGGCAACCCCGTGCCGATCATGGAATCGCGGGTCACGAGGGCGGCGAGCGCCTCCTCGGAGAAGCCGTCGGTCTCGGCAGGCCGCATCGGCAGGACCATGTAGCGGGTCTCGGCGGTCGAGTCCCAGACGGTGATGCGGGTTGTCTCGGGCAGCGTCACCCCGAACTCGGCGAGCACGCCGCGCGGGTCGATCACCGCCCGGGCCCGGTAGGGCGGCGCCTTGTACCAGACCGGGGGCAGGCCCAGCACCGGCCAGGGGTAGCAGGAGCACAGGGTGCAGACGACGAGATTGTGGGTCTCCGGCGTGTTCTCGACAACCACCATGTGCTCGCCGCCGCGGCCGCCGATCCCCAGCTCCGCGATGGCCGGCGTGGCGTCGGCCAGGAGCCGCGCCCGGAAGGCGGGATCGGTCCAGGCCCGGGCCACCACGCGGGCCCCCGCGTGCGGGCCGACCTTGGTCTCGTAGAGCTCGACCAGGGCATCGAGGGCCGCCGGATCGACGTAGCCCTTCTCGGTGAGCAGGGATTCCAGCGCGCGCACCCGGGCCTCGACCGGCGACAGGTCGCTGCCGTGGTGATCCGCGTGATGATCATGGGTGTGATCGTGGGTGTGATCGTCGCGGTCGTGCGAGTGCTGCGCGTGATCGTGGCTCATCCCGCTCTCCTGGCTGTCCGCACTCTGCATCGGCCGGCCGGTCGCCGCCAGCCCGGGGGCGCGGACCCGGCCGGCGTTGTCACCCCGGTCACCATGCCTAAATTCCCTGTCATATTCGGGAGCGTTTGGCATCGGTTCAGAATTTCCCCGCTACCGCCGTTAGAGCGATTCCAGTATACCAGCGTGGGAGGCGGAAACGTTCATGACTGAGGACGCTGCGGACCGGTCAGTTGCAGCTGCCGGCACCCGGGACGGGTCCGGCTACGCCGCTTCGATCGGCCAGCACCTCGCCCTGCCGATCCGGGAGTATTTCAAGGTCGTCGAGCTCGAGCCCCTGCCGGCGCAGCTCGCCGCCCTGGTTTTACGCTTCGAGGCGGCGGTCACGGCGCACGGCGAGACCGTCCCCTTCGATTTCCGCGGCGACATCATCAAGGCCCTGCCGGCGCTGCGCACCTTCGCCCTGTCGCTCGTGGGTGACGTGAGCCGCGCCGACGACCTAGTGCAGGAGACCTTCGTGAAGGCCTGGGCGAACCAGCAGAAGTTCCGGCCCGGCACCAACTTCACCGCGTGGCTGTTCACGATCCTGCGCAACCAGTTCTACACCGACCTTCGCAAGACGCGGCGCGAGGTGGAGGACGTGGACGGGACGCATGCCGGTCAGATGACCAGCCCGTCCGACCAGGAGGATGCCAGCACCCTCAAGGCCGTCTGGGAGCGTCTCGGCGGCCTGCCCTCGGCGCAGCGCCAGGCGCTGCTGCTGGTGGGCGCCGAGGGACACACCTACGAGGAGGCCGCGGTCATGCTCGGCTGCCAGGTCGGCACCGTGAAGAGCCGGGTGAGCCGGGCCCGGTCGTCGCTCCTCGACACGCTCGGCGTCGTGGTGGCCGGGCAGGCTCCGGCCGGCTGATCGATCCTTCCCAGTACCGTACAGCCCGACGCGGCCTCGTTCCGGCACCGTGCGCGAGGTGACCCGGCGCCGCCGCACGCAGCCGCCGCGCGGAGCCGCCGCGCAGAGGATGTGGATCCGACGCCGGGCCCGCCGATCCCGTGCGCGTCCTCACGGAGACCGGAAGCCGCGGCCCGTATGATCGATGTCAGTCATCGATTCGGGGTGGGCCCGTGCAAGACTTGTCCGCAGACAACGACCGGCTGGCGCATTGGTGCGCCGCGCATCCCGTCCTTCTCGCCTTCGGTCTGTGCGCCTTCGGCCTCGCCGTCGTCGCCGCCGTCTGGGGACTCGGGATCCTCACGCCGGCCACGGCCACGGTCATCGCCTTCATCTACGTGGCCTGCCTCGTCGGCTACCTGATGGAGTACCTCGGGATCAACGAACTCATCAGAAGCGTGAGGTTCATCTGGTTCATTCTGACGAGCGTCTGGTGGCTGCTGACCTTCTGGCGGGCGTGACGGGGTCGTGGATCCCGTCGCCGGATCGTTGGCGGGAACTTGCGTCACGCGGGCGGCGGCAGGCCCGCTGCCGGACGCCGGTGGAGCCGGGACTCCGCCGGTCTCACGCCGGCGGCCGGCGCAGGTGCCAGTCGGTCGCGCGCTGGTAGGCCTGTCCGATCCGCAGGGCCGTCGTCTCCTCGTAGCCGCGGCAGACGATCTGCAGCGAGAGCGGCAGCCCGGACGCGGTGAATCCGTTCGGCAGCGCCAGCGCGCAGAGGTCGAGCAGGTTGCCGAACCGGGTGAAGCGCGACGGCAGGTGCGCCTCGTCGACGGCGTCGAGCGCGACGGCGGCGCTCTCCGTGGTCGGCGTCAGGAGGGCGTCGATGCCCGCGAGCGCGGCGTCGTACTGCTGCTTCATCGCGGCCCGGCGGTGGAGGGTTCCGAGATACTCCTGGGCCGAGACGTTCGCGCCGGCCAGGATCCGCGCCCGGACGGCGTCGCCGAGCTGTGCGGACGGATCCTCCGCGAGGGCCCCGTTGACGAAATAGGCCTCCGCGTTGGTGATCTGGCTCATGGCCACGCAGTCGCTGAAGCGGAACGGCAGGGCGACGTCGACGATCTCGGCGCCCTGGCCGGCCAGGAGATCGAGGGCCGCGTCGTAGGCGGCCAGCATGTCGGGGGCGACCCCGTCCCGCTCCGAGGCCGGCATCCGGCCCAGGCGCAGGCCGCGGACCCCGCGGTTCAGCGCCGGCCAGGGCGCGTCCGGCGCGACGCCGCGGGTCGTCGGGTCGCGGGGATCGGGGCCGGAGATCGCCTCGTAGAGCAGCGCGGTGTCCTCCACGGTGCGGGCCAGCGGCCCGGGCGTGTCGAGGGTCATCGAGAGCGGCACGATCCCCCAGGTCGAGACGCGCCCGACCGTCACCTTGAGGCCGGTCAGCCCGCAGAAGGAGGCCGGCAGGCGCACCGAGCCGCCGGTGTCGGTGCCGATGCCCCAGGGCGCCATGCGGGCCGCCACCGACACGCCGGTGCCGCTGCTCGACCCGCCGGGGGTGCGCGGCGTCTCCGGATCCCAGGGATTCCACGGCGTGCCGAGATGCTGGTTCGTGCCCCAGCCGCCGTAGGCGAACTCGACCGTGTGGGTCTTGCCGAGCACGATCATGCCCTGACCGATGAGGCGCCGGGCGATCGTCGCGGTGCGCTCGGCCCGGCGCGCCCGGTGGGCGGCCGAGCCGCCCATGGTGATCCGGCCCTCCAGGTCGATCAGGTCCTTGAGCACGACGGGAACGCCGTGGAGCGGCCCGACGGCGTGGCCCGACCGGATCGCCCGGTCTGCCCCCTCGGCGGCGAGGCGGGCGTCGGCGGCGAAGACCTCCGTGAAGGCCCGGAGCTTCGGCTCCAGGCGGTCGATCCGCCCGAGGAGGGCGTCGACGGCCTCGACCGGCGAGAGGGTCCGCGCCTGGATCGCCCGAGCGAGCTCGGCCGCGGAGGCGTGTACGGGATCGATGTCGGACATGGGGTTACTGCACGCTGACGAGGGTGAGGTCGACGAACCAGGATTGCGGCGAGACGAAACCCCGGACCTTCTTGGACATCCCGCGGGGATTGAGATCGTGGACGACGAACAGCCAGGGCGGATTGTCCACGAGGCGCTCGTGGGCGACCTTGGTCTGGGCGTCGATCACCTTCGCGTCGGTTGTCTCGGCCAGCGCCTTGAGGGCCGCGTCGAACTGATCGTCCTTCCAGTTGGGGAAGTTGAAGCCGGCCGGCGGGAACCGGTCCCCCGCGAAGTAGCGCGCCATCACGGCGGCATCCGAGGAGGGCGAGGAGACGTTGAGCGCCATCGCGCCCTGGAGGCTCGGCGCATCCGGCAGCGCCCGGCTGGAATTCAGCAGCACCTGCCACTCGACCACGTTGAAGCTCAGATCGACGTTGCAGGCCTGCTTCAGATTCTCCTGGAGATACTCGTTCATCGGCATCGGCAGCATCTGGCCGGAGCCCGAGGACGAGATCATCACCTTGAGGCTCAGGGGCTTCTTGTCGGTGTAGCCGGCCTCGGCGAGCAGCGCCTTCCCCTTGGCGGCGTCGAACGTGTAGCGGTTCTTCGGCGCGCCGAAATTCGGATCCTTGTCGTTGAGCCATCCGGAGGCCGGCTCGGCGGTGCCGTTGAGGAGCTCGACGATGCCGGCGCGGTCGATGCAGTAGTTCAGGCCCTGCCGGACGCGGACATCCTTCAGCGGGCTGTCCTTGGCGCCCATGTTGTAGATGTAGGGCCAGACATGCGGGTACGAGCCCGTGGTGATGGTGAAGCCCGCCTGCTTCAGCGACGGGATCGCGTCGGGCGCCGGCACCTCGATCCAGTCGACCTGGCCGGCCCGCAGCGCCGCGACGCGGGCATTGGCCTCCGGGATCGGCAGCAGCCGGACCTTGTCGACCTTGGCCATCCGGTTCGGATCCCAGTACCCGTCGAACCTGGCGAGATCGACCGCCTCCCGCGGGGCGACGCGGGTGATCCTGAACGGACCCGTCCCGGCCGCCGGCAGGGCCGCGACCTTGCTCCAGTCACGCCCGGCCTTCTCGAAGGAGGCGGGCGAGGTGAAGAGCAGGTAGACCACCATGTAGGGGAAGTAGGAGGCGACCTGGGTGGTGGTGATCTGCACGGTCGAATCGTCGACTTTCCTGTAGCTCCCGACCAGCGGCGCCCGGGCCCGGGAGATGCCGGCGCCCTGCGGCTCGAATTGCGGGCTGTCGTTCTTGAAGTAGCGGTCGAGGTTCCAGATCACCGCGTCGGCGTTGAACGGCGTCCCGTCGTGGAACGTCACGCCCTGGCGCAGGTGGAAGGTCCAGACCGCCTTGTCGTTCGGATCCTGCTCCCAGCGCTCGGCCAGCGCCGGGACGATGCCGGCGAGCTTGGTGGTGCTCCTGAGGTCCCACTGCACCAGCCCCTCGAAGATCGGGTAGCCGAGGAAGCGCATCCCCTCGAAGCCGTTGTTGGGCATGCCCGTCGTGGTGGGGATGTCGCTCGCCGTCATGGCGATGCGCAGGACGCTCTCGGCGCTGGCCGGCCCCGTCAGGGCCACGGTACCCGCCAGGGCGGCGGCAATCAGGCGGCGAAATGTCATCCGGATCCCAATCGTCGAAGTTGCGGCGCGCCGGGCGCAATTCCCGCGCCACGCTCAGGCTTAGTCCCTGCGTCCGGCGAACAGAAGATGCCGGGCGTCGCCCCTTGCGCGTGGCGCCGGCTGCGCCACGATAATAAAAAATGCGAGTCGCCAGCCGGGACGGCCGGCCCGTGAAGGAGACGCCCGTGACCGACGAGACGCCGCGCGCCATGAACGGGGCCGAGAGCTTGGTCCGGACCCTGGTGGAGGGCGGGGTCGAGGTCTGCTTCACCAATCCCGGCACCTCCGAGATGCACTTCGTCGCCGCCCTCGACCGGGTCGAGGGCATGCGCTGCGTCCTGTTCCTATTCGAGGGCGGGGCGACCGGCGCCGCTGACGGCTACGCGCGCATGGCCGACAAGCCGGCCTCGACCCTGCTGCATCTCGGGCCCGGCCTCGCCAACGGGCTGGCCAACCTCCACAACGCCAAGAAGGCGCGCACCCCCGTCGTCAACATCGTCGGCGAGCACGCGACCTACCACCGCGAGTACAACGCGCCGCTCACCTCGGACATCGAGGGGCTGGCCCATCCGATGTCCTCCTGGGTGCGGACGGGCATGAGCGCGACCGAGATCGGCTCCGACGGCGCCGCCGCCATCGCGGCCGCCCGGACCGCCCCCGGTCAGGTCGCGACCCTGATCCTGCCGGCCAACACCGCCTGGGATCCCGGCGCCGGGCCCGCGCCGGTGCCGCCGATCCCCGAGCGCGATCGGGCGAGCGACGACGCGGTCGCGGCGGCCGTGACGGCCCTGCGGAGCGGCGAGCCGGTGCTCCTGCATCTCGGCGACCGGGCCGTGCGCGGCGAGGGCCGGGTTCTCGCCGACCGGATCGCCCGCAAGACCGGCGCCCGGCTGATGGCGATGACCTCCAACGCCCGGATCGACCGCGGCGCCGGCACCGTGCCGATCGAGCGCCTCCCCTACCCGATCGACCAGGGCATCGCGGCGCTCAAGGACTTCCGCCACATCATCCTGATCGGCGCGACCCCGCCGGTGGGGTTCTTCGCCTATCCGGGCAAGCCGAGCCTGCTGGCGCCGGAGGGCAGCACCACGATCACGCTGGCCACGCCCGAGGAGGACCAGATCGACGCCCTCGAGCGGCTCGCCGAGGCGGTCGCGGCCCCGCCGGCCGAGCCGGTCGCCGTCGGGCCGCGGCCGAAGCTCCCGACCTCCGGCCCCCTCGACCAGGACACGATCGGGCAGGTGCTCGGCGCGCTGATCCCGGAGGGCGCGGTGATCTGCGACGAGTCGATTACCACGGGCCGCAACTTCTTCGCCCTCACCCGGGACGCGGCGCCCCACACCTGGCTCCAGCTCAGCGGCGGCTCGATCGGCCTCGGCATCCCGATGGCGACCGGCGCCGCCGTGGCCTGCCCCGACCGCAAGGTCATCAACCTGCAGGCCGATGGCAGCGGGCTCTACACGGTGCAGGCGCTCTGGACCCAGGCCCGCGAGCAGCTCGACGTGGTGACGCTCGTCTGGTCGAACCGCTCCTACGCGATCCTGCGGGCGGAACTCACCAATGTCGGCGCGCTCAATCCCGGCCCGAAGGCGCTCGGCATGCTGAGCCTCGACGATCCGGCCGTCGATTGGGTGAGCCTCGCCCGAGGCTTCGGCGTCGCCGGGCGGCGGGTCGAGACCCTGCCCGACTTCATCGAGGCGTTCCAGCACGGGCTGGCCAACAAGGGACCGCACCTCATCGAAGTGGCTCTGTGAGCGGGGCGACGTACGCCCTCCCCGGCCTCGACGGGCCGGCGGAGATCCGCGTCGACCGCTGGGGACTGGCGCATATCCGTGCCGGCAGCGCGCTCGACGCCTTCCGGGCGCAGGGGTTCAACGCGGCGCGGGACCGGCTCTGGCAGCTCGACCTGTGGCGCAAGCGGGGCCTCGGCCTGCTGGCGGCGGATTTCGGGCCGGGCTACCTCGCGCAGGACCGGGCCGCCCGGCTGTTCCTCTACCGCGGCGACATGGCGGCCGAGTGGGCGGCCTACGGGCCGCAGGACACGCGGGCCATCGTCACCGCCTTCGTGGCGGGGATCAACGCGTTCGTCGCGCTCACCGAGGCGCGGCCCGACCTGCGCCCGCCGGAATTCGCCGTGACGGACACGCGCCCGGCCCTGTGGCAGCCGGAGGACGTGGTGCGCATCCGCAGCCACGCGCTGATCCGCAACGTCCTGTCCGAGGTCGCCCGCGCGCGGGTCCTCGCCCGCGGCCGGAGCCCGGCGGACGGGCTGGCCGCGGACGACCTGCGCAAGCGGATCAGCCCGCCGCACGACCCGGTCATCCCCGACGGCCTCGACGCGGCCGACTGGCCGGACGACCTCCTCGACGCCTTCCGGCTGGCCACGGCGCCGGTCGGGTTCAGCCCCGAGCGGATGGCGGCGTCCCGCGCGGAGGCCTGGGACTGGTCGAAGGTCGACGCGCACGGGACCGTCACGCGCGGCCCCCGCGGCGCGGCGAAGGAGCCGGCCGAGGGCTCGAACAACTGGGTTGTCGGGCCGTCCCGCACCGCCACCGGGCGGCCGATCCTGGCGAGCGACCCGCACCGGGTCTACCTGCAGCCCTCGCTGCGCTACGCCGTCCACCTCACCGCGCCGGGGCTCGACGTGATCGGGGCGGGCGAGCCGGCCCTGCCCGGCATCTCCATCGGCCATAACGGCCGGGCCGCGTTCAGCCTCACCATCGCGCCGATCGATCAGGAGGACCTGTTCGTCTGCGCGATCGACCCGGCCGATCCCGACCGCTACCGTTCCGGCGACGGCTGGGCCCCGATCGCGCGCGTCGCGGAGCGGATCCCGGTGCGCGGCGGGCCGGACGAGACCGTGATCCTCGGCTTCACCCGGCACGGGCCTGTCCTCCGCGAGGACGGGGGCCGCGCCTTCGCGCTGCGGACCGTGTGGTCGGAGGCCGGCGCTGCCGCCTATCTCGGCAGCCTCGCCTATCTCGGCGCCACGACGCCCGAGGCCTTCGGCGAGGCCCTGCGCCACTGGTCGGCGCCCTCGGTGAACCAGCTCTACGCCGACACGGCGGGGCGGATCGCGTGGTTCATGGCCGGCAAGGCGCCGGTGCGGCCCGGCCATGACGGCCTGCTGCCGGTGCCGGGCGACGGCCGCTACGACTGGGCCGGCTTCCAAGATCCCGCCGCACTGCCCCGGAGCGTCGATCCGGAAGCGGGCTGGCTCGCCACCGCCAACGAGATGAACCTGCCGCCGGACTATCCCGTGGAGGACCGGAGGGTCGGGTTCGAGTGGGCCGAGCCGTGGCGCGCCCGCCGCATCCGGGCGGTCCTCGGCGGGCAGGACCGGCACAGCTTCGCGGATTCGCGGGCACTCCAGGGCGACGTCGTCTCCGAGCCGGCCCGGCGGCTGGCCGACCTGGTGCGGGCCCTGCCGGCGGCGCTCGATCCCGACGCCGCCGCGGCCCGGACCGCGCTGGCCGCGTTCGACGGCGCGCTGCACCACGGCTCCGCGGCGGCCGCCCTCATCGAGGTGGTCTGGGTCCGGCACCTCCGCCCGGCCCTGCTCGCGGCGCTCGTGCCCGATGCCGGGACGCGCCGCCTCCTCCCGCCCGGCGATACGCAGAGCCTGATCGAGCGGCTGGAGACCGGTCTCGACCCGGCGACGCGCGCGTCCCTGCTCACCGACGCCCTCGGCGCCGGCCTTCGCACCTGCCGGGACCGGATGGGCAGCGACCCCGCGGACTGGTCCTGGGGGCGGCTGCACCACGCGCTGTTCAAGCACCCGCTGACGGCCCTGGCGCCCGGATCCGGCTGGGATGTCGGCCCGCTGCCCGTGGGCGGCGCCGCGGCATCGGTCATGCACGCGGAGTACCGGACCGACACGTTCCGGCTCACCCACGGCGCCTCGTTCCGCATGGTCGTGGACGTGGGCGACTGGGACCGCTCGGTCTTCATCAACGTGCCGGGCCAGTCGGGGAACCCGGGCAGTCCGCACTACGCCGACCTGGCCCCGGTCTGGGGGCGCCAGGACTACGTGCCGATGCTCTACGGCCGCGCGGCCGTGGACGCGGCGACCGAGACGCTCATCACGCTGACCCCGAGCCCCGCCTGACCCGGCGGCCGGGACGGATTGGGACAGGACCTTGAAGATCTTCATCGCCGGCCTCGCCACCGAGACCAACACCTTCGCGCCGCTGCCCACCGGACGGTCGGCGTTCCACGCCGACTTCGCCCGCCGGGACGGCAGCCGGAACCCGCCGAGCCTCAGCAATATCGGCCTCAAGGCCTGGCGCGCGCTGGCCGAGGCGGACGGGCACGCGGTCGTCGAGAGCCTCTCGACCTTCGCGCAGCCCGGCGGGATCACCCTGCGGGGCGTCTACGAGGAGCTGCGCGACGCCCTGCTGGCGGACCTGGAGGCCGCGATGCCGGTCGACGCGGTGCTGCTGTTCATGCACGGCGCCATGGTGGCCGAGGGGTACGACGACTGCGAGGGCGACACCCTGGAGCGGGTCCGCGCCATCGTCGGCCCGGAGGCAACGATCGGCGTCGAGCTCGACCTCCACTGCCACCTCACCGAGACGATGCGGGCCAGCGCCGACGTCATCGTGATCTACAAGGAATACCCGCACACCGACATCGTCGACCGCGCCCGCGACCTGTACCCGCTGGTCGTCCGGACCGTGGCGAAGGACATCCGGCCGGTGATGGCCTACGCCGACTGCCGGATCGTCAACATGTGGCGCACCAGCCGCGAGCCGGTCGCTGGCTTCGTCCGCCGCATGGAGGCGTTGGAGGGGCGCGACGGCATCCTGTCGGTCTCCTTCGGGCACGGCTTCCCCTGGGGCGACGTGGCCGATGTCGGCGCCAAGATGCTGGTCGTGGCCGACGGCGATGCCGGCAAGGCGCAGGCGCTGGCCGACGAGCTGGCCGGTGCCGTCTGGGCGATGCGCGAGGAGGCGGCGAGCCACTGCGACACGATCGACGCGGCCATCGACCGGGCGCTCGCCTCCGGCGACCCGCGCCCGATGGTGCTCGCCGACTTCGCCGACAATGCCGGCGCGGGCGCGCCCTCCGACAACACCGCGATCCTCGCCCGCCTCGCCGAGCGGGGCATCGCGGACGTGGCGCTCGGCCTGATCTGGGATCCCGGCGCCGTCGGCATCTGCCACGAGGCCGGCCTCGGGGCGACCTTCACCCTCCGGATCGGCGGCAAGTGCGGCGTGACCTCCGGGAACCCGGTGGACCTGCGCGTCACGGTCCGCGGCCTCTCGGACGACCACAGCCAGACCGGCCTCAGCGGCGGCCGGGCCCATCTCGGCCCCGCGGCCTGGGTGGAGGCGGACGGGATCCACGTGGTGCTGACCCACAAGCGCCAGCAGGCCTTCGCGCCCGACGCGTTCACGGGCCTCGGCCTGAGCCTCGACGACAAGCGGATCGTCGTGGTGAAGTCGATGCAGCACTTCTACGCCGCCTTCGCGCCGATCGCGAGCGAGGTCCGCTACGTCGCGGCGCCCGGCGCCGTGCCCCCGGATTACGGCGCGATCCCCTACACCAAGCGGTCCGGCCTCTACTGGCCGCGCGTCGCCGATCCGTTCGTCGAGGAGAGAGCCCGATGATCCCGGAGACGATCCCGGAGACGATCCCGGAGACGATCCCGGAGACGATCCAGGACCTGCCCTTCGACGCGCGCGACATCCTCGCGACCCTGCAGCCCTGGGTCCTGTGCGAGAGCCCGACCCACGACGCGGCGGCGGTCAACCGCATGATGGGCGTCGCCGCCCGCGACCTCGCCCTCCTCGGGGCGACCGTCGAGACGATCCCGGGCCGCATGGGTCTCAGCGACTGCGTCCGCGCCCGGTTCCCGCACCCGGATCGCGGCGCCCCCGGCATCCTGGTGCTCGGCCACCTCGACACGGTGCACCCGGTCGGCACCCTCGGGAGCCTGCCCTGGCGGATCGAGGGCGACCGCGCCTACGGTCCCGGCATCCTCGACATGAAGGGCGGCAACGTCATCGCGCTGGCGGCGATCCGCGCGCTGGCGGCGGCCGGGATCGGGACGCCGCTGCCGGTGACCGTCCTGTTCACCGGCGACGAGGAGGTCGGCAGCCCCTCCACCCGCGACCTGATCGAGGCGGAGGCCGCCCGCCACGCCGTCGTGCTGGTGCCCGAACCCGGCCAGCCCGGGAACGGGGTGGTCACCGGGCGCTACGCCATCGCCCGCTTCGACCTCGAGGCCCTGGGCCGCCCGAGCCACGCCGGCGCCTCGCCCCACGAGGGGCGCTCGGCGATCCGCGCGATGGCGCGGAAGATCCTCGCCATCGACGCGCTGTCGGATGCCGACTGCACCGTCTCGACCGGGATCGTCTCGGGCGGGCAGTGGGTGAACTGCGTCCCGACCGTCTGCCGCGGGCAGGCGCTCAGCATGGCCAAGCGGCAGGCCGACCTCGACCGCGGCGTCGAGCGGATGCTGGCCCTGTCGGGCGAGGAGGACGGCGTCCGCTTCACCGTGACGCGCGGCGTGACCCGGCCCGTCTGGGAGCCGGATGCGGGCTGCATGGCGCTCTACGAGCGGGCGCGCGCGCTGAGCGAGGCGCTTGGCCAGCCCCTGCCCCATCGCAGCGCCGGCGGCGGCTCGGACGGCAACTTCACCGGCGCCAACGGCATCCCGACCCTCGACGGGCTCGGGCCGCTCGGCCAGGGCTACCACACCCTGGAGGAGCACGTGCTGATCGAGACCCTGCCGCAGCGGGCCCGGCTGTTCGCGGCCCTGCTGGCCCATCTCGGCGCCGCCGGCCGGGCCTGAGCCCGGCCGCGCCGCTCTCGGGCGCGGCCACGGTTCGGGCCCGGTCGACACGGATCCGCCTCAGGCCGGATCGACCGGCATCTCCGGCACGCCGCCGGCCTCGATCGCCGCCCCGGCCGCGAGGCAGAGGTCCTCCCGGTAGCGGGCGGCGACCAGTTGCACCCCGACGGGCGTGCGCCCGACGAGGCCGGTCGTCACCGTGAGCGCCGGGACGCCGATCGGCGCCAGCCCGACCTGCAGCAGGTTCGCCTCGAAGGCCCGGGCGATCCCGGCATCGCCGGTCCGGTCGAGACCGTCCGGGAAGGGCAGCTCGCCCGAGACCGGGACGAGCAGCACCGGGGTCTCGGCGAGGAACACCGCCCAGTCCCGCGCCAGCGTCGCCCGGCGGGTCAGCGCCCGGGCGATGGAATCGGGCGCCATCGCCTCGGCCCGCGGCCGGAAGCTCTCCAGGAGACCGATCGCCGCCGGATCCCCTTCCCGCTCCGCCGCGGCCCGGACCGCCGCGTAGCCGTCGCCGAGCCAGAGCTGGAGCTGCAGCTCGCTCGCCTCCCGGATCGGCGGGGTGTCGGCGATCTCCGTGACTTCCCACCCGGCCTCGCCGAGGCGCCGCGCGGCCTCGCGCAGCGCGGCCTCGACCTCCGGTGCTGTGGCGAGACCCCCGGGCCGCACGCAGAGGGCGACCTTGCGCGCGACCGGCGGGCCGTCCAGCGGCGCCGGCACCCACCACGGGTCGCGCGGGTCGGGTGCCGCCATGACCTCGAGGCCGACGCGCAGGTCGGCGATGCTGCGGGCGAGCGGACCGGAGACCGCCATCAGCTGGGGGCCGATGCCGCGCTCGGGCGAGGACGCGTTCCAGGCCGGGATCCGGCCCAGGCTCGGGCGCAGCCCGTGCACGCCGCAGGCGTAGGCCGGGTAGCGCACCGAGCCGGCGATGTCTGTGCCGTGCGCGATCGCCCCGATCCCGGCCGCCACCGCGGCGCCGGCGCCCCCCGACGAGCCGCCGGGCGTCAGCGCCGGGTCGCGGGGATTCCTGGTGTCGCCGTGGAGCTGGTTGGTGGTGAACCAGCGCAGCGAGAAGGCCGGCGTGTTGGTCCGCCCGAGCAGCACGGCGCCGGCCCGGCGCAGGTTGGCGACGACCGGATTGTCGTCCGTCGCCACGAGGTCGCGCTGGAGGCGCAGGCCGTTCGTCGTCGCGAAGCCGCGCTGGTCGGCGTTGACCTTGACGGTGACCGGCACGCCCGCCAGCGGACCGGGGGCCTCGCCCCGCGCCCGGGCGGCGTCCACCGCGTCCGCCTGCGCCAGCACGTCCTCGGGGCGGTGCTCGACCACGGCGTTGATCCGCCCGTTGACGGCGTCGAGCCGGTCGAGGGCGTCCCGCGCCACCTCCCGGGCCGAGACCTGGCCGGAGCGGATCCGGGCCGCGAGGTCGGTCGCCGTCAGACGCCAGAGCTGCATGGGTGTTCCTTTCGCGCCCGGACGGGCGGGATCCATCCTACGATTCGCACCGCCCGGGCGGCTCCCGGCCGGCCCGCGCAGCATATTCAAAATGCAAGACGGCGGCCGCTTTTTTGCGCATCCGCGGATCGCGAGCCCGGCCAAGGCTTTGCCGCGCTGCAGCGGAAGCGCCTAAGCATTTCGACGTATACGACCCTTGCCACCCTGGGAACGACTGATAACCTCGCCCTCGTTCGCGCGTTCGACCGGCCAAACCAGTGAGAAGGGACGACTTCCTCAGACGAAAGCAGGCACCCTCCAGCATAAGGCAGGCTCCCATGGCAGAGGTGATTCGCGTCAGGCCGACTCACGACGGCACCTATACCGTGTATCGCGGGACACTCGCGTTGATATGCGGTCTCACCCGCCTCCAGGCCGAGCGCTACGAAGCAAGTCTCAGCCGACAGCAGCGCGCCGACCTCGCGGTCGCCGGCATCTGAACCGCATCGTCGCCGTACACCGGGCCGGCGCCGCCGTCGTCGCGGCCGTGCCGGCTCACGCCCTCAGGCGCGGTTCGGCGCGTCGAGGTCCAGCGTGCCGAGGTCGCCCACGGCGCCCGACGCGTCGAGGCCGCGCCGACGGGCCGCGACCGTGAAGCCCTGGTCCGCCCGGCCGATCTCGTAGAGCAGGTAGGAGGCCCGGCGCGACGCGATCGCCCCGTGGCCGTCCGCGCGCGCCGACGCGGAGGGCGCCCCGATGACCGGAACGGTCCGCCCGTCCGGCCCCGCGATCCGGGCGGTGCTGGTGACGTGATTGTGACCGTGCAGGATCAGGTCCGCGCCGGCCCGTCCGATCATCGCGGTGAACGCCGCTGCGTCCTTGAGCTCGCGCCCCGGCGAGGCGCCGCCGGGCTGCGGCGGATGGTGGATCATCACCACCCGGAACGGCCGGCCAGGCTCGGTGGCCAGGGCGCGGAGCAGGGTCTCGGCCGCGGCCAGCTGCGACGCGCCGAGGCGGCCGGTCGCCACGAAGGGCTTCGTCGGGATCGCGCTGGACAGGCCGACCAGGGCCAGGGGACCCCGCCGCCGCAGGTACGGGAAATGGCCCCAGGAGCCCGAATCGTCCCCCGTGTAGCGGCCGCAGGCGGCGAGCAGGCCCTCCAGGGAGCCGCGGACGTAGGCGTCGTGGTTGCCCGGCACGAAGCTCACCGCGTCGGGGGACCCCAGGGCCTCCAGGAAGGTGCGGGCGGTCTCCCACTCGCTGGGCAGGCCGATGTTGCACAGGTCGCCCGTGCAGGCGACGTGCGCGGCCCCCTGCGCCTTCAGGTCGGTGACCAGGGCCTCCAGCACGGTCATGTCGTGACTGCGCGAGCGCCCCCGCCGCCAGTTGGCGTAACCGGTGGCGCGCTTGCCGATGAGCTGGCGGAAACGCACCGGCCCGAGGGGGCCGACATGCGGATCGCTGAGATGGGCGAGGCGGAAGGTCAACGCCGGTGGGCACCCTCGAGACCGGGAGAGGCGTCCCGCATCGCGGGCGCGGCGCGTCCCGTCAAGCGCTTCCGATCAGCATCCCGACGACGAGCACGAGCGCGCCGCCGAGCATGACCTGCAGGGCCGCGCGCCAGAACGGCGTCGCCATGAAGCGCGTGCGGATCGCCGCGATGACCGCGAGTTCCACGATCACCACCAGGACCGCGAGGCTGGTGGCCAGGACGAACGGGTTCGGCCAGCCGGCCGGGAGGGTGTCGGGGATCGCGTAGGGCAGCGTGTGGCCGAGGCCGCCGAGGGTCGTCATCGCCCCGCAGACCAGGCCGCGCATCCACGGATCGCCGCGGCCGGTGACCGCGCCGTCGTCCGACAGGGCCTCCGTGAACCCCATGCTGATGCCGGCGCCGACCGAGGCCGCGAGCCCCACCAGGAAGGTCGCGCCGTTGTGACCCGTGGCGAACGCCGCCGCGAAGATCGGCGCGAGGGTCGAGACCGAGCCGTCGATCAGGCCGGCGAGGCCAGGCTGCACGTAGCGCAGCACGAAGGTGCGGCGGGCTTCGGCGTGCAGTTCTGCGGCGCTGTCGAGGACGGCGGCCATGCGAGTCTCCTTCTTTTGACCAATTCCAATCTACAGTCTGGAATTGATCTAAACAAGAGGCGCCGCCGTGTTTTCGCCGCGCCGCGGGAGCATCCGCGGCGGCGGAAGGGCGGCCCGTCCCGGCGGCCTATCCGTGTGGTTGTGGGCGAGGCCGATTGTCTCGTCTCCGGAGCGGGGGCTAGACCATGCGCGGTCGGATTCGGTCCGGAACTCCTCGGGCGGCGGCGCGCCGGCCCGACCCAAGCGTGACATGAGCCTCGGTAAGCGTCTCCTCCGCAGCCCGCCCCTTCAGCGCCTTCTCGGCCGACTCGCGGCGGCCTATCTCCGGCTGGTGCGCCTCACCAACCGCTTCGAGATCCGGGCGGGCGAGGTGTCCGCGGGCGCCGCGGACGGGTGGATCGACGCGCAACTGCCGCTCATCGCCGGCATGTGGCACGGGCAGCACATCATGATGCCCTTCATGCGCAGGCCGGGCGATCGGGTCGCCACGATCATCTCTAAGAATCCGGACGGCAACATCAACACGATCGCGCTGGAGCACCTCGGCGTGCGGGTGATGCGGGCCTCCGGCGCCCGCGGCCGCGGGCGCGCCACCGATCAGCGCGCCAAGGGTGGCGCGGAGGGCCTGCGGGCCATGCTGCGGGCCCTGAAGGCCGGCGAATCCGTGGCCTTCAGCGCCGACGTGCCCAAGGTCTCGCGCCGATGCGACGCCGGGATCCTCACCCTCGCGCGCTTCTCCGGCCGGCCGATCGTCCCGGCGGCCGTGGTGACGAGCCGGCACCTGCGCTTCAACTCGTGGGACCGGGCCTGCCTCGGGCTGCCCTTCGGCCGCGGCGCGATCGTGCTGGGCGACCCGATCTACGTCCCGCGGGACAGCGAGGGCGAGGCGTTCGAGACGCTCCGCCGCTTCGTCGAGGCCGAGATGAACCGGGTCCACGCCCGTGCCTACGCGCTCGTCGGGCGCGCCGACCGGGCCGCGCTCTACCGCGACCCCCTCCCCGAGACGGCGCGCGCGCCGGTGGGAGACCTCGCGTGAGGCGCCCGTCCGTGACCCTGCCGCTGCAGGCCTACCGGGCCGGCCTGCGCATCGGCGAGCCGGCGCTGACCGGTCTGCTCGCGTGGCGCGCGCAGCGCGGCAAGGAGGATCCGCGCCGGCTCCCGGAGCGGCGGGGCCTGCCCGGGCGAGCGCGGCCGGTCGGGCCGCTGGCCTGGATGCACGGCGCGAGCGTGGGCGAGGCCCTGTCGTTGATCGGGCTCGTCGAGGGCATGATCGCCCGCGGCTTCTCGGTCCTCGTCACCACGGGCACGCGCGCGGCCGCCGAGCTGGTCGGCGGCCGGCTGCCCCCGGGCGCGGTGCACCAGTACATGCCCCTGGACGCGCCGCGCTGGGTCGGGCGCTTCCTCGATCATTGGCAGCCGGACCTCGCGGTGATCGCCGAGTCGGAGATCTGGCCGAACACGATCCTGGCGCTCGACGAGCGCGAGATCCCGCTGATCCTGGTCAACGGGCGCATGTCGGAGCGCTCGTTCCGGGGCTGGGAGCGCTGCCCGCGCACCGCCAAGGCGCTCCTGTCGCGGATCGCGATCTGCCTCGCGCAGACCCAGGAGGACGGCGAGCGCTTCGCCAAGCTCGGCGCGCCGCGCGTGAGCATCGCCGGCAACCTGAAATTCGACGCCTCGGTGCCGCCGGCCGACGCGCAGCAGCTCGCCTATCTGGGATCGATGATGGCGGGCCGGCCGGTCTGGGTCGCGGCGAGCACGCATCCCGGCGAGGAGGCCATGGTCGCCTACGCGCACGCGATGCTGAAGGCGCAGTTCCCCCAGCTCCTGACAATCGTCGCCCCGCGCCACCCGGCCCGGGGAAGCGAGGCCGTCGCCTGCGCGAACGCCGTCGGCCTGCGCAGCGCGCGGCGGTCCAGCGGCGGTCGCCCCCATCCCTCGATCGAGGTCTACGTCGCCGACACGATCGGCGAGCTGGGGCTGTTCTACCGCCTCAGCCCCCTGGTGTTCCTCGGCGGTTCCCTCGTTCCGCGGGGCGGCCAGAACCCGATCGAGCCCCTGCGCCTCGATTCGGCGGTGCTGCACGGGCCGCACACCGAGAATTTCGGCGTGATCTACCGGGCCCTGGACCGCGCCGGCGGCGCGATGCCGGTGCGCGACGGCGTCGAGCTGGCGGCGGTCGCCGCCGAACTCCTCGGTGACCGGGCGCGCCTCTCCGACATGGCCCGCGCCGGGCAGCGCGCCCTGGAGCCGTTCGAGGGGGCGGTGGCGCGCACGCTCGCGGTCCTCGACCCGTTCGTGGCGCAGACGAAGCTCCAGCGCCTCGACCGCGGCAGCCCCGCGCGCCCGCTCGCGCGGGCCTGATGCGGCCGCCGGCCTTCTGGGCCGCGGGGCCGGATCGCCCAGCCGCGCGGGCGCTGGCGCCGGTCGGCGCGGCCTACGGGGCGCTCGCGGCGCGGCGGATGGACCGCCCCGGCGCGCGGGCCGGCTGCCCGGTCCTGTGCCTGGGCAACTTCACCCTCGGCGGTGCCGGCAAGACGCCGGCCGCCCTGGCGGTCGCGGGCCTCGTCGCCGGACTCGGCGCCGCGCCGGCCTTCCTGTCGCGCGGATACGGCGGCCGGCTCGCGGGACCGGTGCGAGTCGATCCCGCGCACCACGCCGCCGCCGATGTCGGTGACGAGCCGCTGCTCCTCGCCCGCCTCGCGCCCGCGGTCGTCGCCCACGACCGCCCGGCCGGGGCCGCCCTGTGCCGGAGCCTCGGCGCCGACGTCATCGTGATGGATGACGGCCTCCAGAACCCGAGCCTCGCCAAGGACCTCAGCCTCGCTGTGGTCGACGGACCCGCCGGTCTCGGCAACGGCCTGCCGTTCCCGGCGGGTCCGCTGCGCGCGCCGCTCGCCCGGCAATGGCCGCACGTCGCTGGCCTGATCGTGATCGGCGACGGGGCCGGGGGCGACGCGGTCGCCCGGGCCGCCGAGCGGCGCGGCCTGCCGGTCCACAGGGCGCGCCTCGTCCGGGAGACGGACGATCTGGCCGGCCGCCGCTGCCTCGCCTTCGCGGGGATCGGCCGCCCGGAGAAGTTCTTCGCGACCCTGGCCGAGGCGGGGGCGGTGATCGTCGGGACGCGCTCCTACCCGGACCACCATCCCTACCGGGCGCGCGCGCTGACGGCGCTGTCCGAGGCGGCCCGGCGCCTCGACGCGGAGCTCGTGACCACCGAGAAGGACGCGGTGCGCCTGCCGCAAGCCTTCGCGGCGGGCGTGCGGGTGCTGCGCGTCCGCCTCGCGTTCGACGACGCGGACGCCCTGCGCCGGCAGATCCGCGGCGCGCTCGCCGCCCCGTGACCGTCGGTGGCGACCGTCAGGGGCGGCCGGTTTCCTTCAGCCGCTTGAGGATCGCCTCGGGGGAGACGTAGGCCTCCTGGCGGGCGGCGCTCCAGTAGCGCAGGGAGTCGAGCGGGATCGGCTCGCCGGTCACCGCGCAGCGCACGAAGCTGCCGGGCTTGACCACCCGCATGGTGCCGTCGCCGTACTCGACGACCGCCTCGCCGTTGTTCGCGCGCTCGTAACGACCCAGCACGTCCGCCTCCTGCTCGATGGTGCCTTCTACACGATCCGCGCGCGCCGCGATGCCCGCGGGGCTCAGGTCAGCATCGACGGGGTCTCGTCCCGCGCCAGCAGGGTCCGGGCCGTGGCCGCGTCGACGTGCATCCGCTCGACCAGGGCCGCGGCGCTGGCGAACCGCTCCTCGCCGCGGATGTACCCGACGAACTCCACGGCGATGTCGTGCCCGTAGAGATCGCCGGAGAAGTCGAACAGGTAGGTCTCCAGCAGCGGCGCGCCGTCGTCGAAGGTCGGGCGGCGCCCGTAGCTCGCCACGCCGTCGCGGAACGCGCCCGAGGCCAGGCGGACCCGCACCGCGTAGATGCCGTGCGCGAGCCCGCAATCGGGCAGCATCATGTTGGCGGTGGGGAAGCCCAGCTGGCGGCCCCGCTTGTCGCCGTGGCGGACCGTCCCGAGGACGAACCAGCGATAGCCGAGCAGCGCGTTGGCGCGGGCGACGTCGCCGGCCGCGAGGGCCGCGCGGATCGCGCTCGAGGAGACCGGCTCGGTCTCGTCGCCGAGGGCGACCGGCGCCACGATGCGGCAGCTCATCCCCGCCTCCCGGCAGAGGTCGGCCAGGATCGCGGGCGTGCCCTCACGGCCACGGCCGAAATGAAAATCGTGTCCGACGACGACGCCGGACAGGCCCAGCGATCCCTTCAGGAAGTCGAGCACGAAGGCGCGGGCGCCGGTCTCGGCCAAGTCCCCGTCGAAGCGGCGCACGATCAGCCCGTCGAGGCCCAGATGCGCGAACACGATCTCCTTCGCGGCGAGGCCGGTGAGCCGGAACATCGGCGCGTCGGGCATGAAGTAGGCCCGCGGGTGCGGTTCGAAGGTCAGGATCGCGGACGGCCGGCCGGCCGCGCGGGCGGCGGCGCGCACGCTGTCGACGAGCGTCCGGTGCCCGAGATGGACGCCGTCGAAGTTGCCGATCGCCGCCACGGCGCCCGCCAGGGCCGGCGGGACGGGGGCGTCGGCGCGGCAGATCGTGAAGGGTCGCGCGGCCGTGTCGTCGCCTGTGGCCATCGGTTCGGGTCGAGTGCTCGGAAGGGTCGGATAGGGTCGCCTGACATGCCGCGAGGGGCCCGACGCGGCCGGACCCTGCCCAAAGGCGCCCGGAGGGTCAAGCGAGGCGGCCCACGCGGGCGGCCATGCGCGGGCCGCGCCGATTAACGGCTTCGCAATGCGCGTGCGCTATTTGAAATGCTGTGCAGCGCAGCTAAATTGCAGCGTTAGCGAAGCGTTAATCTATCCGGGAGCCGCCGCGGCTTCCCGCCGGGCAATACGGAGCAGTTGTTCGATGGCTCTCGACCTGAGCATGCCGATCCTCGTTGTCGACGATTACCAGACGATGGTCCGCATCATCCGCAATCTACTGAAGCAGCTCGGCTTCGAAGAGGTCGACGACGCTTCCGACGGGACCGAGGCGCTCGCGCGACTGAAGGGGCGCAAGTACGGGCTCGTCATCTCCGACTGGAACATGGAGCCGATGACCGGCTACGAGCTGCTCCGCCACGTGCGCGCCGACGAAAATCTTCGCACGACACCGTTCATCATGGTGACGGCCGAATCGAAGACCGAGAACGTGATCGCGGCCAAGAAGGCCGGCGTGAACAACTACATCGTCAAGCCCTTCAACGCGGCCACGCTGAAGTCCAAGATCGAGGCGGTCTGCGGCAGCTGACCGGCCTCGCGTCTTCGACCACCGCGCGTCCGGACGGATCGCTCCCGCGCCGCCGGACGCCGAGACGTGGCGTGGCCGGCCAGGACGGCCACAGATCCGAGGAGGAGAGCATGTCGTCAGCCGCCGCACGGCAGCCCGATCTGCGGCTTCGGGAGCCGCAGACCGTGATCTCCGAGCTGATCGAGATCGCGGATTACATCGCCCATCTCCGCGAGGAGATCGGGGCGCTGCGCGCGAACGAGATGAGCCGGGACCGGATTCCCATGGCGCACGAGGAGCTCGGCAGCGTCGTGGAGGCGACGGCCGGTGCCACCAACACGATCATGGAGGCCGCCGAGGCGATGCTCGGCCTGCCCGACGGGCCGGGCTACCGCGACGCGGTCGAGGAGCGCATCAACACGATCTTCGAGGCCTGCGCGTTCCAGGACATCACCGGCCAGCGCATCGCCAAGGTGGTGGAATCGCTGCGCCTGTTCGAGCAGCGCCTCGCCCGCTTCGTCGGCGCCGTGAAGGCCCGCGACGCGGCCTCCATGGATCCCGCCGAGCGCGCCCGGCGGACCCGGGCCGAGGACCTCATGCTGAACGGCCCGCAGGCCGTGGACGCCATGCCCTCCCAGGACGACATCGACGCGCTGTTCGCCTGACCCGGACCGGCGCGGGCTCGGCCGCCGGGGGAATCGTCGCCTGCGCGGCGGTCGATACGGTGGCGGTCGACTCGGCTGCGGCTGACCGGCTAGACCGCCTTCCGGACCCGCCGCGATGCGGGGCGGGCGGAGGCCGCGGCAGCGATGACGGCGCAGTTCTGGTCCGAGCTCACCACCGAAGACTTCACCCGACGCGACATGGGTCGCGCGATCGCCGTCCTGCCGGTGGCCGCCATCGAGCAGCACGGCCCCCACCTGCCGCTCGCCACCGACGCCCTCATCGCCGAGGGCTACCTCGCCCGGGTGCGCGACGGCGTGCCGGCGGATCTCGACGTGCTGCTGCTGCCGGTCCAGCCGGTGGGCAAGTCCGACGAGCACGACGCGTTTCCCGGCACGCTCTCCCTGGAGACCGGGACGGCGCTGGCCGCCTGGACAGGGATCGGCGCGGCCGTCCACCGCGCCGGCTGCCGCAAGCTGGTGATCGTCACGAGCCACGGCGGCAACAGCGCGCTCATCGACCTCGTGGCGGGCGAGCTGCGCGCCCGGTTCGACATGGTCGCGGTCACGACGTCCTGGGCGCGGCTCGGCTATCCCGAGAGCCTGTTCCCGGCGGACGAGATCGCCCACGGCATCCATGCCGGCGGCATCGAGACGGCGCTGATGCTGGCCCTGCGTCCGGACCTCGTCCGGACCGACCGGGTCGCGGATTTCCCGCCGCGCACGCTGTCGATGACCCGCGCGTTCACCCATCTGCGCGCCGGGCGGCCCGCCGCCTTCGCGTGGAAGGCCGGCGACCTCCAGGCTTCGGGCGCCATGGGCGACGCGCGGCTCGGCACGGCCGAGGCCGGCCGCGCCGCGCTCGACCACGGCGCGCGGGCCTTCGTCGCCCTGCTGCGCGACGTCGACGCCTTCGAGCTCGCGCCGCCGGTGTAACCGCCGCCGCGCCGCCGCCGAAGGAGCCGGTACGCCGGGTCCGAACCGCCGGCGTGCGGGAGTTCCGGCCATGCGCCCTGCCCTCATGATCGCCGCCGCCCTGCTGTGCGGCAGCCTCGAAACGGCCGACGCGGCGGAGCGCCCCGTCGTCGTCGAGCTGTTCACCTCGCAGAGCTGCTCGTCCTGCCCGCCCGCGGAGGCGCTGATCGGCCGCCTCGCCCGCGAGCCGGCGGGGACGCAGGGCGACGTCCTGCCGCTCGCGTTCCACGTCACCTACTGGAACCACCTCGACTGGCGCGATCGCTACGCCCTGCCGGCGGCCACCGCGCGCCAGGAGGCCTACGCGGCCCGCCTCGGCGGGCCGACCTACACGCCGCAGGCGGTGATCGACGGGCAGGTCGGGCTGGTCGGATCCGACGAGGCGGGCCTGCGCGCCGCGATCGCGCGCGCCCGGCAGGCCGCGCCCGGCATTCCCGTGACGCTGGCCCGCGACGGCGCGCAGGTCGTCGCGCAGATCGGGGCGGGTTCCGGGACCGGCGGCTCCGCGGGCCGCGTCCTGCTGATCGGCTTCGATCCGAGCCACACCACCCGCGTGCTGCGCGGCGAGAATGCCGGGCGCACCATCGAGCAGGCCAACATCGTCCGGTCGGTGCGCGACCTCGGGCGCTGGTCCGGCCCTGCCGCGACCTTCGCGTCGGCGCGTCCCGAGGGCGAGACGGCGGCCCTGCTGCTCCAGTCCGACGACGGGCGCATCCTCGGCGCGGCGCGCCTCGCCGCGTCTCCCGCGACGTCCCCCGCCGCGTCGCTCCGGGAGGCCGTGCGATGATCCTCGCCGTTCCCTGCGGGGTGCCCGCGCGCGGCTGGGCGCTGGCGTCGGGATCGGACCGTGGGGTAGACACGCCGCGTGCCGGGGGACGGAACGACGGCGGAGCCCGGATGGCGCTCGAACAGGAACTGGCGACCCTGATGGCGGCGGCCCAGGGCGGCGACGCGGCCGCCTACCGCGCGCTGCTGAAGGCCTGCCTGCCCGTGGTCTCGGCGATCGCGCGGGCGCAGGGCGTGCGCGGCGAGGCGGTGGACGACGTCGTGCAGGACGCGCTGATGACCGTCCACCGGGCCCGGGCGAGCTACGATCCGGCCCGGCCGTTCCTGCCCTGGCTGCGCGCCATCACCCAGCGGCGGGCGATCGACAGGCTGCGCCGCGCCGGGCGGCGCCCGCGGGAGGTCAACGACCCGCTCGCCTACGAGGCCGAGGTCGATCCTGGGCCGGCCCCCGGCCACGGGCTGGAGGCGCGGGACCGGGCCGCGGCCCTGGCCAGGGCGGTGGCGGCCCTGCCCGATGGCCAGCGGCAGGCGGTCGAGCACCTGGGCCTGCGCGAGCTGTCGCTCGACGAGACCGCCGCCCTCACCGGCCGCAGCAAGGGGGCCCTCAAGGTGAACCTGCACCGGGCGCTGAAGGCGCTCCGGGCCAGCCTGACGCAGGAGCGGGAGTGATGGCCGGAGAGGGGAGCAACTGGGCGGGCGGCGACCTGTCCCGTCACGAGCGGCTCGTCGAGGCGCTCGCGGGCGGGCTCGAACCCGTGCGGCCGCTGCCGGCCCCGGAAGCCCGCGCGGCCCTCTGGCTCGGCGTGACGCTGGTGCTCGGCGCGGTCCTCGCCGCCTGGATCGGGACCGGCGGCTTCATGCTGCGCATGCACGTGCCGGACCTCGCCCTCGCGGCGGTGGGCGCCGTGCTGACGGCGATCACGGCCGCCTACGCGGCCTTCGCCACCAGCGTCCCGGGCCGGTCCGGCCGCTGGGCGCTGCTGCCGCTGCCGCCCCTCGCGCTCTGGGTCGGCGCCAGCGGGCTGGGCTGCCTGCGCGACTGGATCGCGCCGGGGGCCGACGTGCCCGGCGAGCACACGGTCGCGGGCTGCTTCAGCTTCCTGATCTGCGTCTCGGTGCCGCTGTCCGTGCTGATCGTCGTGATGCTGCGGCGCGCCTGTCCGCTGCGGCCGAACCTCACGGCCGCCCTCGGGGGGCTGGCGGTGGCGGCGGCGGCCGCGGCGCTGCTCATGCCGGTCCACCCGCACGACGCCACCGCCACGGACCTGCTGTTCCACGCGGCGGCGGTCGCCATCGTGATCGCGGCCAACGGAGTGGCCGGCGGCCGGCTGCTCGGACGGGATTCCGGGGTCGGCTAGGGCGTTCCGGTCGAGGCGCGCGGCCGCTCCGGCGTGAGCGGGTCTGCGGGCGTCGGGCGCGGGCGCCTCAGGCGGCGCTCGGATCGAGGCCCGGCCAGTCCACGATCCGGTCCGGCAACTCGTCCTCGGAGAATTCCTCCTCGTTGCCGCTGAGCCGGCCGCGGACCGAGATGCCCGCCTCGTGCACGCTCGCGGCCCGGCCGGAGACCAGGGGGTGCCACGGGTAGAGCGGCTGCCCGTCGCGCACGAGCCGATACGCGCAGGTCGGCGGCAGCCAAGCGATCGACCGCACCGCCTCCGGCGTCAGGCGCACGCAGTCGGGCACCCGCTTCTGCCGCCGGGCGTAGTCGCGGCACCGGCAGGTGAGGCCGTCGAGCAGGGTGCATCCGACGTCGGTGTGGTGGACCTCGCCGGTATCCTCGTCCTCGAGCTTCATGAGGCAGCACCGGCCGCAGCCGTCGCACAGGCTCTCCCACTCCGACGGGGTCATGGCTTCGAGCGTCTTGGTCCGCCAGAACGGCTCGACCGCCCCGCGGCGCGGCGCCTCGGGCTTGGGCATCGGAAAAGTCTCTCGGATGGGGAGGCGCCTCTGTGCCCGAGGCGCGGCACCGCTGCAAGCGTGGCCGCCGATGGGCCCATGCGACCGGATCGCCCCGTCGCGCGTTACGCCCAAGCTCGTCCGCGGCGAATCGCGAGACTGCGCAGAGCCTCGCCGCCGGTTCCGGATCCTGCTATGGACGACGGATGCCGCGCGGTGGCGCCGGCGCAGGGTTCGTGTCCGCGGCGCGGGCGCTCGACCATCCGCCGCCAGATCCGCCGCAGAGGCGCTCGACAAGCCGGGTTCGACATCGTGCGCCTGCCGACGTTCACCGAGATCAAGGTCCGCCTCGAACGCGCCGCCCTCGCCTTCGACGCCTGGGTCAACGCGAGCCTGTACGACGGCGGCCAGTCGACCGGGCAGGTCTACGAGCGCTTCCAGCGCGTCATGAGCCGCTTCGCGGTGCGTGGATGGAAGCGCGTCGCCCTCGACCTGACGAGCGAGGGCGTCACCATCGGGACCGGCGGCGCCATCCTGATGCTCGCCCTGGCGCAGCCCGCCTTCCACCTGACCAGCGAGAACTGGTTGAAGCAGCAGGACCTCGCCGTCACCTTCCTCGACCGCTACGGCACCGAGGTCGGGCGGCGCGGCATCAAGCACGACGACTCGCTGAAGCTCGACGAGTTTCCCGACATCATGATCAAGGCGCTGGTCTCCACCGAGGACCGGCGCTTCTACGAGCACTGGGGCATCGACCCGATCGGCACCCTGCGGGCGCTGGTGAACAACTCGCGCGGCGGCAACGGCACGCAGGGCGGGTCCTCGATCACACAGCAGCTCGCCAAGAACCTGTTCCTGACGAACGAGCGCTCCCTGGAGCGGAAGGTCAACGAGGCCTTCCTGGCCCTGTGGCTCGAGAGCCACCTGACCAAGAACGAGATCCTGAAGCTGTACCTCGACCGCGCCTACATGGGCGGCGGCACCTTCGGCGCGGTGGCGGCGGCGGACTATTATTTCGGCAAGCCGCTCAAGGATATCAGCCTCGCGGAGGCCGCCATGCTGGCGGGCCTGTTCAAGGCGCCGACCAAGTACGCCCCGCACGTCAACCTGCCGGCGGCCCGCGCCCGGGCGGCGGACGTGCTGCACAACATGGTGGAGGCGGGCTTCGTCACCGAGGGCCAGATCCAGACGGCTCTGCGCAACCCGGCGACGCCGGTGACCCGCACCCGCGACATCACCGCCGACTACTACCTCGACTGGGCCTTCGGCGAGATCAAGGTGATGGCCGACGCCGGCAAGCTGCGCAACGACCGCGTGCTGACCGTGAAGACGCCGCTGGACCTCGCGATCCAGAAGCGGGCCGACGAGGTGGTGGCCGACATCCTGCGCAAATCCGGCGACGCCTACGACGTGGACGAGGCCGCCATGGTGATCCTCGATCCCGACGGGGCGCTGCGCGCCATGGTGGGCGGCGCCGATTACGGCGAGAGCCAGTTCAACCGCGCCACCGACGCGCTGCGCCAGCCCGGCTCCTCGTTCAAGCCCTACGTCTACTCGGCCGCCCTGAACTCGGGCCTGTTCAAGCCCGATACGACGGTGGTCGACAGCCCCGTCTGCATCGGCAACTGGTGCCCGCAGAATTACGGCCGCTCCTACGCCGGCCGGGTGCCGATGTGGCTGGCGGTGGCCAAGTCGATCAACACGATCCCGATCAAGATCTCCATCGCGCTCGGCAAGGCGATGGGCATCAGCCACGAGGCCAAGGCCGCCAAGGCGGGCCGCGCGAAGATCATCGAGCTCGCCCACAAGATGGGCATCACCTCGAACCTGATCGACACGGTCTCGATGCCGATCGGCTCGGACGAGGTGACGGTCATCGACCAGGCGGCGGGCTACGCGGTGTTCGCCAACGGCGGCTTTCGCGCCAAGCCCTACGCGGCCATCGAGGTCAAGAATTCGTCCGGCGAGGTGATCTACCGCCACGCCGACGAGGCGCCCGAGCGGGTGCTCGCGCCCCAGGTCGTCGCGGACATGAACTTCATGCTCAACAAGGTGGTCGAGGAGGGCACCGGCAAGCGGGCGCAGCTCGAGGGCGTGAAGGTGGCCGGCAAGTCCGGCACGACGAACGCCTACCGGGACGCGTGGTTCGTCGGCTACACCGGCAATTACGTCGGCGCCGTCTGGTTCGGCAACGACGACCACACCTCGACCAACAAGCTCACCGGGGGCTCCCTCCCGGCCCAGCTCTGGCACGACGTCATGGAGCCGGCCCACCGGGGCATCGAGATCAAGGGCCTGCCCGGCCTGAAGGAGAATCCGCGCGCCGCCCAGCAGCAGGCCTCCGGCGGCCCGACCGCGCCGACCGACCCCAATGCCAGCGCCTACGGCAAGCTCTCGCGCCGCTCCTTCGAGGTGATCAGCGGCCTGAACGGCCTGTTCCGCACCGTCGAGCGCGCCCCCGGATCGGCGCCGGACGCGCCCGCCGGCGCCGGAGACGCCCCGAAGACCGGCCGGAAGCCCGGCGACCGGGCGGCGGCGCCGTCGGGTCAGCTGCGCGAGGTCGCCGAGGGCGGTCGCCCGGTCGGCGGCTTCACCGAGGTCCGGTGAGCGCATGAAGCTCACGATCCCCGACGTGCTCGGCCGGACCTCCGCGTTCGCCGGCGCCCCGCGCAGCGGCGCGGCACGCTTCGTCCTGCGCCTCTGGCGAAAGAGTTCGATCGCCGGCCTCGCCGCCTACGCCCTGGCGCTCGGCGCCGTCCTGGGACTGGCCAGCGCCGACTGGGCCACGAGCGGCGGGTACCCGTTCGGCGGCGTGCAGGTCGGCGCCTGGACCGCCTGGCCGCGGGCCGGCGCGGCGAATGCCGATCCCTACACCCGCGCCGTCAACGCGCGCCGCGGCGAGATCCCCCTGGCGGTCGGTGAGGGCCTTCTGCTGACGGCGGCGGTCGACGATGCCGGGCAGGCGCTCGACGCCACCTGCACGTACCAGATCGGCGGCGCGACGCCGCCCGCCCGCGCCTGGACCGTCACGGTCGCCGGGCGCGGCCCGCGCGAGCCCGGCCGCGCGCCCCTGCGCGAGGGCTTCACGTCCACGGAAGTGCTTCGAACGGCCGACGGGCGGTTCACGATCACGCTCGCGCCGGATGTCCAGCCGGGCAACTGGCTCCCGAGCCCGCGGGCGAGCGGGCCGGTCCGCCTCGCCCTGCGCCTGTACGACACGCCGGTCGCCGCCAGTGTCGGATCCCTCGACCGGGGTTCCGTGCCGGCCATCACGCGTGTGGGATGCGCCCCGTGAGCCTGCGCTTCGTCTACGCCACGCTGATCGGCCTCGTGCTCGCCGGGATCGTCCACATCGCGGCCGTCCTGGCGATCCCCGCCCTGTCGGAGACCGACGCCGTCTCGCGCGCCCGCACCAGCGAGAACCTGGACCATCCGCAATCGATCTACGCGGTCGCGACCGGCGACGACCCGTCCCCGCCCGAGGCGTGGCTGCCGATTACGGACCCGGCGGTCGCCGTGGGCGTCTGCGCCTACAACCTCGCGGACGGGCCCATGCGCGTCTCGGCCCGCACCGGTCCGCTATCGCTGTCGCTCGCCGCGCATGCCCGCCGCGGGGCCTTCTATGCGGTGACCGATCAGGCCGCGGTCCGCGGGGCCCTCGACCTCGTGATCCTGACCCGCGCCCAGTACGACGAGGCGCTGGCCGACGACGACGAGAACGACCCGAGCCGCGACGTGCGCATCGTCGCGCCCGACGCGCGCGGCTTCGTGGTGGTGCGGGTGATCGCCGGTCTCCCGAGCCAGAGGCCCGCCGCCAACGCCGCCGTCCAGGCCGTCTCCTGCACCACCGACACGCCGACGGACGATGCGCCGGCGGTCAAGGACGCCACCGGCAAGGATGCGGCCGGCAAGGACGCGTCGGGCAAGGGGGCGGGACGCTGAGGGAGGACGCCGCACGGGTTCGCGGCGCCGGTCGGCCGGTGCCGCGCCCCCGCGGCCCCGCCTTCTCCCGGGCGGCGGCGCCGGCCCCGCCGACGCGATGACCGCAGCCGCCGCGACGATGCCGTCCTCGGCCGCCGGGATCGCGCGATCCGCCCTCGATCTGATCGGCAACACGCCGCTCGTCGCCCTCGACCGCGTCCATCCCGGTCCGGGCCGCCTCCTCGCGAAGGCCGAGTTCGTGCAGCCCGGCGGCAGCGTCAAGGACCGCGCCGCCCGCGCCATCCTGCTGGCCGCGCGCGCGGACGGCCGCCTGGCGGCGGGGGCGCCCGTCGTCGAGATGACCAGCGGCAACATGGGGGCCGGCCTCGCGGTGGCCTGCGCGGCCCTGGGGCACCCGCTCGTGGTCACGATGTCGGCGGGGAACAGTCTGCAGCGCGTGCGGATGCTCGAGGCGCTCGGGGCGGAGGTCGTGCGGGTGCCGCAGGTGGACGGCGTCCCGGGGCAGGTCACCGGCGCCGACGTGCGGGCGGCCGCGGACGCGGCGGAGCGCGTCGCGGCCGAGCGAGGCGGCTTCTACGTCGACCAGTTCCACGCGCCGGAGGGGCTGCGCGCGCATCGCGAGACGACCGGACCGGAGATCTGGGCGCAATCGTCCGGCCGGGTCGATGCCTGGGTGGCGGCCGTGGGCACGGGCGCGACCTTCCTCGGCGTGGCCGCGGTGCTGCGCGCGCGCAACCCGTCCCTGATCTGCGCCGCGGTCGAGCCGGCGGGCTGTCAGCCCCTCGGCGGATCGCCGGTCACGAAGCACCGGCACCTCATCCAGGGCACCGGCTACGGCAGCGTCCCGCCGCACTGGACGGCCGGCCTCATGGACCTGTCCATCCCGGTGACCGACGCGGCGGCCGAGGAGTGGCGGCACGCCCTGGCGACGCGGGAGGGCCTGCATGTCGGCTACTCGGCCGCGGCCAACGTCGCCGCGACGGTCGCGCTGCTGTCGTCCGGGCGTCTCCCGCACGACGCCGTTGCCGTGACCGTGCTCTGCGATACGGGGCTCAAGTACTAGGGCCGGCCGGGGGCGGCTTCCGGCCATCCGCGCGGCACGACCCTCATCCTCGGGCGGCCTCGAGCGCTCAGTATTTCACCACCAGCGGCGCCGACTGCGCCACCGGCGGCGGGGGCGGCAGCGGAGCCGGCCCCAGGCCGCACCGGGCCGCGGCGTCCGGCGGGAGGAGCGGGTCGAGCAGGTTGCGGCGCGCGGCCAGCATCAGGATGGAGCGCTCGGCCGAGACCGATTCCGGTGCCGGCGCCGCGGCGAACAGGTGCTCCAGGGCGAACCGGTAGCGGGCGAGCCGCAGGCCGGCCTCGAACCGCACCCAGGCGATCAGGCAGCGGTTCTCGGCGACCCGCTGGACGGCATCCCGTACGGCCGCGTCGTCGAGGGTCCTGGCGAAGGGCAGGCTGCGCAGCCGCGCGGCATCCGCGTCGATGACGCGGGCGGCCAGCGCCACGAAGAGCGGGATCAGCCGGGCATCGGCGGTCGCGTCGTCGCTGAGCTTCCGGTAGCGGGAGACGGGTGAGCGGGACGGTTCCCCGGTCAGCGCCTCGTAATAGGCGCCGACCTCCTCGTAGCGCCATGTCGGCGGGAGCGCGTGGGCGCTGGCGAGGCCGAACACCGTGTCCTGGAAGGCCGTGAAGCTGCTGGCAGGCTCGACGAACCGCCACGCGCGGTCGCGCAAGGCCTGTTCGTCGTCGGTCAGGCCGGAATCGAGCAGCAGGCGCCCGCGATCCCGGGTGCTGAAGCTGCCCGTCGTGTCGATCAGCCCGTTCCAGACCCCCGTGCGCGGCCGGCCGAAATCGCCGCTCTGGGTGCAGGCCGCGAGCAGGGCCAGCGCGGCCCCGGCGGGAGCGAGGCGCAGCGCGGTGCGCGCGTGGCCGAGCGGGCGGCGATCCGGGGCAGACATGGGAGAACCGTCGGTGGTGTCGCGCGGCCGGAGGGACATGCGCGGGGACGTCCTCAGGACGCGAGGCGCTCGTAGCGCACGCCGAGGAACAGGAGGATCTCGCCGCGCCGCTCGCCGGAGCGCGGGATCCGGCAGGTCCGCCGCGCCTCCGCGCCCGGGAACGGGATCAGGGTCGCGGACGCGGCCGCGCGGCGCGTCGGATCGGCGGCGGGCTTCGACGAACGGGTTTCGCCGGTCTCCAGCGGCTTGAAAAGGGTCATGGTCTCCGGCTCCTGTCGGCGGTCCGAGCATCTGGCCCGGGCCCTTCGGAGGGCGTCGGCAAGGGCTACCGAAACAATCCAGCACGACGTGGTTAACGGAGTCTTTCCGGGCTCCGGCCGGGAAACGCGGTGCTGGCGGGAGTTGGCGCGTGAATTGCGTAGCTGTCCGTGCCCATGGCGGGCGTTTCCTCCCTTCGACTTGAGGCCCTGTCCGATCCCGGACGGGGCCTTCTTATGTGCGGCCCGTCCCGCCGGGCGGCGGCGCCCGGCGACCCATCGTGCGACCCGCTGTGCGACCCGCGCGCCACACCGCGGCGAAGCGTGGCCGCGACGTTGCCGCGCGGAACCCCTCGGGACCCTCGACGCTTGCCTACCGCCCGGCCCGACCGATATGCCGGGCACGGGCGATGGCGGGACCGCCGCGTCGGCTCCCCGCCCGATCGAGATTGAGGACACCGCTGAATGCGACTGGTTCCGGAACGATCCCTGCGCGCCTCCCGCCGCCGCGGGCTGGCCATCGCGGCGCTGGCGCTGTCCGCGCTGTCCGCGCTGACCGCCGGCCCCGCCTACGCCCAACGCGAGGACCAGGGCCTGCAGCTCGGCTGCGCGAACGACTATTTCCGCCTCTGCGCGGGCGTCGATCCGAACAGTCAGGACGCGGATCGCTGCATGATGCGCAACCGCAAGCGCCTGTCCCCCGAGTGCCGGTCCGCGATCGGCGACTACGACAAGCGCACGGGCAGCAAGTCCCTGTCCGACGATTGAGACGGGACTTGGTCGAGTTGCCCGCCGTTGGCGAGGGGCGTTTGGTATGAGCCTGACCGTCGCGGTCCAGATGGACCCGATCCAGAATATCCGGATCGCGGGTGACACCACCTTCGCCCTGCTGCTGGAAGCCCAGCGGCGGGGGCACGCGCTCGTCTACTACACGCCCGACCGGCTCTCGATGCAGGGCCGGCGCGTGACCGCCCGCGTCGAGCGGCTGACCGTGCAGGACGTCGAGGGCGCGCACTTCACCCTGGCGCCGCCGGAACGGCTCGACCTCGCCGAGGCGGACGTGGTGCTGATGCGCCAGGACCCGCCCTTCGACATGGCCTACATCACGGCCACCCACATGCTTGAGCGGATCCATCCGGAGACGCTCGTGGTCAACGATCCCTTCGAGGTGCGCAACGCGCCCGAGAAGCTGTTCGTCCTCGACTTCCCCGAGCTGATGCCGCCGACCCTGATCAGCCGCGACAAGGCGGAGATCGAGGCCTTCCGGCTTGAGCACGGGACCGTGGCGATGAAGCCGCTGCACGGGCACGGCGGCGCGGCCGTGTTCAAGGTCACCGAGAAGGACCCGAATTTCGGCTCGATGTTCGACCTGTTCGCCACGACCTTCCGGGAGGCCTGGGTCGTGCAGCGCTACCTCGACCGGGTCACCGAGGGCGACAAGCGCATCATCCTGGTCGACGGCGTCCCGATGGGGGCGGTCAACCGCGTCCCGGCCGCGAACGACATCCGCTCGAACATGGTGCGCGGCGGCGCCGCCTCCGCCTCCGAGCTGACCGACCGCGAGCGCGAGATCTGCGCCACGATCGGGCCGGAACTGGCGCGGCGGGGCCTGATCCTGGTGGGCATCGACGTGATCGACGGGCACCTCACCGAGATCAACGTCACCTCCCCCACCGGCATCCGGGCGATCCAGCGGCTCGGCGGCCCCGACCTGTCGGTCGCCGTCTGGGACGCGATCGAGGCCCGGATCGCGGCGCGCAAGGGCGTCTGACGGGGCGCGCGCTCAGGTCTCCGCGCGCGGGGTCGCGCTGAGCTCGGCCCAGTCGAACTCCTCTTCCAGCAGGTAGTAGGCGTCGTCGCCGATCCGGCCCTGGCGGCGCAGGGCGAGCACCGCGTCGCGGGCGGCCTCGACGGCGCGCCGCCGCGCGGCATCCGCCGGCAGGCTCTCCGGCGCCAGGCCCTCGTCGTGCGCCTCGGCCTCCGCGAGGGCCGCGCGGAACTCGGCGCGCAGGGCGTCGGTCGCCGGCTCGTTCTCCGCGTCGGCGAGGCTCTCCAGGGCGGCCTCGTAGGCCGCGGCGCGGGCCCAACCGGTCTCCCGGCCCACCGGATCGTCGTCCTCCAGCCGCAGACGGGCGAGCAGCGGCCGCAGGGTCAGGCCCTGGACGATCAGGGTGCCGAGCACCGTGACGAACGCCGTGACCACCACGAGATCCCGGTGCGGGAACGCGGCGGGCAGCGCCAGGGCAGCCGCCACGGTGACGATCCCGCGCATGCCCGCCCACGACAGGGCGATCCCCGGGCCCAGCCGCGCCGGGGCGCCGGCCTGCCGGAGGCCGAAGCCGCGGATCCCGGTGGTCGGCATCACCCAGGCGAGGCGGGTCAGCACCACGGTGGCGAAGGTCGCGCCCGCGAGGACCAGCGCCTGCCACGCGTCCGCGCCGCTGAGCCGCTCCCGGATCGGGTCGATCTGGATGCCGATCAGCACGAAGGCCAGGACGTTGAGCACGAACACCGCCGTGTCCCAGACCGCGTAGGAGATCACCCGGGCGCGCGGCGCGGTGACGCCGGGGGCCCGGCGGGCGACCGTCACCGCGAAGGTCACGATGGTCAGGACGCCCGACAGCTCCAGCCGCTCCGCGGCGAGCCAGATCCCGAAGGCGGCGACGAATTGCAGCACGATCGCGCTCGCCGGATCGGTCACGCGCCGGGTCACGGCCACGAACAGCAGGCCGAGGCAGGGGCCGACGGCGAGGCTCGCGACCACGCCCAGGAGGAAGGCCGGCGCCACCTCCGCCGGGTGGAAGGTGCCGGCCATCGCGGCCGTCACGCCGAGCCGGTAGATCAGCAGCGAGGCCGCGTCGTTGAGCAGGCTCTCGCCGCGCAGGATCGTGGCGAGCCGGTGCGGCATCGGCGCGTGCTTGAGCACGGCCAGCGCCGCCACGGCGTCGGGCGGCGCGACCACGGCGCCCAGCACGATGCAGGCGGAGAGCGGCATGTCCGGCACGACGAGCCGCGCCACGACCGCGACCGCGACGGCCGTCACCGCGACGGCCCCGACCGCGAGCCCGAGCACCGGGCGCCAGTTCTCCTTCAGGTCCCGCACGGAGGCGTCGAACCCGGCGTCGAGCAGGACCGGTGCCAGGAACAGGGCGAGCGCCAGTTCGGGATCGAGCCGCAGGTTCGGGACGCCGGGGACGAAGGCGAGGCCCACGCCGCCCAGTGCCAGGAAGGCGGGATACGGCGCCCCGAACCGGCGCGCGACGCCGGCCAGGAGGACGGCACCGAACAGGACGCCGACGACCCACTCGAAAATCAACATGCTGCTGAAAGAGGCTGGGTCCCGGGAGCGTTCCGGGTGCCGCGGTCGCAGGCCGGCTCAGTACTGCACGGTCGCGCGCAGGCCGAACACCGCCGCGTTGCGCAGCCGGCGGCCGTCCGGACCGGCGATCCCGGCGCCCGGCCGGATGACGTACTGCGCGTCGGGCTGCACGGTGAAGCCCGGCACGACCACCGCCTGATAGGTCGCCTCGATCACCGCCTCGGCGCGGCGCCGGGGCATCGGCATCCCGGTGTAGAGGATCGTGTCCCGGTCGGCCCGCTGGGCATCGTCGCCGATGCGGGCGTAGGCGAAGCTGAGTCCGACCGTGTCGTCGTCGCGACCCTCGAACAGGCCCTTGTAGGCGAGGCCGGTATCCAAGTAGGCGTCGATGAGGCTCGAACGCGTGGGCGACCACGCCGCGCGCACGAAGAAGCCCAGGCCCTCGTCGTCCTTGCCGGATTCCCGGTAGAGGGTCTGGTCGTAGATCGCGTAGAGGCCGGCATTGCCGCGCACCGGCCGGCCGATCCCGGTGGCGTTCGGGTCGGCCAGCGGCACGCCGGTGATGTCGAAGCGCAGGCTGTCGAACCGGCCGAAATGCTGCCAGCCGCCGAGGGTGATGTCGCCCGGCAATCCGCGGGCGCCGGGCGCGATGTTGTACGCGTAGGTCGCCTCGGCGATGATCAGGGCCGGATCGCGCAGGCGGAAATTCGTGCCCGTCCGGTCGAGGCGCTGCGCCTCCGGATCCCGACCGGGGCGGTTCGCGCCGGCCGGATCGCCGTCGTAGAGGCCGACCTGCAGGGAGAAGCCGTTGCCCGGCACGTACTTGGCCCGGATCGCCGGCGCCGCGAGCGGGTAGGCCGGGCCGCCGCTCGGCAGGTCGAGCCCGGTGATGGCCGGCCAGCCAAAGGTCGAGTTCACGAACAGGGTCGCGGTCTGGCTGACGAAGAACTCGGTATCGGCGGCCTGCTGGCCGATCCGGATCCCGAGCTTTCCGTCCATCAGGCTCTGGTCGAACCAGAGCACGTAGAGCCGCGTGGACGGCAGCGCCTCGATGACGCTCGTCGTGAGCAGGTTGCCGACGTAGTAGCGCGACAGGCCGGTGCCGTGGATGAAGTAGGCGTTGGCGTGGACCGTCGCCCCCTCCCAGCCCGCGAGCCGGTCGAGGTCGAGGTTGAGGCGCAGGTTGAGGCGGTCCTCGACGATCGCGCCCTGCCGCAGGCCGCCGACCGGGTTGCCGAGCACGTCGACGATGTAGGTCAGGCTGTACTCGATGCCCCGCTCCTTCAGGACCGGGCGGATCCCCAGCGGATCGCCGAGCGGCCCGAGATAGGGCTCGACCGAGCGGACGTAGCCGCCGGAGGCCTGGCTGGTGGTTTCCGGCTGGGAGACCGAGACGCGCGGATCGGCGCCCGCGCCCTCGAAGACCGTGGGCGCGCGCTGCTGGGCGGCGGCGGGCACGGCCGACAGGGCCAGGGCCAACCAGGCTGTGAGCTTCCGGACCATGGGCCCGCTTGTCGGTGACGGTACGGGCGAGAGCATAGCACGGCGCGCTGGTCGAACACGCCCGACCTTTGCAGGAGCCGCGCGCTCGCCTAACCCTGCGGCCGGTACACCACAGGACCGTCGATGCCCGAGACTCCCGTCTTCACGTCCGCCGCCGTCGCCGCGCCCCACAGCCTCGCCGCCCGGGCCGGCCAGACCGTCCTGGCGCAGGGCGGCAACGCCATCGAGGCGATGGTGGCGATGGCCGCCTCCATCGCGGTGGTGTACCCGCACATGAACGGCATCGGCGGCGACGGTTTCTGGCTGGTGCGCGAGCGCGGCGGCCGGGTGCGCGGCATCGAGGCCTGCGGCCCGGCCGGGCGCCTCGCCACGATCCCGCGCTACCGGGAGAAGGAGCTCGACGCGATCCCGGCCCGCGGCCCCGACGCGATGGTCACGGTCGCGGGCGCGGTGGGCGGCTGGCGCCTCGCCCTGGAGCTGGCGCGGGCGCTGGGCGGCCGCCTCCCGCTGGAGACCCTGCTCGCCGACGCGATCGCGCAGGCGCGGGCCGGCGTCCCGGTCTCACCGTCGGAGGCGCGCTACGTGCCCCAGGAACTCGACACGCTCCACGACGCCCCGAACTTCGCGCGGACGTTCCTGAAGGCGGGCAAGCCCTTCCCGGCCGGCGAGACCCGGAGCCTCCCGCTGCTCGCCGCCACCCTGGAGCAGCTCGCCCATGCGGGCCTCGGCGATTTCTACCGCGGCGATATCGGCCGTGAGATCGCCGCCGACCTGGAGCGGCTCGGCGCGCCGGTCACCCGCGCGGATCTGGAATCCTTCGCGGCGGTCGAGCGCGCGCCCCTGTCGATCCGCCGCCGCGACGCGACGCTCTACAACTTCCCGCCGCCGACCCAGGGGCTCGCGGCTCTCCTGATCCTCGGGATCTTCGACCGGCTGAACATCGCCGAGCCCGAGACCACCGCCCATTACCACGGGCTGATCGAGGCGACGAAGCGGGCCTTCGTGATCCGCGACCGCGTGGTGACCGACTTCGCCCGCCTGCGGCACGACCCCGCCACCTTCCTGACCCCGGACCGGCTCGCCCGCGAGGCCGCGCTCGTCGATATGGGCCGCGCCGCCCGGGTGCCCCTGCCCGATCCGGGCCACGGCGACACGGTCTGGATGGGTGCGATCGACAAGGACGGCCTCGCCGTTTCCTACATCCAGTCGGTCTACTGGGAGTACGGTTCCGGGACGGTCCTGCCCGCCACCGGCATCTGCTGGCAGAACCGGGGCATGTCGTTCTCCCTCGACCCGAAGGCCGTGAACCCGCTGGAGCCGGGCCGGCGCCCGTTCCACACGCTGATCCCGGCGCTCGCCGCCTTCGACGACGGGCGGGTGATGAGCTACGGCAGCATGGGCGGCGACGGGCAGCCGCAGTTCCAGGCGCAGATCTTCACCCGCTACGCCGATTACGGGATGTCGGTGGCGGACGCGGTCGACGCGCCGCGCCTGCTCTACGGGCGGACCTGGGGGGCGCCCTCCCTCAGCGTGAAGGTGGAGGACCGGTTCGATCCGGCCTGCATCGCGGCCCTCGGCCGCCTCGGCCACGAGATCGAGGAGCTCGGCGGCTCCTACATCGACTCACTCGGCCACGCGGGCATGCTGGTCTGCCATCCCCGGAACGGGCGGATCGAGGCGACCCACGACCCGCGCTCGGACGGCGGCGCCCTGGGGCTCTGATACCGTTCCGATCGACCTCCGCTCGACCTCGGCGGCTGCCGCACCCTTCCGTCATCGCGCGCGCGGCGCAGTCACCCAGGACAGCGGGATGTCCGGGGTCGCGGCGCGGAACCTAGCCCGCCTGAACGAGCCAGCAGGCGGCGCGCAGGCGCACGGCGCCGCCCGCCGCGTGCCGACTGAGGGCCTCCGCCACGGCCGCCTCGGCGCGCGCCCGAAGCTCCGGCGCGGCCTCGCGGACGAGGTGCGAGCTCGGCCCGAGGTTCAGGGCGACGTGGGTGGCCGCCGCGATCGCCGCCGCGTCGGTCTCGCCCTGCCCGAGGACGATGTCCCGGTCGAGGGCGTCGCAGGTGACGGCGTCGAACCCGGCCCCGCGCAGGAGCGCGACGAGCGGGTCGGCGTCGGCGAAGCGGAACGGCCCCGGCGTGTCGGGCCGCGGCGGCGGCGGCACCTCCGGCAGGAGCGGCAGCACCGCGTCGCGCGGCACGCCCACCCACGCGTTCTCCGAGAGGGCTCGCCAGCACAGGAAGGTCATCCGGCCGCCCGGCCGGAGCATCCGGCGCACGTTGGCGAAGGCGCGGGCGGAATCCGGGAAGAACATCACGCCGAACCGCGACACGACCCGGTCGAACCGGCCGAGATCGGCCGCCTCGACATCGGCCTCGACGAACCGGATCGGGGCGGCGCCGGGCGGCTCCGCCTCGGCGCGATCCCGCCCCACGGCGAGGAGCGGCGCCGAGATGTCGGCGCCCGTCACGCCGCCGCCGGGCCCGACCCGGCGCGCCGCCTCCAGGGTCGTGGCACCCGCGCCGCAGCCGATGTCGAGCACCGTCTCGCCCGGACCGAGCCCCGCGCGGGCGAAGAGCGCCTCCGTCAGCGGGACGAACATCGCGTCGAGGACGGCCTGATTGCGCGCCCAGCGCGTCCCGACCTCGCCGTTCCAGTACTCGGCCTGGGTGATGCCGCCCGCCATGCTGCCCTCCGTCAGGCCGTCGTCGCAGCGACCGACAGTTCCGGCTTGTGGTTGAGAGTCTGGAAGACCACGCAGTAGCGCTCGGTCAGCTTCAGCAACTGGGCGAGCTTGTCCTCCGGCGCGTCGGTGTCGAGCTCGAAGAACAGGCGGATGCTCCGGAAGCCCACCGGCGCCTCCTTGTCGACTCCGAGGGTGCCGCGGAAATCGAGGTCGCCCTCGGCGCTGACCGTGCCGGCGCGCAGCGGGATCTCCAGGGCTGTGGCCACCGCCTTGAGCGTCACGCCCGCGCAGGCGACCAGCGCCTCCAGCAGCATGTCGCCCGAGCACAGCTCCGCGCCCGAGCCGCCCGTGGCCGGATGCAGCCCGGCCTCCGCGATGGCGCGGCCCGTCTCGACCTTGCAGGCGATCTTGGTGTCGTCCAGCGTGCCCCTGGCCTTCAAGGTGATGACCGCCGCGTCCGGCGCGGTGCGGTACTTGTCCTTGATCGGAGCCTGGAGGGCTCGCAGCGCGGTGGCGTCCATGGCGTCGTCCTCTCGATGGTGTCGCCCGACCTCCGGCGGCCGGATCGGGTTCTCGGTGCGCGAAACGCCTTAGCAGGTTGTCGCCAAGCCCTCACCGTCTTTGCGGGCGCGGCGAAGCGATCCGGTGTAGCGCCGCGGATCTCAGAGGTCGCGCCGCCCAGGATCGCTTCGCCGCGCCCGCAGAGACGAACGGTGTCCGCAGCCGCTCGTTCTGTCCGCAGCTCTGAGAATCGGCGCGATCACCGGGAAGCGCCCGCGCTCAGTCGATCAGGGCGGCCACGGCCTCCGCGAGGGCGTCGACCTGGGCCTCGTCGTGGGCGGCCGAGAAGGCGACCCGCAGCCGCGCCGTCCCGGCCGGCACGGTCGGCGGCCGGATCGCCACCACGAGGTAGCCCTGCGCCTCCAGCGCCGCCGAGATGTCGAGCGCCCTCTGCGCCTCGCCGACCAGCACCGGCACGACCGCGCTCTCGGCCTCCGGCAGGCCCAGGCGGGCGGTGAAGCGCCGGGCCAGGGCGAGCGGACGGGCCCGGCGGTCGGGCTCCGCCTCCAGGATCGCCAGCGCCTCCAGGGCAGCGGCGGCCGAGGCCGGGGGCAGGCCGGTGGTGTAGACGAAGCTGCGGGCGCGGCTCGTCATCAGGTCGACGACCGGGCGCGAGGCGCAGAGATAGCCGCCGTAGGAGCCGAGCGCCTTCGACAGGGTGCCCATCTCGAGGGGCGCGCGCGGTCCGTCCTCGACCACGCCGATGCCGTGGGCATCGTCCACCAGCGTCCAGGCGTCGAAGGACTCGGCGATGGCCAGGATGTCGCTGAGCGGCGCCCGGTCGCCGTCCATGCTGAAGACCCGCTCGGTGAGCACGAGGGCGCGCCCGTGGTGCGGCCGGTGCTCGGCGAGCCGCGCCGCGAGGTCGCCGGGATCGTTGTGGCGGAAGGTCTGGACCCGCGCGCCCGAGAGCCGCGCGCCCGCCCACATGCAGGCGTGGGACAGTTCGTCCAGCAGGACGAGATCGCCCCGCCCGGCGAGCGCCGGGGTGATGCCGAGATTGGCGAGGTAGCCGCTGCCGAAGACCAGCGCGGCCTCCGTGCCCTTGTGGCGGGCGAGGCCGGCCTCCAGCGCGCCGAGATGGGGATGATCGCCGGTCACGAGCCGCGACCCGCCCGCCCCCGCCCCGTGGGACGCCGCGGCCGCCTGAGCCGCCGCGATCACCCGCGGGTGGTGCGAGAGGCCGAGATAATCGTTGCACGAGAAGGAGACGAGCGCCCGTCCCCGCCGCGCCGCCGCGGCGCCGGCGCCGCGCTCCGTCGGCACCAGCTTGCGGCGCAGGCTGCCGGCCTCGAGGGCGTCGAGTTTCCCGGTGGCGAAGGCGTCGAGGCTGTCCATGGGGACGGGGATGGGCGGTGCCGCGCCGGCAAAGTCAAGCGCCCGGTGCCGGACCCTTGACCGCCGTCCGAGGCCCCACCATGCCGGAGGCATGACCCTCGCAGCGCCCGCAGGCCATCTCTGGCGGCCCTACACGCAGATGCACCGCGCGGCGCCGCCCCTGGAGGCGGTCGCGACTCACGGCACCCGCATCCGCCTCGCCGACGGCCGCGAGCTCGTGGACGGCATCGCCTCCTGGTGGACCGCCGTGCACGGCTACAATCACCCGCACATAGCGGGCGCGGTGGCCGACCAGCTCGCGCGCATGCCGCACGTGATGTTCGGAGGCCTGACCCACGCACCGGCGGAGGCCCTGGCCCGGCGGCTCGCCGCCCTGCTGCCGGGCGGTCTCGACCACGTCTTCCTCAGCGATTCGGGCTCGGTCGCCGTCGAGGTCGCGCTCAAGATGGCGGCACAGATGTGGATCAACCGCGGCGTCACCGGGCGGACGAAGGTCCTCGCGTTCCGCGGCGGCTACCACGGCGACACGATGGGGGCGATGTCGGTCTGCGACCCCGAGGAGGGCATGCACCGCCGCTTCGGTGCCTACCTGCCGAGCCAGATCTTCTGCGACCTGCCGCGGGGCGCGGCCGAGACCGCGGCGCTCGATGCCGCCCTGGCGGCCCATCGCGACACCCTGGCGGCGGTGATCGTCGAGCCGCTGGTCCAGGGTGCCGGCGGGATGCGCACGCACCCGCCGGAGGTGCTCGCGACGGTCGCCCGCCTGGCCCGCCGCCACGGGCTGCCGCTTATCGCCGACGAGATCTTCACCGGCTTCGGGCGCACCGGCAGCCTGTTCGCCTGCGAGCAGGCGGGGATCGTGCCCGACATCCTGTGCCTGTCAAAGGCGCTCACGGGCGGCACGATGGCGCTCGCCGCCACGGTCGCCCGCACCGAGGTGTTCGCGGCGTTCTGGTCCGAGGATCCGGCGGCGGCGCTGATGCACGGCCCGACCTTCATGGCCAATCCCCTCGCCTGCGCGGCGGCCAATGCCAGCCTCGACCTGTTCGAGACCGAGCCGCGCCTGACCCAGGCCCGCGCCATCGCGGAGCGCCTCGCCGCGGGGCTGGAGCCGCTGCGGCGGGTGCCCGGCGTGGCCGATGTCCGGGTCCTCGGGGCCATCGGCGCGGTCCAGTTCGCGCGGGCGCCCGATCTGGCCGTCCTGAAGGCGGCCCTGCTCGCCCGCGGCGTCTGGGTGCGGCCCTTCGGCGATATCGTCTACCTCACCCCGGCCCTCACGATCGGTGCGGCGGATCTCGACCGGCTGATCGAGGCCGTCGCCGGGGTGGTGGTCGAGCTGGCGCCGTCATCGCCGTGACGCCCGCGCATCCCACTTTCCCGTGACGAGCCCCAGTACCAGCCTGCAACCCGGGACCGTTTCTGCCGTTGGGCCTACGGCTGGAGATGCGTGCGGCGGCCCGCGCGGCCGGGTGCTGCCGGAGGGAGTACACAGTGGCGAGCGAGCAGACGGGTTCGAGCGGCGATCGGCCGGTAATCCTCCTCGTCGAGGACGAGGCGCTGACGATCATGGACCTCGGGGACGTGCTGGAGGAAGGCGGCTACGACACCGTTCAGTGCGCCTCGGCCGAGCGGGCGCTGAGCATCCTGCAGGCGCGCCCGGACATTTGCGGGCTCGTCACGGACGTGCAGCTCTCGGGCAAGACGGACGGCTTCGACCTCGCGAGTTCCGTGGCCGAGGCGCGGCCGCAACTGCCGATCCTGATCGTGTCCGGGCGCGCCTCGCCCGACCCGGCCCGCATGCCCAAGCACGCCGAGTTCATCGCCCGTCCCTGCACCGGCGAGGACATCCTGGACCGGCTCCAGCGTCTCATGCACTGCTGAGCGGACCTCCGCGCGAGCCCCGTCATCGCACCGTCACCGGTCGTCGCCACAGGGACCTGGGCGGCCGCTTGATGGGGGTGGACGGTGCAGATTCAGGATCGTCCGGCGGCCGCCGGCACTAATTCGAGCGCTCCGGTGGGCGACAAGCAGAAGCGCGATCACCAGGACGAGGCGGCCGCCGTGCTCGGCCTGCCGTCCAAGAAGCTGCGGCCACCCGGCGTGCGCAGCGTCGGCTGGGCCCTGGTCCAGGCGGCGCGCCTGCACCGGGCGCGGACCGGCGACCGCTTGGCCAAGCTCGGCCTGTTCGCCGGGCAGGAGCAGGTGGTGCAGGCGCTGGCCGCGGCCGGCACGATGACGATGGGCGATCTCGCCGCCCTGCTGCGCGTCCGGCCGCCCACCGCCTCCAAGACCGTGACGCGGCTCGCGGCCCTCGGCATCGTCGAGCGCCGGGCCGAATCGGGCGACGGCCGCGTGGTCCGGGTCCAGCTCACGGAGGCCGGCCGAGCCAAGGCCGAGGCCATCGAGCGGATCCAGGAGGAGGTCGAGGCCGAACTACTCGACCACCTCGACAAGACCGATCGCCGCCGGCTCCGGAAGCTCCTGCGGAAGGCGGCCCGCGGCCTCGCGGAGGCGGCCGGCGCCTCCGGTCAGACGGCCGAGGCGGATGCCGAGATCGAGGCCGAGGACGAGGCCGAGGCGCTGGCGACCTGACCGCCGGCCTCAGGCCGCGCGCCGCCACGCCGGGAACGGGTCCGGCAGGCCGCGATAGGGCGCGGGATCGAACGGCTCCCGGTCCGCACCGGTCTCGATCAGGCAGGCGTCCAGCGCCGCCGTGAGCGCCGCCGCGTCCATGCCGGTGCCGATGAAGACCAGCTCCTGCCGCCGGTCGCCCCAGACCTCGCTCCAGACGTCCTGGAGGCGCAGCCGGAACTCGGGCGCCTCCGGCCAGCGCCGCCGCGGCACGGCCGACCACCAGAACCCCATCGCCGAGACCCGGGCCACGGCGCCCGCCAGGGAGAACTCGCCGACCCAGTCCGGCCGGGTCGCGAGCCAGAAGTGGCCCTTCGCGCGGATCAGGCCCGGCCAGGTGGTGTTGACGAAGGCGTTGAAGCGCTCCGGGTCGAAGGGCCGCCGGGCCCGGTAGACGAAGGAGGCGATGCCGTACGCTTCGGTCTCCGGCACGTGCGCGTGGGCGCCGTAGAGTTCCTTGAACCAGAGCGGGTGCTGCTGCGCCTTCTCCTCGTCGAACAGGCCGGTGTCGAGGATCTCGGCGAGCGGCGCGCGCCCGTGATCGGTCTCGAGGATGCGGGCATCGGCGTTCAGGCCCCGCACGACGGAGCGGACCAGCGCGAGATGCTCCGCGGAGACGTCGTGCGCCTTGTTGATCACCACCACGTCGGCGAACTCGATCTGCTCCACCAGCAGGTCCACGAGCGTGCGCGTGTCCTCGGCGCCGGCGGTCTCGCCGCGCTCGCGCAGGAAGGCGGCCGAGCCGTAATCCTTGAGCAGGTTCACCGCGTCGACCACCGTGACCATCGTGTCGAGCCGGGCGAGATCCGACAGGGACCGCCCGGCCTCGTCGCGGAACGAGAAGGTCGAGGCGACCGGGAGCGGCTCGGCGATGCCGGTCCCCTCGATCAGCAGGTAGTCGAACCGACCCGTCTCCGACAGCCGCCGCACCTCGGCGAGCAGGTCGTCGCGCAGGGTGCAGCAGATGCAGCCGTTGGTCATCTCGACGAGCGTCTCGTCGGTCCGGGACAGGTCGGCGCCCCCGGCGCGGACCAGGTCCGCGTCGATGTTCACCTCGCTCATGTCGTTGACGATCACGGCGACGCGGCGGCCGTCGCGATTGGTGAGCACGTGGTTGAGCAGGGTCGTCTTCCCGGCTCCGAGGAAGCCGGACAGGACGGTGACGGGAAGACGAGGGTCGCGCTGGGTCATGGCGCCATCAAGATGTTATAACGTTTCAAAGTCAACCCGGTGCGGGAAATCGTGCCGCGACGCGGGCGACGGGAATGTTGCAACGATGTAACGTTTCTCAGCCGCGTCTCGCGGCTGCGGGTTTGACGCTTGCGCTGGAGCGCGGGGGCGCAACAATGCAATGATATAACACTGTGTGAGTCTCGATGCCTCCCTCGCGCCGCTTCGGTTTCCTCGCCAGCACGGTCCTGTCCTCGACCGTCTGCGCGGGCCTCCTCACACCCTCCACCGCGCGGGCGCAGCAGGCCGTCGCCCTCGACGAGATCAGCGTGACCAGCCCGAGCCCGATCCAGCCGTCGCGCGGCGCGGTCGCGGCGGATGCGGCGGTGCCGATCGGCGTCCTGCCGGTGGCGACCAACACGTTCTCACCGGTGACGGTGGTGACCCAGGACCAGATCGCGCGCGACCAGCCGCGGACCCTGGGCGACGCCCTGTTCGACCGACCGGGCATCTCCGGCACGACCTACGCGCCGGGCGCGGCGTCCCGGCCGATCATCCGCGGCCTCGACAATGCCCGAGTGCGGATCCAGGAGAACGGCATCGTCAACGGCGGCGTGTCCGACCTCGGCGAGGACCACGCCGTGCCGGTCAACCCGCTGGTCTCCGACCGGATCGAGGTGATCCGCGGCCCCGCGACCCTGCGCTACGGCTCGGGGGCCATCGGCGGCGTCGTCTCGGCCGACAACAACCGAGTGCCGACCTTCATCCCGGCGAACGGGGTGCAGGGTCAGGTCACCAGCGGCTTCTCCAGCGTGGATAACGGCCGCCTCGGCGCCGCCACGGTCGATGCCGGCGGCGACGGCATCGCGGTCCACGCCGACGGCTTCAAGACCGCCAACGACAGCTACGCGATTCCCGGGGGGATCCAGCGCAACTCCTACAACGAGTCGCAGGGCGGCGCGGTCGGCATCTCGGCGATCGGCGACCGCGGCTTCGCGGGCATCTCCTTCAGCCACTACGACGCGGTCTACGCGATCCCGGGCGGCGTCGCCGAGCAGGACCGGACCCGCCTGACCCCGAACCAGGACCGGGTCCTGTCGCGGGGCGAGTACCGCCCGCTCGACGGGCCCTTCGAGGTGATCCGCTACTGGGCGGGCTACTCGGCCTACCGCCACAACGAGGTCGGGATCGGCGGCGACGGGATCGAGGGCGTCCAGGCGATCTTCAAGAACCGCGAGGCCGAGGGGCGCCTGGAACTCCAGCACGTCCCTGTCATCACCGCGTTCGGAAGACTCACCGGCGCTCTGGGCTTCCAGTCGGACCGGCGCGTGATCAACACGCAGCTCGAATCGTTCCTGCCGAAGACCGAGTCGCGCGCGAACGCGGTCTACCTGTTCGAGGAGCTGGAACTGCGCCCGGGAACGCGGCTGCAGGCGGCCGGGCGCTACGAGGTCGACCGACTGTCGAGCACGGCGGCGCAGTTCCCCGCCGACTACGTGCCGGTCGACGGCCAGGAGCCGTTCCAGTACGCGCGGACCCGGCGCTTCGCTCCGAAGAGCGCCAGCATCGGCGCCCTGCAGGACCTGCCCTTTGGCTTCGTGGCGAGCCTCACGGGCTCCTACGTCGAGCGCGGGCCCACCGGCTACGAGCTGTTCTCGCAGGGCCCGCACGACGCCACCGCGACCTTCGAGATCGGCAACCCGAACCTCAAGAAGGAGCGCGCCCGGACCGTCGAGGCCAGCATCCGCCGGGCCGAGGGACCCTTCCGCCTCGACGCCACCGGCTACTTCACCCGCTACACCGGCTTCATCTACCGGAACTACACGGGCCTGACCTGCGACGACGACTTCGCCTCCTGCGGCGTCGGCACCGACAACCGGCAGATCGTCTACCAGCAGCAGAACGCGACCTTCTACGGCGCCGAGATCATCGGCCAGTACGACCTCGTGCCGGTGGGCAACGGCTTCGCCGGGATCGAGGCGCAGTTCGACTTCGTCCGCGCCCAGTTCGACAACGGCGCGAACGTGCCGCGCATCCCACCCTACCGGCTCGGCGGCGGCGTCTACCTGCGGGCGGACGGGTGGTTCGCGCGGGTGAACCTGCTCCACGCCTTCAGCCACGACGCCACGGCCGTGTACGAGACGCCGACCCCCGGCTACGACGACCTGCGCGCCGAGCTGAGCTACACCAAGGCCGTCGATCCCGCGGTCTACGGTGCGAGCGCGATCACCCTCGGCGTCCAGGGCCGCAACCTGCTGAACGACGACATCCGCAACTCGACCTCGTTCAAGAAGGACGAGATCCTGCTGCCGGGGCGGAACGTGCGGCTGTTCCTGACGGCGCGGTTCTGAGGGTCGCGTCGGTCATCGGATCTCCTGGGCCGAGAGGGTCCGGCGCAGCCTGCGCCAGCCCGCGACGAGCCCGGTCAGGGCGATGCCGGCCGCCAGGAGGTTCAGGATCCACTGCGCCGCGTCATGGAGCGGGCGGCTGCCGGTGAGCCCGGGCAGGTCGAGGCGGTGCGCCGCGTCGAACAGCCAGCGGTTGATCCGGCCCGAGCGGTCCAGGCGCTGGAGGATGGTCCCGTCCCGGGGATCGACGTGGAGCCAGGTGGCGTCCGGGTCGCCGAACCGCAGGCGCAGCACCGGCAGCGGGCGCGGATCGGACCCGTGCGGGTACCAGTAGAGGTCGTAGGCGGTCATCTCCGCGGCCGCCCGCAGGCCGCCGGGAAGCGCCGGGCCGGCGGCCCGCGCGATCGCGGCCGCGTCGAGGGCCGTGCCGTCATCCGCACGGCGCGCCGAGGCGCTGGCCGGGCCGTCGGCGATGATCCACCACGCGCCGCCGATGGCAACGAAGCGCAGCGCGCGCGTCCCGGGCCCGGCGAAGCCGCGCAGGGCCTCGGCGGTGAGGCCGAGGGCCGCAGGCTGTCCGGCGTAGGCGGCGCCGATGGCGGCGGGCGCCGCGGTCGACGCGAACCAGCGGTTCGGGTTCATCGAGATCCAGCCGCTGAGGATGAAGGTGCTGAGCCCGATCCCGCCCGCGAGGCCGAACAGGTGGTGCCAGCGGGCGAGGCCGCGATAGGGCGTGACGGCCCCGGCCGCGTAGCGCCGCCGGAGGCGCAGGCGCCAGATCCCGATCGCCAGCCCGCTCAGCGCCCCCAGGGCCGCGAAGCCCGACAGCCACAGCAGGACCGTCCGCCACAGCTCCACCCGGGCGCGCAGGGGCGTGAGGTAGATCCAGTGCACCACGGCGCCGACCCAGTTCCAGGCCCGCTCGGACCGGGTCGTGTCGAGGGCGATCGCGCCGGTGACCCGCGAGACGTAGAGCTCGGTCCCCGCCGGGTCCCCGAGGGCGACCTTCAGGAAGGGGCGGAGCGGGTCGTACCGGGCCGTGACGGTCCACTGGTCGCGCTCGACCGGGGTGACGCGGGCATTCGCGAACCCCGAGGCCGCGAGGTGCAGAGCCGCTTCGGGCGTGACGGGCCCGAGCCGCTCACCGGTCCGCGCCGAGACCGTGGCTCGACCGTCGTCGCGGCCGGCGATCCGGTAGACGGGCTCCCCGCCCCGCATCTCCAGGCCGAAGGCGGCCGGCACGCCGCCGAGGCCGGCGGCCCGCAGCGCCGCGTCCGGCCCGACCGCGACGTCCTCCCAGCCGATCGGGGCGAGCCGCGACAGCCGCTCGGCCTCGGTGAGCGCCGGGAACGGCACGTAGAGCATCACCAGCCCGGAGCCGATCCACAGCGCGAAGAACAGCCCCGCGGCGATCCCGGCCCAGCGGTGGAACAGGAGCAGCCAGCGCCGCCCCGCCTTGCCGAGCCGGCGCGGCCGGCTCACCATGTCACCGTGTAGGCGACCTCGACCGAGCGCGGGCGCCCGAGCAGCCAGTTGGTGCCGACCCCGTTCACGGCGTTGCCCGAGATCGCGTAGACCTTGTCGAAGAGGTTGTAGACCCGCACGGACAGGCGCGAGTCCGCCGTCACCTGATGGTCCAGGACCGCGTTCACGAGGTTGTAGGCCGGCCGCCGCGCCGTGTTGCCGAAGTCGCTGTAGACTTGGCCTACGTTCTGCAGCCCGACCCGCGCGGTCCAGTCGCGGGTGACGTCCCAGGTCAGCCAGAGGTTGGCCACGCGCTCGGGCACGTCGATCGGCTGGTTGCCGGCATACGAGACCGTGGCGCCGTTCACCGTCTGGTCGAACCGGTCGTACTGCGCGTGCAGGAGGGCCAGATTGCCGTCGAGCCGCCAGCCCGGCGCGAAGCGCCAGCCGAGCGCCAGCTCGAAGCCCTGCGAGGACTGGCTCCCCACCTGCGTGGACAGCGTCGGCTGGCCCGGGATCGCCGAGATCAGGTTGTCCTTGACGATGCGGTAGCCCGCGACGGTCCATTCCAGGGCGCCGTCGAAGGCCAGCCCCTTGGCGCCGATCTCGACCTGATCGCCGGTCGCGAGCTTGAAGCCGGCCAGCGACTGCGACAGCGTGATCAGGCTGTTCACCGGGTCGGTGGCGAAGCTGTACTGGGCGTAGAGCGCGCTGTCCGGGGTCGGGTTGTAGACGAGGCCGAACCGGTAGCCGAGCGCCCGGTAGGTCTTCTCGAACCGCGATCCCGTCTGCAGGTCCTCCCGATTCAGCGTCGGCACGTCGAGGCGCACGCCGGTGAGGAACGAGAGCGTGTCCGACAGGATCAGCCGATCCTCGGCGAAGACCGAGGCCTGGCTCGTCTGCGTGGCGTAGGCCGGCCGCGCCCGGCCGTTCTGCGGGAAGAAGCCCGGATCGTAGCCGGTGAGCGGGACGCTCGTGGTCTGGTCGAAGTAGAAGTTGTTGGTGTGACGGAAATCGATGTGATTCACGTCGAACCCGGCCACGAACTGGTTTCGCAGGCCGAACAGGTCGCCCCGGAAGGTGGCGTCGAGACGGTCTCCGACCTGCTCCTGGCTGTGGTAGATCTCCAGGTAGTCGCCACGGTCCACGAGCCCGGTGCCGCGGTTGTAGCTGTACTGCTCGACGTCGAGCCAGTGGCGCCGGCTGGTCAGCCGGTAGGCGGTGTTGCGGATCGTGATGTCGGCCGAGGGGGACCACTCGGTCTTGAGCTGGGTCCAGTTGTCGGCCCAGGTGATCTTCGCGTCGCGAACGTTGTAGTTGTTGAACCGGATGAGATCCGGGACCCGTCCCTCGACCAGCGGGGTGCCCCAGTAGCGGGCGGGCTCCTGGTAGCCGAGATCGTGGCTCAGGGTGAAGGCGAGGTCGGCGCTCGGCCGGAACAGCAGCGCGGCGGAGACGGCGAGGTTGCGGAAATCGCCCTCCGGCCGCATCCAGCCGTCGGCGCGGTTGCCGCTGACGTTGAGGCGGTACGCGAAGGTGTCGCCGTACTCCGCCTGACCCAGCGGGCCGCCGGAATCGAGGGCGAGCCGCGCGACCCCGTCGGTGCCGATCACCGCGCGGGCGGCAGTGACCGGCACGAAGACCGGCTTCTTGGGCACCACGTTGATCACGCCGCCGATGGCGCCGTCGCCGTAGAGCACCGAGGACGGCCCGCGCAGCACCTCGATCCGCTCGACGTTCCACGTGTCGAACGGGAAGGTCACGGTGTTGGCGCCGACGTAGAAGCGCGTGCCGTCGTAGAGCTGCTGGATCGAGTTCGGCCCGGCGAAGCCGCGGGACGTGAACGCGCCGTTGCCGTTGCCGGGCGCCGCGATGGTGGTGATGCCGGTCGCGTCCTGGGTCACGGCCTCGGCGATCGTGTCCTGACCGCGCAGCCGCGCGGTCTCGCCCGACACGATGTCGAGGCTGGCCGGGGTCTCCAGCGGCGTCAGGCCGAGGCGGCTCGCGGTGCGGTCGGGCGTGCGCAGGTTGAGGCCGTTCGGCGGCAGGCGGCCCGGGTCGCCGCCCGCGCCCGCTACCGACAGTTCATCGAGGGTGACCGCCTCCTGGGCGGCGGTCGGACCGGTCAGGAGCGCGAGGAGAACGCCGCAGAGCGGGGCCCCCCCGCCGAGGCGGGAGCGATAGGTCGGCAATGACATGGGAGAAGCGGTCCGTGCGCGGCGCGCGCCGGCCCCCGCACCGTAGGCGCATTGTAATAACATTACAACGTGTCGGCCGTCCGGAGGGCCCAGCCGGTGCGGGCGCGCGACGGCGTCCCGGGACAGGGCTCGAGGGGCTCGGGGCGGTGGAGACGGGCATGGGGAACGGCGTCGCGGGCGCGCTTGCTGTGGCACGTCACCGCGAACGAGGCCTCGGCCGCCGCCTCCCCTCGGGACTGGCGGCGCCTCGACACCCGCCAGGACACCCCGCCCGGCGCGTTTCGCGTGTGACCACGGCTGACGGCAGGTCTCCTGGCTCGCGGGTCGCCGCCCTCGCACCGTCTTCCCGGGGTGACCCAGTGACGTGGTGGTGAAGGGCTCGCCGCTTACAGTTGCGGGGGCAGCCGCGGCTTCGGGGCGAACCCCTCACCGCGTTCCCTTTTGATCCCCGAGGGGAACCGTCGCGCGCAGCTTGGCCGTCGCGTGACCGGGCGTCAACCGTGTGTCCGGTTGTTGCCGTGGATCGGCGCGCGCCGCGCCGGTCCGTTGCGGCCGCGCCGATGGCGGCCTAGTCGGTGCGGGATGACGGTCTGGCGGCCCCCTCGGGAGATTCGCGTGAAGGCGCTGGGCCTGCCCCGGCGCGGCAACAGCCTTCTCGCGGCGGAGGTCCGCGCGGATGACGGGCGGCTGAAGGGCGTCCGGCCCCTCGGCGGCAGCGTCGCGTTCGGCGAGCGGGTCGAGGACGCCCTGATCCGGGAGTTCCGGGAGGAGCTCGGCGTCACCGTGTCGGTGCTCGGCGATCCGCGCGTCATGGAGAACATCTTCACGCACGAGGGGCAGGTCGGGCACGAGGTGCTGTTCCTGTTCCCCGTCGCCCTGCCGCCGGGGCGGTTCGACGGGCCGGAGCGCTTCGTCTTCCACGAGGATTCCGGCACAGCCTGCGTGGCGCGGTGGTGCGATCTGGACGGGCTCGACGTGCCGGGCGGTCCGGATCTCTTCCCCGCCGGCCTGAAGGCCCGGCTCCGCGACGCGTGGGACGCGGAGGCCTGACGGGCCGGGGCGGTCCACCGCCTTTGCCGCTCGGCGCGGGCGATGCTACAGCCGGGCAATCCCATCGGTCCGGACGTCCGCGACGCCGCGGCCCATGCGCCCGGACGCTCCGTCCGACGCGGAGACGGGTGCCGGCGGAAGCATGACGACACGACCTCCCAGAAGCGGCGGGCCGACGGGGCGCAAGCCTCAGGCCGGCAAGTTCAGCGCCAGCAAGTTCAAGGGCGGCAAGGCCCAGGCCGACGGCCGTGCCCGCACGGGTCCGCGGACCAGCGCCCGCGACGCCGCCGAGCGCGCCGCCCGCAACCGCGGCGAGGATGCCGGCACCCGCGATCCCTGGGGCGCTCAGGCCGCCGCGGCCCCGGCGCAGGCCCGGCCCCCGAAGCCGCGGCGCGACGCCGCCGCACCGCGCGACGCCGCGACTGCCAAGCCCGGCAGCCGGCCCCCGGCCCGGCGCTCGGCGGCCCCCTCCCCCGATCTTGCCCCCGCGCCCGGTCCGACCCGGCGCGAGCAGCGCGCCGCCGCCTCCGCGACCCTCGCCTCCGGCGTGCAGACCCTGACGGTCGAGCCGGACGAGGCCGGGATGCGGATCGACCGCTTCCTAACCGCCCGCTTCCCGCTCCTGCCCTTCACCCGGGTACAGACCATCGTCCGCAAGGGCGAGTTGCGGGTCGACGGCAAGCGCGCCAAGCCGAACGACCGGCTGGAGCCGGGCATGAGCGTGCGCGTCCCGCCGCTGCGCCTCGACCAGCCCACCGAGCGGCCGCGCAGCCCCGCCCGCGAGCAGGACGACGCCGCCTTCATCCGGTCGCTGATCCTCTACGAGGATGCCGACATGATGATCCTCAACAAGCCCTTCGGCCTCGCCGTCCAGGGCGGTTCGGGGACGGTCCGGCACGTGGACGGCCTGCTCGCCGCCCTCACGGGTCCGGACGGCCAGAAGCCGCGCCTCGTCCACCGCCTGGACAAGGACACGGCCGGGTGCCTGATCATCGCCAAGACCCGGCTCGCCGCCGCGACGCTGGCCAAGAGCTTCCGGTCCCGGGCGGCGCGGAAGATCTACTGGGCGCTCACCGCGGGCGTGCCGCGGGTCCGGCAGGGGCGGGTCTCGACCTACCTCGCCAAGGAGGAGCCCACCGACGCCGACGCGCGGATGCGGGTCGCCAAGCACGGCGACGAGGGCGCGAGCCACGCGCTCACCTACTACGCCATGGTCGATCAGGCCGCCCAGAAGCTGTCCTGGCTGTCGTTCAAGCCGGTCACCGGCCGCACCCATCAGCTGCGCGCCCACGCGGCCCATATCGGCCACCCGATCGTGGGCGACCCGAAATACTTCTCGGTGGAGAACTGGGAGCTGCCGGGCGGCATCCAGAACCGCCTCCACCTGCTCGCCCGGCGGATCGTCATCCCCCATCCGCGCACCGGCAAGCCGGTCGACGTGAGCGCGCCGCTCCCGCCCCACATGGCCCAGAGCTGGAACCTCCTGGGCTTCGACGCCGCCCGCTACGACCCGATCGTCGAGGCCCCGGAGGCCTGAGCCCGCAGCCAGGGCACGATCGCGTCCGCCAGGGCGCCCGGGGCTTCGAGCGGTAGCATGTGGCCCGACCCGTCGATCACCGTCAGGGTCGCGCCCGGGATGCCGTCGCGGAGTTCCCGTGCCTCGTCGAGGCTCCTCAGGGCATCCTGGGCCGCCGCCACGACCAGGGTCGGGCAGCCGATCGCGCCGAGGCGGTCGCCATCGGATTCGCGCGCCTGCCCGGCCTGGCGCAGGAAGACCTCTCCGCCGAGCCGGTCGCCCATCTGCCGGATCCGGCTCAGGAGGGCGCCGTCACCGGCCCGGTCCGGGTGCACCGACTGGAGGATCGCCGACCGGCTGAGGCCCCGGTAGCCCTGCTGGCGGATATGGGCGACCGCGGCGGCCTTCCGGCGCGCCTGGGCGGGCGTGTCGGCGCGCGACGAGGTGGCGACGAGGACCAGAGCGGCCACCCGGTCCGGCACGAGCCGGGCGACCGCGCGGGCGACGTAGCCGCCCATGGAGAAGCCGACGAGCCCGAAGCGCGCCGGCGCCTCCGCGGCGACGCGGCGCGCCATGTCGGCGATGGCCGCGTCCCGGGCGAGGTCGCCGCAGGTGATCGGACCGACTTCGGCGAGGCGTTCACCGATGTCCGACCAGAGGTCGTCATCGGTCATGAAGCCGGGCAGCAGCACGAGGTTCATCGCCGGATCACCCTTCCCGTCCCCCGGATAGCCGTCACGCGAGCGCCCGTCAGCGTCGCGGCATCCCCGGTGAAAGTCGGGCGCGGTCCGAGCGTCCCGTTTGGCGCATGCCTTGGCAACCGGCCGCGCCGCCTCATATGCTGCCCCGCGCCCCGCCGATCCGCCGCGGGGCCTGTTCCCGGCGGTTCGAGACCCTGACACATGAAGCTCGCGATGCTGGCCTGCCTCGCCGCCCTGTGCCTCACCGGGCCGATCGCGCATGCCGCCCCGGGCGAGACGACCAGGGCGGCGCCGACGGCCAACGGCACCCACCCGCCCGAGACCGCGGCCCCACATCCGGCCCCGGCGCCCGCCCCGAGCGCTGCGCCCACGCCGGGCGCGGCGCCCGCGCAGGCCGCCCCGCGCACGGCCAACAGTGCCCGCGCGGAGCGCCGCCGGCGCTCCTACGCGGCCTGCAACCGCGCCTCGCATCAGCGCGGACTGCGCGGCGGCAAGCGCCGGCGCTTCCTGATCCGCTGCCGGCTCGGCTACGAGCGGACCCGGGTCCCCGGCGGCCAGCCCGCCGCGGCCGCGCCGGCCCAGCCGGGCCGGAAGCCGTGACGGCGACCCGGCTCTCTCCACCCGCGCGCTCGGAGCGGCTCTCGGCGCGACTCGCGGCGCGTGGGTCGCGATGAGGCTCGTCGTCTTCGACGTCGACGGCACCCTCGTCGACAGCCAGCACCTGATCGTGGCGGCCCAGGAGGTGGCCTTCGCGGAGAACGGCCTGCCGGCGCCGGGGCGACGGGAGGCCCTGTCTGTCGTGGGTCTGTCGCTGCCGCAGGCCTTCCGGCGCCTGGTCGGCGAGGGCGGCCCGGTCGCGGAACTCTCGGAGAGCTACAAGCAGGCCTACAACCGCCTGCGGCTCGACCCCGCCCACGAGGAGCCCCTGTTCCCCGGCATGGCCGACCTGCTGACCCGCCTGCACGGGCGCTCCGACGTGCTGATCGGCCTCGCCACCGGCAAGTCGCGGCGCGGCGTCGACAGGCTCATCGCGCATTACGGCTGGGCAGGCTGGTTCGCCACCACCCAGAGCGCCGACGACGCGCCGTCGAAGCCGGATCCGACCATGCTGCAGCAGGCGATCCGCGAGGCCGGCTGCGAGCCCGAGGCCACCCTGATGGTCGGCGACACGACCTTCGACATTGCCATGGGCGTGGCGGCCGGCGCGACGGCCGTCGGGGTCGCCTGGGGCTACCACCCGCCGGACGCGCTCTACGGGGCCGGGGCCGTGACGGTCGTCCCGAGCGCCGCCGCGCTGGAGGCGCTGCTCCTGGAGGGGCTCGCGACGGGCGCCTGATGGCGGGAGGCTCGCGCGCGGGGCCGGAAGCGCCTATCTCGCCTCCATGAGCGATCAGACGACAGACTGGCTCGGGCAGCCGAGCGACGGTGACAGGCCGGATCCGGTCCGGGCGGCCCGCGGCCACGCCAAGCCGGCCCTGCCCCACCGCTTCTACAAGGAAGCCGGCTTCTCCGAGGATGCCGACGGATTCCGGCTGACCCTGGACGGACGTCCGGCCAACACGCCGGCCCGCAACCCGCTGCGCCTCCCCAGCCGGACCCTGGCCGAGCGCGTCGCGGCGGAGTGGCAGGCCCAGGACACATCGATCGACCCCGCGCGGATGCCCCTGACCCGGCTGGCCAACACGGCGATCGACGGCGTCACGCCCCGCCTCGCCGAGGTCGCGGCGGATCTCTGCGCCTACGCGGGGACCGATCTCGTGGCCTACCGCGCCGGGGACCCGGAGCGCCTCGTGGCGGCCCAGGCGGAGGCCTGGGATCCGATCCTCGCCTGGGCACGGGACGCGTTCGGTGCGCGGGTGATCCTGAGCGAGGGCGTCATGCACGTCGCGCAGCCGCCCGACACGATCCGGGCGCTCTCCGCGGCCGTGAACGCGGTGACCGACCCGTTCCGGCTGGCGGGCCTGCACACCCTGACCACGCTGACCGGCTCCCTGCTGATCGCCCTGGCAGTTCTCGAGGGCCGGCTGACACCGGCCGAGGCCTGGGCCGCGGCCCACGTGGACGAGACCTATCAGGCCGCCGTCTGGGGGCGCGACGCCGAGGCTGAGGCCCGCCTCGAGGCGCGCCGGACGGAGTTCGATGCGGCCGCCGCCTTCGTGGGGGCCGGCGTCTGAGGCTTGGCCCGCGGTGCGGGGCGGTCGCGCAGATGCAATTGCGCAACAATCCCGCATTCGCGGCGCCCGCGCGGCGCCGGCGGCTGACAAAGCGCGAACATTGTTTTAGGGTCGACGCACATTGTGTTCGAGTCGACGATGCGTGCTGATCAGCCTGTCCGATGCAGTTTTGAAGGCGAGCTGGCTCATCTGATCGCGCCGAAGCAGTCTTCCCGGGATCTGGACGGTCGATACGCCCTGTTCGACGCCCTCTCGGACCTCGAGCGCCGAGCTCAGAGCGGCGGCGCGTCCGATCTGACCTTGCGCAAGATTGCCGAGATCCGGTTCCTGGCGGGGATCCTGCGCGAGTCGGTGCGCCCGTTCCCGATCGCGCCCCTGCGGACGGTGCTGCGCGTGCGCGAACGGATCGACGCGCGCCGCGCGGTCTCCGCCGAAGCCGCGGATCTCGGCGCGGTCTGACGTGGGCGCGGCTCAGGCGGGCTCGGTCAGCGCCGCCTGGATCTTCGCCTCCAGGGCCGCGGGCTTCGTCCCGGGCGCGAACCGGGCGATGACCCGGCCGTCGCGACCCACCAGGAACTTGGTGAAGTTCCACTTCACAGCCCGCGTGCCGAACAGCCCCGCGCGGGCCCGGGTGAGATGGGCGTAGAGCGGGTCGGCGCCCGACCCGTTCACCGCGATCTTGGCGAGCACCGGGAAGCTCACGTCGTAGCGCAGCGCGCAGAAGCTCGCGATCTCGGCGGCGTCGCCCGGCTCCTGCGCGCCGAACTGGTTGCAGGGGAAGCCCAGGACCGTCAGCCCCGCGTCCCGGTGGCGGCGCCAGAGCGCCTCGAGCCCCTCGTATTGCGGTGTGAAGCCGCAGCGGGAGGCCGTGTTCACGATGAGCAACACCTGACCGCGATGCTGCGCGAGCGGGTACGGCGTTCCGTCGGCCGCGGAGACGCGGAAATCGTGTACGGTCGTCATGGCCGATCCCTCGGGCAAACCGGCCGGATCCGCAAGGCTCGCGCGTCGCGACATCGCCTCGACTCGCGACGCGGGGCCGGGATCCCGGCCCCGACACTAACCCCGTATATGGCCGAGCCAGCGCGGGTGGCGTAGTGGGTCCGTCAATCGCGGCGACGAGACTCGGCACGGCCGCGAGTGAGGGGTACCTGCATCCCCCGCCTGGACCCGACCGGGACGTGTGGATGCCGCGCTATCACTTCAACATCCACGACGGATCCACGATCCTGGACGCCGCGGGAACGGAACTGCCGGACTGGCAATCCGCCCGGCTCGAAGCCGTCCGGCGCGCCGGCGACATCCTGAAGCAGGACGCCCAGCGCATCGCCCTCGGCGAGGACTGGCGGATCGAGGTGACGGACCGGACGGGGCTGATCCTGTTCCAGATGACGTTCCTGGTGGTCGAATCCCCGGTCATGCGCAGGCATTCCGGCACCGAGCGCTGAGCGGGCGCCGGTCTGCGAGATCCCGCCGCACGCCCGGCTCAGGCCGGCACCTTCCGGACGTCGAAGCTCGGGCCCTGGGGCGTCATCCGGTCGGTGGTGACGATGCGCTCGTCGGCGCCGACGATCCCGAGGCTGACGTCGCGATCGGGCAGGATGACGGTGGTGCTCTTGTTGACGTGGACCAGCACGTGCCGCCGCAGGGGCACCGAGGCCACGGCCCAGCGCCTGAGCTGCCCGTAATAGGGCTCGCGCCGCCACGCGTTCGCCTGTCCGGGATCGACCTGCACGTTCATGTTGCGGGTGAGCGGGTCGAGGCTCAGGACCATCTTGGCGCGGTCCGGCTTCCATTCCGGGCCGAGCCAGCTCTCCGTCATCCAGAGGCAGTGGAAGGCCCGGCAATGGTCCGGGCGGGTGGCGTGGATGGCGCAGCCCTGGCCCGCCTTCGTGTGGCGGCACCACTGGCCCGCGACGCTCTCGACCGCGGGCACGTCGTAGACCTTGCAGCACAGCGTGCAGGCGCCGCAGGCGCGGCCGGGGGCGGGTTGTGCGACGTAGGCTTCCGGATCGAGCATCTGTGGGGCGCGGCGAGGGTCGGTGCTGGGAGCGGTGCTGACGGCATGCGCCCGGCAACGGCCGGACGCGGATCCTCCGGGCTACCTGCCGGGGCATCGGGTCGGTAGTGTGGCGGCGGTCACCCGCGCACGAGGACCTTGCGAACCATGCTGTCGAACCTCGCGACCCGCGACGTCGAAACCCTCCTCCATCCCTACACCAACCTGTCGACGCACCGGCAGACCGGTCCGCTCGTCCTGGAGCGCGGCGAGGGTGTGCACGTCTACGACACCGAGGGACGCTCCTACATCGAGGGCATGTCAGGCCTGTGGTGCACGGCGCTGGGCTACTCGAACGCGGAACTCGTGGAGGCGGCCCGGGCGCAGATGGCGCGCCTGCCGTTCACGCACCTGTTCTCCGGGCGCAGCCACGATCCGGGCATCGAGCTCGCCGAGACGCTCAAGGAGCTGATGCCGGTCCCGACCTCGAAGATCTTCTTCACCTCTTCCGGGTCGGAGGCCAATGACACGCAGGTCAAGCTGACCTGGTATTACAACAACGCCCTCGGCCGGCCGAAGAAGAAGAAGATCATCGCCCGCCAGAAGGGCTATCACGGCGTCACGGTGGCGAGCGCGTCGATGACCGGGCTCGCCGCGAACCACGCCGACTGGGACCTGCCGCTGCCGGGCTTCCTCCACGTCTCGCCCGCGCACCACTACCGGGGTGCCGAGCCGGGCGAGAGCGAGGAGGCCTACTCGGCGCGCCTCGCCGCCGAGCTGGAGGAGACGATCCTGCGCGAGGGCCCGGACACGGTGGCGGCCTTCATCGCCGAGCCGGTGATGGGCGCGGGCGGCGCGATCGTGCCGCCGCGGGGGTACTTCGCCGCCATCCAGGCGGTGCTGGCGGAGTACGACGTCCGCTTCATCGCCGACGAGGTGATCTGCGGCTTCGGCCGGCTCGGCACGTGGTTCGGCAGCGAGGCGGTGGGCGCCCGGCCCGATTCGATCTCCTTCGCCAAGGCCCTGACCTCGGCCTACATGCCGCTCGGCGGCGTGAGCATCGACGCGCCGCTCTATGAGGCGCTGATCGGCCAGAGCGAGAAGATCGGCACGTTCGGCCACGGCACCACCTATTCCGGGCACCCGGTGGCCGCCGCGGTGGCGCTGAAGGCGATCGAGATCTACCGCCGCGACCGGGTGATCGAGGGGGCGGCCGAGAAGGCGCCGCAGTTCCAGCGCCGGCTGGCGGCCCTGGCCGGGCACGACATCGTGGGCGAGGCCGGCGGGCTCGGGCTGATCGGCGGCCTGGAGATCGTCGCCGACAAGACCACCAAGCGTCAGTACGACCCGAAGAAGGGCGTGGCCGCCCGCTGCGTCGCCTTCGCGCAGGGCGAGGGGCTGATCGTGCGGGCGCTCGCCGGGGACCGCGTCGCCGTCTGCCCGCCGCTGATCATCGCGCCGGACGAGATCGACGCCCTGTTCGACCGGCTCGGCCGGGCGCTGGACCGGACCCGCGACTGGATCCGCGCCGAGGGGCTGGAGGCGATGCCGGGCTGAGGACCTCCGCGCGCGGCGCGGGCGGGGGCAGACCCCGCCCGCGCCGGTCGCCCGCCGCCGTCACACCGCGTCGCGCTGCGCGTCCGGCAGCGCGGCGGCCTGGATCCCCGCCGCGGTCAGCGGCGTGATGCGCAGCGTGGTGATGCGGTTCTTGGCCTTCCGCAGCACCTGGAAGCGGAAGCCGTGGAAGTTGAAGGCCGTCCCCTGGTCCGGGATGGTCCGGGCCTCGTGGATGACGAGGCCGGCGATGGTGGTCGCCTCCTCGTCGGGCAGGTTCCAGTCCATGGCCCGGTTCAGGTCGCGGATCGGCACGCCGCCGTCCACGTTCACCGACCCGTCCCCCTGCGGCCGCACGCCCGAGACCGTGACGTCGTGCTCGTCGGCGATCTCGCCGACGATCTCCTCGAGGATGTCCTCCAGCGTCACGAGCCCCATCACCTCGCCGTACTCGTCGACCACCAGGGCGAAGTGGGTCTTCTTGGTCAGGAAGGCCTTGAGCTGGGCGCGCAGCGACGTCGTGCCCGGCACGAACCACGTCTCGAGCGCCAGCGCCTCGACCTTGAGCCCGGAGGCGTCGCCTCCGGCGGCGTCGAGCGCCCGCAGCAGGTCCTTGGCGTGGAGCACGCCGACGATGTTCTCGGGCGTGCCGCGCCACAGCGGCATGCGGGTGTAAGGCGAGGACAGCACCGCGCGGACGATGTCCTCGGAGGGCTGGTCGGCGTCGATCGCCCGCATCTTGGTGCGGTGGACCATCACGTCGGAGACCGACAGGTCCGAGAGGTCGAGCAGGCCGCCCAGCATGTCGCGCTCGGCCTTGGCGACGCCTCCCTCGCGGTGCATCAGCGCCACCTGCCCGCGCAACTCCTCGGCGGCGGTGAGGATCGACTGGTGCTCGCCGATGGTGACGCCGAACGGCTTCAGCATCACCCGCACCACCTGCTCGATGGCGAGTGCCAGCGGGCCCATGAGCGCCACCGCGAAGGCCACGGGCCGTGCGGTGAGCAGCGCCGCCTTGTCGGGCTTCGAGATCGCCAGCGTCTTCGGCAGCACCTCGGCAAAGACGATGACCAGCACCGACATGCCAACGGTCGCGTAGATCACGCCGCTCTTGCCGAACAGCGCGGTGAGCACGCTGGTGGTGAAGGCCGAGGCGCCGATCGCCACGATGTTGTAGCCGATCAGCATCGCGCCGATGAAGCGCTCGCGGATCGCCAGGATGCGATTGACGATCGCGGCGCGCGGGTCGCCCGCCTGCTCGAGGGCGTGCATCCGGGCCCGCGAGGCGGCCGTGAAGGCGGTCTCCGCGCCCGCGAAGAAGGCCGAGAGCAGCAACGAGATCGCCACGATGCTCGCGGCGAACCACAGGTCGATATGGGTTTCCATCGGGTCCGTCAGGCACGCCTCGAGCGGCTTGTCGGCCGCCCATATAGCGCCTCCCGCGACTTATTGCGCGCCGATCTGGCGCACCGTCCACGTCGCCCAGTAGACGGGTCGCCCGTAGAGGCTCGACGTGTCGCGCCCGGAGGCGGTCGGGGCCAGCCGGTCGAGCCAGGTCAGGAAGCCCGCCTTGTTCGGGTAGATCGCCGGCGTGTCGAGGTTGCCCTCGGCGTCGGTCATCCAGAAATGCGCGCTCCGGTCGTACCGGCCGCTGCCGTCGCCCCCCGAGCGCAGCCCCAGATAGGCGGCGGAGCGGCCCGCCTCCACCGGATCGGCGTAGAGCTTGAGGGCGCCGATCCCGTCGAGGTTAAGGTCGGCCGTGTACTGCAGGCAGATATCCGCCACCGGGCCGCCGGGGGCATTGGCCGGCCGCTGGCACGTGTAGGAGACCGCCCAGCGCTGCATGCCCTTGGCCCGGGCCACCCGCACCAGGGTTCCGGGCGGGAGCGGTCCGGCGATCTTGCGCGCCGTCGACCAGACCTTCGGCCCCGACAGGTCCTGCGCGGTGCGGAGGAACAGCCCGGTGCGGCGCTTCTCGGGGGCGAGGCCGCAATCCTCGGGCAGCACGTCGGTGTAGATGTAGTGATAGGTGCGTTCGACGACGCTGATCGAGCCGGCCAGTCCGTGGGTCTCGAAGGCCGGCGCCGTGCAGGCCGACGTGACCGGCTTGCCCGCCTCGTCGATCACCGCGGCCGGGACGGGCGGATCGCTGCGCCGGCCGCGGCCCGCGCCGGCCTCGAACGGCGTCCAGGCCAGCCCGTAGCCGTCGGCGGTGCGGGTCCGGATCTCGAAGGTCTGGAAGTCGAGGGTGCGCGCCTCGATCTGCACGCGGCGCCGGACGTCGGCCGGACCCGTCGCGGGCGCGTCCTGCTCCGCCTGCCGGCGCCGACGCCGGCCGCGGCGCTCGGGCTCGGCCGCGTCGCCGCCGGTGACGCCCACGCGCTCCTGCCCGAGCAGGAAGACGTAGCTGTAGGCCTCGCCGGCCCAGGTTCGGCCCGTCACGGCGATGGGGTCGCGCGGGCCGATGCCCTCCGCGGACGGCGTCGGCTCGGACCAGCCGCGCGTCCGCGCGCGCTCCTCCGGCAGGTCGACCCAGAACCGGTCGGCCGAGGGCGGCAGCGTCGTGACCAGGGCCTCGACGGTGCGGCCGGTGCGCAGGGCGCCGCCGTCGCGGCTGTCCGTGGCGCGCCGCTCCGGGCAGGGCTCGTCCCGGCGGGACGCCACCGGGGTCTGGCCCTGGAACACGGCCTGGAGTGGGCCGGGCGCCTCGGAGCGGGCGAGCCGCAGGATCTGCACGCCGCGCACGAAGGCGCAGGGCGCCGGCGCGATCAGGACGCCCTCGGCCTCCGAGCCCTCGCGGCAGATCTCGAGCGCGCCGCCCCCGGTCAGGAAGCAGCTCGGCGCGCTGCCCTCGTAGCCCGCGGGCCGGGCCTCGGCGGAGCGCGTCCCGACGAGCGCGGATCCGGCCAGGGCCCAGAGCGCCGCGATGGCCGCGCGGCGCCGGGCCGAGCGCCGGGACGCGGCGTCGCGTGCAGGGGGAATGACGGTATCGGCAGGCGATGTCGTGGCAGTCTTTGCAGAAATCACGTCTATCGCCGATGTCGACCCGGATGTCGGAAAAGTCTCGCAGCCTCTAACTCACGCTCGCTGAGCCGGAAAGTGGCGCGGACCACGCAACCCGCCTTCGGTGGGGACGGGGCGAACCCGGGGCCCGCTCGCCCGTTGTCGCGGCTTGAGGGCCCCGCTGGCCCGACCCTTTCAGCGCCCGGAGATCAGCGCATGGACATCGCCGTCGAAACCGTCACCGACATCGTCACGCGGCTGCGCGCCATCGAGGTGAAGGAGGGCGACACCGACCCGGATTCGGGCTCGAACCCGATCGACGACGGCGCCACCGACGTCCTGGTCTCCGGCACCGACGACGCCACGGAATCCGAGGTCCGGGGCCTGATCGCCGGGCTCGACGACGATTCCCGGGCCGAGCTGCTCGCCCTCCTCTACGTCGGGCGCGGCGACATGGAGCCGGAGGAGTGGAGCGAGGCTGTCCGCTTCGCCCGCGAGCGCGAGGCCGCCGGCGAGGGCGCCGCGCGGGAACTGCTGGGCTCTCCCGACGCCGGCGACCTCCTGGAGGAAGGCCTCGACGCGATGGGGCTCAGCCCCGAACTGCCGCAGGCCTGAGCGCCCGGACGGGGGCCGGTCGCCATGGCCTCGCGCGCGCGCAGGGGTGCCACGAAGGCGCTGCGGGTCCTCACGCGGCCGGTCCGCCGCGCGCAGGGCCATGGCGGCAAGGGCCGCGGCGGGCTCGTGGTCGAGCCCTACCGCGGCTACGGGTCACGGAACGAGGTGTTCCTGATCGGCCGCGTCTTCCGGCAGTCGCCCGGGATTCCCGGCGAGGATCCCGAATCCCTGCGGGCGCAGTGGCGCGATCTGCGCCGCCGCATCGCCCGGCGGACGATCGCCGGCGCGGCCGTCACCGCCCGGTTCGGCGACGACGCCGTGCGGGTCGAGACCGACCGGGACGGCTATTTCCGCGTGCACCTTCACCCGCGCACGCCCCCGGCCGAGACGGGTGACTGGCACGCGGTCGATCTCCTCCTCGACGCCGATCCGCCGATCCCCGCCGAGGGCGCGGTGTTCATCCCGCCCGACCGCTGCCGCTGCGTCGTTGTCAGCGACATCGACGACACGGTCATGCGCACCGGCGTCGCCAACAAGCTCAAGATGCTCTGGCGCCTGTTCGTGGAGGATGCCGAGAGCCGGGTCGCCTTCCCGGGCGTCACCGCACTCTACCGCGCCCTCCACGCGGGCGTCGGCGGCGACGAGGGCAACCCGATGCTCTACGTCTCCCGCGCCCCCTGGGGCCTCTACGAGATGCTGTCGGAGTTCTTCCAGCGCCACGGCATCCCGGCGGGGCCGGTGCTGTTCCTGCGGGAATGGGGCCTGTCCTGGACCCACCCGCTGCCGCGCCGGGCGACCGACCACAAGCAGGCGCTGATCCGGCACATGCTCGCGCTCTACGGCGACCTGCCCTTCGTGCTGATCGGCGACAGCGGTCAGCACGACCCGGAGGTCTACGCGCAGATCGTCGAGGAGAATCCCGGGCGGGTGCTGGCGGTCTACATCCGCAACGTGTCCCGCGGCGCCGCGCGGGTCGAGGAGATCGTCCGGCTCGCCGGCGCCGTCGCCCGGGCCGGATCGAGCCTCGTGCTCGCCGCCGACAGCGTCGCCATGGCCGAGCACGCGGCCGCCATCGGGCTGATCGCCCCCGGGGCGGTGGCCGGCGTGGCGGACGAGCACGCGGCGGCGGCCGAGACCGGGCCGCGTCGCGAGACCGCCCGGATCACGCCGGAGCCGTCGGGCGTCGCCGACTCGGCCGCGGACCCGATCGGGCCGGAGGCGATCGCGGAGGCGCTCGCGGGCGACGGCGCCGTGCCGGCGACCCTGGTGGTCGAGCCGGAGACGCCGGCCGCGCTCCCGCGGCTCGGCGCGTGACCGCGCGGCCGCGATCGTCAGCCGAGCGGCTGGCGCGGCCTGCCGACTCCGATAGGTGTCGGCCGAGCGCGGCCGGCACCCGCCGAGGCGGGTCGCGGAACGGGCTGCCGCGAGAGGAATTGAGATGCGCCTGAGCCTGTCCGCGCTGCTGATGATCGCCTGGGGCACCCAGGCCGCCCTCGGGCAGGCCGCGCCCGCGGAGCGGGCCGTGCCGCGCTTCGCCCAGCTGGAGGCCGAGATGGGCGCGGCCAACGCCGCCCCGGGGCCGCGGACGGTGCCGGCCAAGGTCGTGCCGGTCCCCGACACGACGAGCCCGCAATTCCGCACCGCGGTGGCGGCGCCCTACCGGGTGCCGGCCTGGAACGCGAACCCGCCGGACGCCGCGGCCTGGAAGGCGCTGGTCGACAAGCTCGCCGCCGCCGGAGCCGCCACCCTTCCGGCGCTCCGCGAGAAGCTCGGCGTCACCAGCGAGGCCGCGGTGATCGGCGGCGTGAAGGTCTTCGTGATCCAGCCCCGGCACATCCCCGAGGCCAACCGCGACCGGCTGCTCCTGCATATCCACGGGGGCGGCTACGTCTACAATCCCGGCGAGGCCGGAACGCTGGAGGCGATCCTGATGGCCGGCCTCGGCGGCTACAAGGTCATCTCGGTGGATTACAGGATGCCGCCGGAGGCGCCCTACCCCGCCGCCATGGACGACGCGACCGCCGTGTGGCGGGCCATGCTGTCCATGCAGAAGCCGCGGAACATGGCGGTGTTCGGCACCTCCACGGGCGGCGGCATGACCCTGGCCCTGATGCTCCGCGCCAAGGCCGAGGGGCTGGCGCTGCCCGCGGCGATCGGCCTCGGGACGCCCTGGTCGGACATGACCGAGACCGGCGACAGCTACCGCACCAACGAGTGGCTCGACAACGTCCTCGTCAGCTATTCCGGCTACCTGACGCCGGCCGCCAAGCTCTACGCCGCCGGCCGCGACCTGAAGGACCCGCAGCTCTCGCCGATCTACGGCGACTTCGCCGGCCTGCCGCCCGCGATCCTGGTCACCGGCACCCGCGACCTGTTCCTGTCGAACACGGTGCGCACCCACCGGAAGCTGCGCGCCGCCGGGATCGAGGCGTCGCTGCAGGTGTTCGAGGGCATGTCCCACGCCCAGTACCTGTTCACGCCGGACCCGCCCGAGACCCGGGAGGTCTTCGGAGAGATGGCGCACTTCTTCGACGATCATCTGGGTCGCTGAGGCGCGGCGGCGCGGGCTCGCGCGGAGCTCGTGCTCACGAAATGGTGCAATGCAGCATCTCGGTTGAGAGGGTTCACATCCGGCCCGCGATGCCTAGGTTCGGCCCCTCGCAGCCGGTCCACGCTCCTCGAGCCTCCTGGAGGCCATCCGTGCAAACTTACACCCTCGCCATCGCCGACGGCGTCCTGTTCGCCTGCCTGCCCGACGAGGCCGACATCTCGGCCGCGATCACCGACGCGACCGCGACCAATTACGGGTTCGGCCTCAGCCTCGACATCGTCCGCGGGGCGACCCTGACCGACGCGGCCCGTCCCGAGGACGAGGTCGTGTGGCAGGAAGGGCCGGACAGCGAGCTGCTCGACGCGCAGGGGCGGCGCTACCGCTACGCCGTGCGACGGCCCTGCTGACGAGAGCCCGGCGCGGACCTGACACCGGGACGCCCGCCGGTGCTACGCTCCGCCGATGGAGCGGCGGGCGACAGGGGCGGGACGGTGGGGCGGGCTCGCCCGGTTCCTCGTCCTCTACGCGGCGCTCTACGGCGCCTACGGGGTGCTGTCGCCGGTCCTGCCGGGCTTCCTCGCCGCGCGCGGCCTGACGCCCGGCGAGATCGGCCTCCTCCTCGCCGCCGCGGGCGCCCTGCGTCTCGCGGTCGGGCCCCTGGCCGGTGCCTTCGCCGACCGCCACCGGGCCGGCCGATCCGTCCTGGCGGCGAGCCTCGCGCTGGCCGGGCTCGGCGCCCTGGCGCACCTGCCGGGCGCCGGGCTGGCGCAGCTGATCGGGCCGGCGCTGCTGTACGCGGCGGGCACCGCTTCCCCGGCGCCCCTCGCCGACGCGCTGGCCCTGGCCGCCGCGCGCGGCGGCGCGGCGTTCCAGTACGGCTGGGTCCGCGGTGCGGGCTCGGCCGCGTTCATCGTCGGCACCGCGGCGGCCGGCTGGCTGATCGGCGTCTACGGCCTCGCCGCCGCCCTCGCGGCGAGCGGCGGCCTGTTCCTGGCCGCCGGCGCGGCCGCCCTGGCGCTGCCCGCCGGTCCGGGCGGCGCGGCCGAGACCGGGGCGCCGTGGCACGGCTTCGCCGCCCTGGTGGCCCTGCCGCGCTTCCGCCGCACGGTGCTGGTCGCCGCCCTGGTGATCGGCGCGCACGCGATGCACGACGGCTTCGCCATCATCCTGTGGCGGTCCGCCGGGATCGCGGCGACCACCGCCGGCCTGCTCTGGTCGGTCTCGGTGGCCGCGGAGGTCCTGGTCTTCCTGCTGGTCGGACCGCCCCTGCTGGCGCGGATCGGCCCCGCGGCCGGCGTCGCGGTGGCGGCCTGCGCGGGCGCCCTGCGCTGGGCGGTGCTGGCATCTACGACCGCGCTTCCCTGGCTCGCCGCCGCCGAGTCCCTGCACGGGCTGAGCTTCGCCCTCCTGCACCTCGCCTGCCTGGGGCTCATCGAGGCGTCGACGCCGGCCGATCTCCGGACGACCGCGCTGGCGCTCTACGGGACGCTGGGCCTCGGCCTGTCGGGGGTCGCCGCGACGCTGGCCTCCGGGGCGCTCTACGGGGCGTTCGGCGCATCGGCGTTCTGGGCGATGGCGGCGCTGAGCCTCGCGGCCCTGCCGCTCGTGCCGGCGCTGCGGGATCGCTGAAGCGGCGGGTTCTTTTCCCGTGCCTATGGTACGGACCCGGAACGGACCCGCCCGAAAAGCCCCGCATGCCCGCCGTCGCCGAGATCCTGATCCCGCTCGCCCTCGATACGCCCTACAGCTACGTGGCGCCGGCCGGGCTCGACCTCGCCCCGGGCGACGTGGTGCAGGTGCCCCTCGGCCCGCGCGAGATCGTCGGGGTGGTCTGGGGCGTCACCGAGACGCCCGGCGGCTCGAACCTGCGGCCGGTGACCGGCCGCCTGCCCTACCCGCCCCTGTCGGAGCCGCTGCGCAGCCTCGTCGACTGGATCGCCCGCTACACGCTGGCGCCGAAGGGCTCGGCGCTCGCCATGGTCCTGCGGCTGCCCGACGAGGCGGCCGCCGGCGAGACCGCCCGCGTCGCCGTGCGCCTCACCGACAAGCCCCCGTCCCGGCCGACCCCGGCCCGCACCAAGGTTCTCGCCGCGGCGGCCGACGGCGCCCTGCGCGGCAAGAGCGCGCTCGCCAAGGAGGCCGGCGTCTCGCTCTCGGTGGTCGACGGGCTGATCGACGACGGCGTCCTCGAGACCGTCGCGGTCGAGCCGGAGCCGGTCGCGCCGCGGCCCGACCCGGACTTCCCGCGGGCGCCGCTCTCGCCCGCCCAGGCCGAGGCGGTGGCGGCCCTCGTCGCGCCCTTCCCGTGGGACCGGGCGCAGCCGCGGGAATCCGACGATCTCCGCCCGGTCCTGCTGGAGGGCGTCACCGGCTCGGGCAAGACGGAGGTCTATTTCGAGGCGGTGGCGGCCTGCGTCCGGGCCGGGCGGCAGGCCCTGATCCTGATGCCCGAGATCGCCCTGACGGCGCAGTTCCTCGACCGGTTCGCCGCCCGGTTCGGGGTCCGGCCGGCGGCGTGGCATTCCGGGATCGGCGGCAAGCGGCGCGAGCGCCTGCGCGCCGCCGTGGCCGAGGGCGAGGCGCTCGTGGTGGTCGGCGCGCGCTCGGCCCTGTTCCTGCCCTTCGCGCGGCTCGGCCTGATCGTGGTCGATGAGGAGCACGAGACGGCCTACAAGCAGGAGGACGGCGTCCATTACCACGCCCGCGACATGGCGGTGGTGCGCGGGCGCCTCGAGGGCTGCCCGGTCGTCCTGACCTCGGCGACGCCCGCGATCGAGACCCGCGTCAACGCCGCCAGGGGACGCTACCGGCACGTCCTGCTCCCCGAGCGCTTCGGCGGCCGGCGCCTGCCCGACATCGCCGCCATCGACATGCGCCTCGACCAGCCCGAGCGCGGCCGCTTCCTGAGCCCGCCGCTGGTCAACGCCGTGAAGGCCACCCTGGAGCGCGGCGAGCAGGCGCTGCTGTTCCTCAACCGCCGGGGCTACGCGCCGCTGACCCTCTGCCGCGCCTGCGGACACCGCTACCAGTGCAAGAACTGCTCGACCTGGCTCGTGGAGCACCGGTTCCGTCGGGCGCTGGTCTGCCACCAGTGCGGCTACGCCGAGCGCCGGCCGGAAGCCTGCACCGAGTGCGGGACCTTCGACAACCTCACCGCGTGCGGGCCCGGCGTCGAGCGGATCGCCGAGGAGGCGGCCGAGATGTTCCCGGACCGGCGCATCGTCGTCCTGTCGAGCGATTTCCCCGGCGGCGCCGAGCGCCTGCGCCAGGAACTCGAGGCGGTGGCGGCCGGCGCGTGCGACGTGGTGATCGGCACGCAGCTCGTGGCCAAGGGCCACAACTTCCCGTTCCTGACCCTGGTCGGCGTCCTCGACGCCGATATCGGCCTGACCTCGGGCGACCCGCGGGCGGCGGAGCGCACCTTCCAGCTGCTCCAGCAGGTCACCGGGCGCGCCGGACGCGGCGAGAAGCCCGGGCGCGCCCTGGTGCAGACCTACCAGCCGGACCACCCGGTGATCGCGGCGCTCCTCTCGGGCGACGCCGAGCGCTTCTACGCGGAGGAGATCCAGGCCCGCGAGGCGGCGGGCCTGCCGCCGTTCGGGCGGCTCGCGGCCCTGATCGTCTCGGCGAGCGAGCGCGAGGTCGCGGAGGCGCACGGGCAGGCGCTGGCCCGCGCGGCGGAGCCGCCTGAGGGCGTGATGGTGCTCGGGCCCGCCGAGGCGCCCCTCGCCCTGGTGCGCGGGCGCTACCGCTTCCGGCTGCTCGTGAAGACCGAGCGCAACGTCGATCTCCAGGCCTACCTGCGCGCCTGGATCGCCCGGGGCCCGAAGGTGCGGGGCAACGTCCGGGTCGCCATCGATGTCGACCCGCAGAGCTTTTTGTAGGAGACTTCGCGCGCCTCCCGGTCTCGCGAACGCCGGTTCGCCGTCGGGAGGCACGTCAGAGCGAGGGTCCGGAGCCATACCGGTTCGTCCCGCGATCGGGTATGGCTCAGGTCACGGGCGGCGGACCCTGGTCGGAGACCGGCTACGGGACGCGTGCGGTTCCCGGAGGAGCGATCAGTGCTGACCTATACCAAGACGCCGGATTCGAATGTCGCCGAGATCGTGGTCGACGGGAAGATCACCGACGAGGAGATGAACGCGGCGATGACCGCGATGAAGGCCGACCTCGACAAGGGCGGCAAGATCAAGCTGCTCGAGGATATCCGCGCCTTCGAGGGCATGGAGCCGGCGGCCTTCTTCAAGGACCCGCGCTTCGGCATCTCGATGATGAAGAGCATCAGCCACGTCGCCCTGGTGACGGACGCGCCCTGGCTGAAGGCGCTGGCCGAGACCTTCAACTTCGTGTCGCCGACCCAGATCAAGGTGTTCGAGCGCGCCCGCATCGACGAGGCGCGCAGCTGGCTCGCCGCGGCGGCCTGAGCGACCTCAGTCGGCCTGCGCGGTGCGGGTGTCGCTGCGCCGCGCGGTCCAGTGGCCGGAGCACAGGGACGAGACCTTCCAGGTGCCGGCGCCGCTGCCGGCCTGGAGCCGGCCGGTGCCGGTGCCGCTCGCCGTCCCGTTGCTGACGGTGATGCCGACGCTGCCGTCGGGCCGCACGTGGCCGTTGACCTGCGCCCCGGCGCTGCCGGAAATGAGCTGCACCTGCCCCTCGCGGATCGCGAGCGCGTAGGTGTAGCGGGCGCTGCACAGGCCGCTCTCCGTCACCAGCTCCACCGACCACCGACCGTTATGCGTGCTCGGCCCCGCGCTGGCGGGCAGGCACATCGGGAGGAGAAGGCCGGCGGCGAGGGCCGCGACCGCGGTCAGCTTGGTCATGCGATGCAATCTTTCAGCGAAGCGGACACCGCCGGAAGCGGCGTGCACGGTCAGAATCATCGATCGAGGATGACTCGACGCTGAACGATGGAAGCGGCAAGAGTATGGCCGCCTCCCGCCTGTTCAAGATAGATTACGGTCGAGAGTCCCCCGGCCAATAGTCAAGCTCGTTGCGGACGATGCTGTGGACTGATCTGCTGACCAGGGCATCGAAGTCTCGACGCTGCGCGGAGAAGTCGGGTCGGGGCTGCAGGCTGACCGGGACGCGAACGCGGACGCCGAGGATCGCCGGACGCGCCGGGGCGGCCCCCGAGACTGTCGCGACCCCTGCCGCGTCGGGAGAGACGCGGATGGCTCGGGTCGGCTGCCGAGGACCTGCCACCGGACCGTCGGGGCGGCGCCGGATTCCGGTCCGCCGGCGAGGTGCCGGCGGGATGCCAGAGCGCCCGCATCTGACGTCATGATAAGCCGCCCCGCCGCGCGGGACGGCCGGAACTGCCTGAGCGCTCAGTCGGTGAGCGGCCGGGCTTCCTCGGGCAGCATGATCGGGATCCCGTCGCGGATCGGGTAGGCGAGCTTCGCCGAGCGGCTGATCAGCTCCTGCCGGGCCGAATCGTATTCCAGGGTGCCCTTGGTCAGCGGGCAGACCAGGATCTCCAGGAGCTTCGGGTCGACGCGGGTCGCCTCGACGGGGGCGGTGAGATCGTTGGACATCGGTGGGGCAACCTATTGCATCGGCGACTCGGGACTCGAGCCGCGAACCAGTTCCATCTGCGTGACCGCGATCAGGATCTCGGCCCGGGTCTTCAGGTCGGGAGCTTCCAGCATCGCCTGCTTCTCGCGCACGCCGAACGGGCTCATCATGCACAGGGCGTTGACCAGCGCCTCGTCGGGCGCCTCGTCGATCCCGGCCCAGTCCACCTTGAGGTCGTTCGACTCCACGAAATCGCGCAGCGCCTTGAGGACGCCCTCGCGGTCGACCTGCTCCTCGCCCGCCCGCGGCTCGAAGTCCACCGCGAACGCGTCGTAGGAGACGTGGCAGCGGCGATAGGGGCCGATCGAGGCCAGCTCGCTCTCGACCCGGAACCGGGTGACGCCGGTGAGCGAGATCAGGTACCGGCCGTCGCCGGTCTCGGCGTACTGGGTGACCCGGCCCGCGCAGCCGACGCGGTAGAGCTTCGGATTCGATCCGCCGGACCCTTCCGGGTCGGGCTGGATCATCCCGATGATCCGGTCCGTCCGCATGGCATCGTCGACCATCGCGAGGTAGCGCGGCTCGAAGATGTTCAGCGGCATCTGCCCCCGCGGCAGCAGCAGCGCGCCGGAGAGCGGGAAGACCGGGATCACGGCCGGGCAGTCCGCGGGGCCCTTGTAGCTCGCATGGGTGCTCATGGCGCCTCCCAGAGGGGCCGATCGGTGGGCCGTGACGCGGGCCGGTGCCTCACGAGAACAGAAGTGCCGAGAGCTTGCGCCGGCCGCGAATCGTATCGGGGTCCATGACGCCCCAGGCCTCGAAGAACTGCAGCAGCTGCTTGCGCGCGCCGTCCTCGTTCCAGTCCTTGTCGCGCTTGCGCAACTCGATCAGGTGATCGACCGCCTGGCCGCGCTCGCCCCGGGCGGCGAGCCCGAGCGCGAGATCGAACCGCGCCTGATGGGCATCCGGGTTGGCCTCGACCTCCCGCTGCAGGCCCGCCAAATCGCCCAGCGACGCGGCCTGCTCGGCGAGTTCGAGGGCGGCGCGGATGCCGACGAGCGCCGGGTCGCCGGCCTTCGCCTCCGGGACCATCGCCAGCACGCGCTTGGCGTTCTCGATCTCGCCCGCGTCCAGCTGCATCTTGGCGAGGCCGGCCAGCGCGGTGACGTTGTCGGGCTGCTGCTCCAGCACGGCCGCGTAGATCTCGGCGGCGCCGGCGAGGTCGCCTTCCTGGATCAGGGCGGCCGCGTCGGCGAGGGCCGCCTCCAGCGGGTCCTGCTGCGGGCCGGCCACGCGCGCGATCAGCTCCTTGATCTGGCTCTCCGGGACCGCGCCCATGAAGCCGTCGACCGGCTGGCCCTTCTGGAAGACGATGACCGCCGGGATCGACTGGATGCCGAGCTGACCGGCGATCGAGGGATGCTCGTCGATGTTCATCTTCGCCAGGACGACCGCGCCCGCGGCCTCCCGGACGACCTTCTCCAGGACCGGCGTGAGCTGCTTGCAGGGCCCGCACCAGGGCGCCCAGAAGTCGACCAGGACCGGCCGGTTCATCGACTCGGCGATGACATCCTGACGGAAGCTCGCGGTGGTCGTGTCCTTGATGAGGGAGCCGGTGTCGCCGGCCTGGGCACCGCCCGCGGCGAGGGTGTCGTTGAGCATCGGTCTGGCTTCGGAACCTTTTTCGTGGAGCCCCTTAAATGGGGCTTCTGCCCCGGTCTGACCAGCCCAGAGGCCGGGATCCTCAGCGCGGCGGCGCGGCGGCCGGCGCGCCCGCCGCCGCCTTGGCGGCGGTCACGAACGTGCCGGCGAAGGGACGCCCGTCGGCGGTGCTGGCCTCGCAGGTGATCGCGGTGCGCCCGGGTTCCGGGGTCGAGAAGCGGCAGGCGCCGATCGCGAGGATCGGGGCGCCGTCCTTGCCCGTGGTGACGACGTTGATCGGCTGCAGCGGATCGGTCTCCTCGGTGGCCTCCTGCTGGGCGCCGTTGCCGCTGAAGCTGAGGGTCTGACCGTCGGAGGTCGTGAAGTCGAAGCTCGTGCGGTTGCGGCTCACCGCGTTCGTCAGGACGCTGCTGCAGGTTCCGCTCAGGTCCTGCGTGCCGATGACGAGCTTCTCGCAGGTCCCGTCCAGCCGCAGCGCCGCCTGGGCGCAGGCCGCGGAGGGCAGGCTGACGAGGGCGCAGAGCAGCGCGAGGCGCAGGCTTTTGGTCATGGCGTGTCGGGCTTCCTCCGGTTGAGAGCCGAACTAGGCGCGCCGCGAACGCCGTCGAGGGTCGCGGCCCGAGAACGGCGCGCCGGCGGGGCGGGTGTTTCCGGGACGCGCGGGCGCTCCGCCGTCCCGGCGGGCGCAGCGGGGACGGTGGGCGGAGCGGCCCGCTAGCCCGCGAACCGCAGGGCCCGGTCGTTCGGCGCGGCGAAGTCGAGCTCCGGCCCGAGGGGCACGATCCCCGTCGGATTGATGGTCGGATGGCTCTCGTAATAGTGCCGCTTGATATGCGTGAGGTTCACGGTCGGCGCGACGCCGGGCAGGGCGTAGAGGTCGCGCAGGTAGTTCGACAGGTTCGGATAGTCTGCGACCCGGCGCTTGTTGCACTTGAAGTGCCCGACATAGACCGCGTCGAACCGCACCAGCGTCGTGAACAGCCGGATGTCGGCCTCGGTCAGCCGGTCCCCGCAGAGGTAGCGGCTCCGGTCGAGGCGCGCCTCCAGGGCGTCGAGTTCCGCGAACAGGTCCTCGAAGGCCTGGGCGTAGGCCTCCTGCTTCGTCGCGAAGCCCGCCTTGTAGACGCCGTTGTTCACCCGGTCGTAGACGCGGGCGTTCACGACGTCGATCTCGGCGCTCAGGTCCCGCGGGTAGAGGTCGGGGCCGGTGCCCCCGAAGGCGTCGTTCAGCATCCGCAGGATCTCGGCGGACTCGTTCGACACGATGGTGGCGCGCTCCCGGTCCCAGAGGATCGGGACGGTGACCCGGCCGCTGTAGGACGGGTCCGCCGCCAGGTAGACCTCGTAGAGGCGCCGGGCGCCGTGGATCGGGTCCGGCGTCGCGCCCGGCGTGTCGCCGAAGACCCAGCCCTCCGCGCCCATGTGCGGGTCGACCACCGACACGGAGATCGCCTCCTCCAGACCCTTCAGGGCGCGGCCGATCAGCGTGCGGTGCGCCCAGGGGCAGGCCAGGGACACGTAGAGGTGGTAGCGTCCCGGCGCGCCGCGGAAGCCGCCGACGCCGGAGGGGCCGGGCGACCCGTCGGCGGTGACCCAGTTGCGGAACGCCGAGGCCTTGCGCTCGAAGCGGCCGCCCGTCGCGGCGGTGTCGTACCATTGGTCGCGCCAGATGCCGTCCACGAGGAGGCCCATCGTCGTCTCCGCTTGCCTGAGCGATCCCACCGAGATGGGCCTCGCGCCGCCGGTGTGAAGACGCGCGCGGAACGCGCCTCGCCGACCCGGGGTCGCGCCGTCCCCGGACCGGTTCCCGCGCGCCCGCGAACGTCACGCAAGGCAGGCTTGCGCCCGCCCGTCTGTTGCGGTGCAGCAAACTCGGCCATCACTCGCGTCACCCACCCGTCGCCGTGCGCGTGTCGCAGCTGCCCGACCCGGTGGGAGATCGATGGAGGTGAAGTGATGTCGTTCGCGCTGGTGCCCGTCGCCGAGGCGGCCCTGTTCACGTTCGGGTGCCTGGTGATCCACGCCCTCCGGCGCCACGCCGACGTGGTCACCGCGACGCTCGCGTGCCTCGCGACGCTCCTCGTCCTGATGATCGGCATCGCCTGCGCGCCGGAATCCTTCGCGAAGTACCAGGCGGCGAGCGTCGCCGACTTCGCCCGCCTGGATCAGGCGATCTACTGAGGCGTCGCCCCGCGGCCGACGGCGTCGAGGCCGCCGGCCCGGAGCTTCGCGAGGCGGCCGCCGGTCCCGCGCTGGCCGGCGACGGCCACGTCGAAATCGTCCTTCGGGAGCTTGGCGAGGAAGCGCTCGGCGAGCTCGAACAGCAGGATGTCGGCGCGGACGCGCTCGATATAGGCCCAGTCGAGGCTCGACGACCAGACGAAGTGCACCTCGCTGAAGCTCTCGGCGAGGAGACCCGTCAGCAGGAACGGGTCGAAATGGGCGCAGGAATCGCCGAACAGGACGAGCCGGCGCGGATCGGCTGCCGGTGACGCGTTCCGGTAGACGACATGCGCGCCGACATGCACCTCCCGGTCGCGTCCCTCCGCCTCGTAGGCGGCGAGCAGCGGCCCGGTCTCCACCCGCGTCGCGTCGCGCTGCAGCATGAACCGCTCGAGGCGCTCGCGCGGCCGCTCGGGCAGCTTCTCGCCGAGATCCATGAGCTGGTCCGAGACGATGCCCGGTCGCGCGCCGATATCGGCCGGCGGGACCGCCCCGAGCGCCCGCATGATCGCGCGGTAGGCCAGCAGGCAGCCCTGCGCCGTCCAGTGGGTGTCGGTGCGCAGGTAGAGCGGCACCGGCCCGTTCCGGGCTGCGCGGAGCGGCGCCAGGAGATCGAGATAGGCCGGGTCCCGGGCGAGGCTCCGGGCCAGCCGCCGGGTCGAGGCCTTGCCGGGCGCGTAGCGCAGGCCGTCGGTCTTGTCGTCGTAGACCGACAGCTTCTCGGGCACGACCACGTGGAGGCAGCGGATGCCGAGGCTCTCCGCTCGCCGCGCGCGGGCCTTGATCAGGCGTGTCCAGCCGCGCAGCAGCAGCCAGTGCCGCAGGCCGCCGCGATACCGGTCCATGACCCGGTTGGTCCCCCCGGTGAGGAATAACCAGCCGTCGCGGCCGACATGTACGCTCTCCCTGCCTGCAGCCATGACGGTGCTTTAGCCGCACCGCGACCGGCCGACTAGGCCGGACCCGGTACCGGGGCCGCGCGTTCGACAGGCATGCCGTCCTCGCCCGCCCCGGCCGTCCAGACCCGCGATCGCCCCGAGCGCCCGGACCCCGACCCCGCCCGCCCGGCGCGCCTGTGGCGCCCGCGCCGCGTGCTGGTGATGCCGGCCGCCCTGGAGCATGCGCACGGTCAGGCCATGCTGGCCCGCGCCGAGGCGCTGGGCCTGCCGGTCGAGCGGCTGCCGTCGAATCGCCTGCCGAGCCCGCGGGAGCCGGATCCCCGCCGGGCCTACGCGGCCGCCAAGGCGACCCTCGCGCTCACGGTGGCGCCGCCGACCAAGCTGCGGCTGCAGCCGATCCCGCCCTCGGCCGACTGGCGCTTCGACCTCGCCGAGGGTTGCCCGGCCCACTGCCAGTACTGCTACCTCGCGGGCTCGCTGTCCGGGCCGCCGGTGACCCGCGCCTACGCCAATCTCGGGGCGATCCTCGGCACCCTCGCGGACTACGCGGGGCGCGGCGCGGTGACGTCGGCCTCCGCCGACCGGGCGCAGGAGGGGACCACCTTCGAGGCGTCCTGCTACACCGATCCCCTCGGCATCGAGCACCTCACCGGCTCGCTCTCGGCGGCGATCCGGCATTTCGGCGCCTGGGACGCGCCGGTGCAGCTGCGCTTCACCACCAAGTTCGCGGCGGTCGGACCGCTGCTCGACCTGCCGCACAACCGGCGCACGCGCATCCGCTTCTCGGTCAATCCGCGGGCGGCCGCGCATTACGAGGGCGGCACCGATCCCCTCGACGCGCGGCTCGCCGCCCTGGCGGCGGCGGCGCGGGCCGGCTACCCGGTCGGCCTGACCGTCGCGCCGATCCTGCCCGTCCCGGGCTGGGAGGAGGCCTATGCCGGCCTGATCCGCGCCGCCGGCGACGCGCTGGCCGGCGTGCCCGATCTCGACCTCACCGCCGAACTCATCACTCACCGGTTCACGCCGGCCTCGAAGGCGGTGCTGCGCGGGTGGTATCCCGGCTCGGACCTGCCGCTGGACGAGGCGGAGCGCGTGGAGAAGCGCACCAAGTTCGGCTCGGTGAAGCATGTCTTCCCGAAGCCCCTCATGCAGGCGATGCGCGCCCATCTCACCGCGTGCCTCGCCCGCGACCTGCCGGCGGCGCGCGTCCTGTACTGGACCTGAGCCCCCGGGGCGCCATCTGGCCCCGATGACCGACGCGGACCCCCTGATCCTGACGCTCGCCTTCGACGAACCGACTTTCGCGCGGTTCGACGGCGAGCGGCGCCGCCACTTCCCCGAAGCCCTGAACCGCATCCCGGCGCACGCGACGCTGTTCCACCATCTGCCCGGCGACCGGGAGCGGGGCGTGATCGAGGCGATCACCGCCCTCGCCCGCACGGTGCCGCCGCCGGAGGTCGCCGTGACCGGCCTGCGCTTCACCGGCCGCGGCGTCGCCTACGCGCTCGACTCCGACGCGCTGGCGCGCTTCCGGGCCCGTCTGGCTCGGGAATTCAACGCCCACCTCACCGCCCAGGACCGGCAGGACTGGCGCCCGCACGTCACGGTGCAGAACAAGGTGTCGCCGGACCGGGCCCGGGCGCTGCACGCCGACCTGTCGGCGGGGTTCGCGCCGTTCCGCTTCACCGCGCCCGCGACCCTGCTCTGGCGCTACCGCGGCGGCCCCTGGGACGCCGTCGCCCGCCTGCCCTTCGGAGAGAATGCCTGATGGATGTCGACGCGCGCCGGGGGACCGCGGCATGAGGGCGCCGGGCAACCTGCGGCAGAACCGACTGATCGAGCCCGCCCTGGCGGTGTGGCTGCGGCTGCGCCTGAACGAGGTCGGTCCCCTCGTCGCCCTGCTCTGCCTGAGCATCCTCGGCTACGGGTTCTTCTACCTCGCCCACGAGGTCGGCGAGGGCTCCACCGCGGCCCTCGACCGGCGGATCCTGCTGGCCCTGCGCAACCCCGCCGATCTCGCCGACCCGATCGGGCCGCCCTGGCTCGAGGAGTCGATGCGCGACATCACCGGGCTCGGCAGCGTCTTCACGGTGCTGTTCCTGACCTGCGCGGTGGCGGCCTATCTCGGCGTGTCCGGGCGCCGGCGCATCGGCCTCTACGTCCTCGCCGCGGTGGGCAGCGGCGAACTGGTCTCGACGGTGCTGAAGATCTTCTACCACCGGCCGCGGCCGGACCTCGTGCCCCACGGCATGGAGGTGTTCACGGCGAGCTTCCCGAGCGGCCACGCCACCATGTCGGCGATCGCCTACCTGACCCTGGCGACCCTCATCGCCCGGGTCGAGCGCAACCGCCGCGCCAAGGCGCTGGTCCTGGCGCTCGGGGTGAGCGTGACGCTGCTGGTCGGCATCAGCCGCATCTATCTCGGCGTGCACTGGCCGAGCGACGTCCTGGCCGGATGGTGCATCGGCGCGGCCTGGGCCTCCCTGTGCTGGTTCGTCGCCCTGCAGTTGCAGCGCCGCGGCGAGGTCGAGGCGCCCGACCCGCCGCCGCCCGCCTGAGCCCGGCGTTAAGGTAAACGGGAGGTTAAAGTGGACGGGCGGGGTCCGTCCGAACCGGATGCCGGTTGTCCCCGCAACCGAAACCATGAGGATCGCGCGATCGTGGTCGAGCGCCGCCGCACTGCCCGACGCCGCGTCTGCCTGGGTGGGCGGCTGCGCGTCGCGGCCTTCCTGCCGGAGATCGACTGCACGGTCCGCGACGTGTCCCTCGACGGGGCGCGGATCCGGCTGCCCGCGGAGGCCGTGCTCCCCGATCGCGTCGAGCTGTCCGTCCCCTGCCGCGGCGAAACCCGCCGCGCCTACGTGGCCTGGCGCGCGGGCGAGTCGGTCGGCCTCGGCTTCGCCGAGACCCGCGCCGCGACGGAGCCCGAGGCGGTCGCCCGCCGGCTCGCCGCCAGCGAGGCGGAGGTGGCGCGTCTGCGCGCCGCGCTTCTCGACGGAAACAGCCCGGATCCGGGTCGCGTTCACTGAGGGCGCGGCTCCGCCACCCGGCGGCTCCGGCGCAAACGGCGGCGCCCCGGACGCCGCGTTCCCGATCCGGCGACACGGCGAGGCCCATGGCGGACGACACCCGGCTCTCACGACGCACTCTCCTCGCGGCCGGAGGCGCCCTGGCCGGCGCCGCGGTGGGCGGCGGCGCGCAGGCCGCCCCGCCGGCGCCCGCTGTCCCGGCCGATACCGGCGCCGTGCAGGGCGGGAAGATCATGTTCCCGAACTGGCGCGGGCCCGGCGACAGGCCGCCCGCCCCGACCCCGGCGCCGCAGCCGCCGGGCCAGCGCGTCGGCTACTGCGTCGTCGGCCTCGGGCGCCTGAGCCTCGACGAGATCCTCCCCGCGTTCGGCGAGAGCAAGCGCGCCCGCCTCGCCGCCGTGATGTCGGGCTCGCCCGACAAGGCGAAGCTCGTGGCGCGGCAGTACGGGCTGCCGGACGACGCCGTCTACGGCTACGACGCGTGGGATCGCCTGAAGGCCAACCCCGACGTCCAGGCGGTCTACATCGTCACACCGAACGGCGTGCACCGGGACAACGTCGTGGCGGCCGCCGCGGCCGGCAAGCAGGTGCTCTGCGAGAAGCCGATGGCGGTGACCTCGGACGAGTGCCGCGAGATGATCGCGGCCTGCGCGAAGGCGGGCGTCAAGCTGATGATCGCCTACCGGTGCCAGTACGAGCCCTACAACCGGGCCGTGATCAAGCTCGCCCGCTCGGGCGAGTTCGGCCGGCCCCGGCTGATCCAGGCCTTCAACGGCCAGACCACCGGGCTGCCGGAGCAGTGGCGCCTGCGGAAGGCGCTGGCGGGCGGCGGCTCGCTGCCGGATATCGGGCTCTACTGCCTGAACACCGCCCGCGCGGTTCTCGGCGAGGAGCCGAACCTGATCCAGGCCCAGATCCACGCGCCGCCGGACGATCCCAAGTACCGCGAGGTCGAGGAGACGGCGAGCTTCACCCTTCACTTCCCGTCCGGCGTGATCGCCCAGTGCCTGTCGAGCTACGGGGTCTACGAGGCGCGGAGCCTGACCCTGCACACCGGGACCGCGTCGGTCGATCTCCAGAACGCCTTCGCCTACCAGGGCCAGCGTCTCTATATCGGCCACCGCGACGGCAGGAACGCCGCCCGGGACGAGAAGGTCCTGAGCCCGAAGAACCAGTTCGCCCTGGAGCTGGATCATTTCGCGCGGTGCATCCAGGAGAACCTGCGGCCCCGCACGCCGGGCGAGGAGGGACTGCAGGATCAGGTCCTGATGGAGGCGATCTACGAGGCCGCCCGGACCGGCGCACCGGTCAAGGTCGGGCCGCCCCCCGGCGCCGGTTCCGGCCTCGACGTGACGCGCGGGCCGGAGCCGGAGGAGCCGGCTTGAGGGGCCTCGGACGGGAAGAGGCGCCTCAGAACGGCAGCAGGATGTCGACGATCTGCTGGCCGTAGCGCGGCTGCTGCACGTCGGTGATCTGGCCCCGGCCGCCGTAGGCGATGCGGGCCTGGGCGATCTTGGCCGAGTCGATGGTGTTGTCGGATTCGATGTCCTCCGGCCGCACCACGCCGGCGACGATCATCTCACGCACCTCGAAGTTGACCCGGATCTCCTGCTTGCCCTCGACCACGAGGTTGCCGTTGGGCAGGACCTGGGTCACCACCGCGGCGACGTTCGTCGTCACCGACTCGGTGCGCTGGACCGAGCCGGCCCCGTCATTGGCGGTGGCCGAGGTGGCGGCGAGCAGCGCGGTGCTGCCCACCCCGAAGGATTTGCCGACCGCGTTGTTCTCCAGGCCGAGGGCGTTGGGCAGGCCGAAGCTCTCGGTGTTGGCGCGGGAGCGCTTGGTCTCGTTGCTGATGTTCGCCTGATCGGTGACCTTGACCTTCACGGTCAGGATGTCGCCGAGCTTGGCTGCGCGCTGGTCCTTGAAGAACGCGCGGGAGCCCGTGCGCCACAGCGAGTTGGGCGCGTACGAGACCGGCTGCACGTCCGGCATCGGCATCCGCACCGGCTTGTAGCCCGGCTGCGCGGTCGGGTCCTCGATCGCCGACAGCGCCGGGGTCGCGCCGACCTGCGAGAGGCGGTCGGCGGTGTTGCAGGCCCCGAGCGCGCCGGCGATCAGGGCGGCGGCGAGCGGGTTCAGGACAGTGCGACGGGCCATCGGGCAATCACTCTTCGACGCGTGCAGGGCGGGCGGTCAGCGCAGGGAGGCGGTCGCCTGGACGGAGGCGGCGCCGGCGGCCTGCTGAGCCGCGGGGCTGGGGCTCACCGAGACCCGGCCGGGGCCGATCACGGTGGCCTGCAGGATCTTCTTGGAGGCGACGTTGACGACGTTGACGACGGCGCCCATGCGGCCGGAATCGTTCGACAGGCCGCGCATCGACAGGCTGATGCTCGGCGTCTCGTACACGATGGTCACGTTCTCGCCGCGCGCGACCAGCTCGGGCGGGGCCGTGTCGGTGACCCGCAGCACCGTGCCGGCCGTCAGCGTGTTCTGGGCGACCTCGCCGAGAATCGCGGTCGCGCTCCCCTGCGCGTCGGGGGCGACGGACTCGCGCGGGCGCCGCTCCAGGGCGACGTCGCCCTCCTTGACCGGCTCGCCGCGATTGAGGTTCCGGGTGAGCACCGCCACCTCGCGCAACTCGATGACCACACCGGAGACGCGCAGCGAGGCCTGCCGCTCGCCGAGGCTGACGAGGCCCGCGACGCGGCGCGTCCGCGGATCGTAGGTCACGTCCAGGGCCGCGGCCTGCCCTTCGAGGTCCACCGGGGCCAGCAGGGTCGGGCCGTCGCCGTCGAAGCGGACCGCGATGCTGGGGGCGTGGAGCCCGTAGCCGGTCTCGAGGCCGCGCTTGAGCGCCGCCTCGATCTCCGGCGGGCCGAGGCGGCGGGCGGCGCGCTGCACGGCGATCTGCAGCCGCCCGCCGGTCTCCAGGCCGTTCAGGCCGAGGGCGGCGGCCGCGTCCAGGATGCGCCGGGTCTGGATCGTCCCGGTGGCGCCGAGGGCGGGCGCGCGGAACAGCGGGCGCGCGCCCAGGAGCTCGGGGGCGCCCTCGACGAGATCGGCCAGCGTCAGGACGTCGCCGCGGGCGGTGACGTCGCCGCGCAGCCGCAGGCCCTCCGCCCGCGCCATGGCGGGGATGGCCAGGGCGCCGAGGAGCGCGAAAGTCAGGAAGGCCAGCACCGCGCGCAGGATGACGGCGCCGCCGAGGGGCATCACCCGCGGCGGCACGCGCCGCACGATCGGGCTGATGTCGTCCCCGTCCCCCGCGGCGACGCGGGGCAGGTCGAGGGTCCCGAAGTCGGGATCGAGCGGGTCGGGGTGCATGCCGGCATACATGGTCAGGGGCCTGAAGCGGGGTGCGGGTCGCGCGGTTAGCTGCGGAACATCTGCGTGGTGGTGGAGAGCATCTGGTCGGCGGCGGTGACGACCTTCGAGTTCATCTCGTAGGCGCGCTGCGCGGCGATGAGGGACGAGATCTCCGTGACGGCGTTCACGTTCGCCTCCTCCAGGTAGCTCTGCTGGAGGTTGCCGAAGCCGTCGGCCCCCGGCAGGCCGCTGATCGCCTGTCCGGAGGCGGCGGTCTCGACGAACAGGTTGTCGCCGATCGACTCGAGGCCGACCTTGTTGACGAAGCGCGAGAGCTGGAACTGGCCCAGCGCCTGCGGCGCCGTCTGACCCGGGATGTTCGCCTGCACGGCGCCCGTGGCGCTGATCGTCACGGACGTCGCGTTCTGCGGCACCGTGATCGCCGGATCGAGCAGGTAGCCGTCGCGGGTGACGAGCTGGCCCTGGGCCGAGAGGTCGAAGGAGCCGTCGCGGGAATAGGCGGTGCGGCCGTCCGGCAGCGTCACCCGGAAGAACCCCTCGCCGCGGATCGCGACGTCGTAGTCCTTCTCGGTCGAGGAGAGCGTGCCCTGCGACATCACGCGGGCCGTCGAGGTGGTCTTCACGCCCGAGCCGAGGCTGAGGCCGGCCGGGAGCTGGGTGTTCTGCTGCGAGGTCGAGGTACCGGCCCGGCGCAGGTTCTGGTAGAGCAGATCCTGGAAGTGCACCTGCTGGCGCTTGTAGCCGGTGGTGCGCAGGTTCGCGATGTTGTTGGAGATGACCTGGACGTTGAGTTCCTGGGCCGCCATGCCGGTGGCGGCGGAGTAGAGGGCGCGCATCGGTCAGGCCTCCTCAGGCGACGTCGGCGAGGCGGCGGATCGCCGTGCCCCGCAGGTCGTCGAGGCGCGAGATCATGCTCGACACCATGGCGTAGGACCGGTTCACGTCCATGAGCCGGGTCATCTCGATGACCGGGCGGACATTGGAGCGCTCCAGCGATTCGGGTTCGAGGCGCCCGTCGATCCCGGCGGGGCGCGCGGGCTCCGGCGAGGCGTAGAGGTTGGTCCCCTCGTTGGTCAGCCGCTGCGGGTTGGCGAAGGTGACGAGCTTGATCCGCCCGCGGATCCCGAGATTGGTCGAGACGGTGCCGTCGGGGCCGATGGCGAGGCCGGTCTCCTGCGGGTTGATGCTGATCGGCCCGCCCTCGCCCACGACCTTGTAGCCGTCGCTGGTGACGAGCGTGCCCTGCGCGTCGAGCTCGAAGGCGCCGTTGCGCGTGTAGCGCTCGCCCTGGGGCGACTGCACGGCGATGAAGGCCGAGCCCTTGACCGCCACGTTGAGCGGGTTGCCGGTCTGCTCGATCGGGCCCTGCCCGAGATCGAGGGTGGTCCCCTGGTCGATCACGTAGGACAGGCGCCGGTCGGGCCGGGCGAACGAGTCCGCGCTCGCCACCGGCATGAGGTACTCCTCGAAGCGGGTGTTCCGCGCCTTGAAGCCCGTGGTCGAGACGTTCGCCATGTTGTTGGCGATCACGTCCAGCTCGCGCTGGAGCGCCATCTGGCTCGACACGCCGACGAAGAGGGCATTCTGCATCGTGGACTCTGGGACTCGCGGGCCGCGGAGGCGGCAACGATCCATTCAGCATCCGCTGTGCCAAAACCCGCTGCGGCGAATTTTATCGGTGTGGCAGAGACTTGGTTAGCCGCGCTCGGAGGTCCCGGCCGCGCCGGGCCTGCGCCGCGGCAAACCTGACCCGGCAGGAATTGCCTCCTTAACGGCGCGTTAACCGTGATGCTCCGATATCGCCGTGTACCTGGCGCGCGGTCTACCGCGAGAGAGCATTATTCCATGGCCAAGAAGCCGAAGAAGGCCTCCGCCGAGGAAGGCGAGGCCGGAGCCGACGGCGCCCCGAAGGGCAAGAAGAAGCTCATGATCATGGTGGCCGTCGCCGTCCTGGTGCTGGCGGCGGGCGGCGGCGCGGGCGCCTACCTGATGATGGGCGGCGGCGGCCACGGCGACGGCAAGGAAGCCGCGCAGGGCGGCGGCCACGGCGGGGGACACGGCGACGCCAAGGGCGCCGGCCCGGACGGCAAGAAGCCCGTGGTCTTCGTCGACGTGCGCGAGATGCTCCTCAACCTCTCCCCCGAGCTGCCGCAGGACAAGGCCAAGTACGCGAAGGTCCGGATCTCCCTCGAGCTGAAGGACGCCAAGGTCGAGGAAGAGGTGAAGCCCCTGATGCCGCGGGTCGAGGACGCGCTGCAGGTCTACATGCGCGAGCTTCGCGCGAGCGACATCACCAACTCGGTGGGCCTGTTCCGGCTGCGGGAGGAGCTGCTGCGCCGGATCAACATCGCCCTCTACCCCGCCAAGGTCGACGCGGTGCTGTTCAAGGACGTGATCGTCCAGTGAGCGTGCCCGCGACCCAGTCGATCCCCTCGCGCGCCGCGCCGCGCCGGGCCCCGAGCGAGCACGCCTGATGGAACCCGAGGACGAACTCCCCGAGGACGACTGGTCGGCGGCCCTCCTGGAACAGGGGGCCGAGGGCGGCGACACGTCGCTGGCCGAGGAGTGGGGCGCGGCGCTCGCCGAGCAGGGCACCACGCGCAACGCGGGCGACGTCGCCGCCGAATGGGCGACGATGATCGAGGACGGGGAGAGCGACAACCTCCCCGAACTCGCCGGCAACGACCGGGTACTCAACCAGGACGAGATCGACGGCGTCCTCGGCTTCTCCATGCGCGAGCTCTCGGCCTCCGGGGCCGGGGGCGTGCAGGCCATCGTCGATTCGGGCGTCGTCCAGTACGAACGCCTGCCGATGCTGGAGATCGTCTTCGACCGGATGATCCGGTTGCTGTCGACCTCCCTGCGCAACCTGTTCCAGGACAACGTCGAGGTGACCCTCGACAACATCACCTCGGTGCGCTTCGGCGACTACCTCAACGCGATCCCGCTGCCGACGCTGCTCGGCGTGTTCCGGGCCGAGCAGTGGGAGAATTCCGGCCTCGTCACGGTCGATTCGAACCTCGCCTACGCGACCTTCGACCTGCTGCTCGGCGGCAAGCGCGGCGGCTCGTCGAGCCGCCTCGACGGGCGGCCCTTCACCGCGATCGAGATGACGCTGGTGCGCCGCCTCGTGGAGATCGTGCTGGGCGACCTGGAGCTCTCGTTCCAGCCGCTCTCGCCCGTGAGCTTCGGCATCGACCGGATCGAGACCAACCCGCGCTTCGCCACCATCACGCGCCCGGGCAACGCCGCGATCCTGATCAGCCTCCGCCTCGACGTCGACGGGCGCGGCGGCATGCTGCAGATCCTGTTCCCCTACGCGACGATCGAGCCGATCCGGGAACTGCTCACCCAGAGCTTCATGGGCGAGAAGCTCGGCCGCGACCACGTCTGGGAGGGCCATCTCGCCACCGAGATCTGGCAGGCCGACGTGACCATGGACGCGGTGCTGCACGAGATGATGCTGCCGCTGAAGCAGGTCATGAGCCTGAAGGTCGGCGAGACGCTGATGTTCGAGGCCAAGCCCTCGGACCTCATCACCGTGCGCTGCGGCGACTGGGCGCTCACGCAGGGGCGGATCGGCCGGGTCGACGGCCACATCGCCGTCCAGGTCACACGGCCGCTGCGCCGCTCGCGCACGACGATCCAGGCCTACGAGGCCTCGATGAACAACCGCTCGGACAATTAGTGCCGATGAGGGTCCGGTCATGAGTCTCTTCGTCACCCTCGCGGCCGACATCCTGGTCGCCGTCCTGCTGGCGGCGACCATCGTCACGTCCCTCAGGCTCTCGCGCCGCATCGGCCAGATGAAGGGCGACGAGGCCGCCCTCCGCCAGACCATCGGGGACCTGATGGTCGCGACCGGCACGGCCGAGCGGGCCATCGCGGGCCTGCGGGCGGCGATCGACGAGGGCGACCGTACCCTGAACGCGAGCCTGGAGACCGCCACGGTCCGCGCCGACGAGCTGCGGCTGCAGGTCGAGGCCGGCGAGGGCGTGATCGCCCGCATCGGCGCCATCGTGGCGCAGATGCGGGCCGTGCCGGTCCGGCCCGAGCCCGCGCCGGAGCCGAGGCCCGCGCCTCAGGCCGTCCCCGAGCCGGCGCGCGCCCCGGAGATCCCGGCCGAGCGCCGGCCGGAGCACGCCGGTCCGAACGGGGAGCGTCTCGGGGTGGCGGCCGCTGCGGCCCTCGCGATGAGCGAGCGCGCCCTCGCCCGCGTCCGGGCGCGCGCCGCGTGACCGGGGTCAAGGCCCCGAAGATCCCGCCGCCGAAGCCGGATCCCGAGGAGCGGATACGCCGCGCCGCCACGGCGCAGCGCCGCGCCCCCCCCAAGCCCGTCCGGCAGTTTCGGCTGCGCCTCGTCGACGCCGTGGCGCTCGCGGCCGGCGGGCTGCTCGTGCTCAAGCTGCTCAGCCTGCTGCAGGCCGGCCTGCCGGAGAGCGCCGCGCTGCCGGAATACGGGCGCGCGGTCGCCCGGGCGCGCACCGGCTTCGAGCCCTTCGATCCGGTGACGACCGGATCGGTGGGCGCCAAGGAGGCGCCGGCCGCCGCGGCCGAGAAGCCGTCGGCCCCGGCCCAGCCCGCGCCCCCCGCGCCGCCCGCAGCCTCGGCGGCCGGGAGCTCGAACTCGCCCACCGAGCGCCTGCTCCTGGAGAAGCTCGGCGCCCGGCGCGACGCCCTGCGCCAGAAGAGCGACGAGCTGGAGCTGCGCGAGAAGATGCTGGGCGAGGCCGAGCGCAAGCTCGAGACCGGGCTCGGCGACCTCAAGAAGGCCGAGGACAAGGTCGATGCCGCCGCCAAGGCGAAGGAGGAGGCCGAGAAGCAGGGCCTGAAGAACATCGTCACGATGTACGAGGCGATGAAGCCCAAGGACGCCGCCCGGGTGTTCGACCGCCTCGGGCTCGACGTGCTGGTCCCGATCGTGCTGGCCATGAACCCCCGCAAGATGTCCGAGGTCCTGGCGGTGATGCAGCCCGAGACCGCCGAGCGCCTGACCGTGGCCCTCGCCAACCGCGCCCGCGGCACCGCGGGGCCGCAGGCCCAGGCGGGAACGGGGCTCCCGGCGAACGAGTTGCCGGCGATCGATCCCGGGGCGCCCCTGCGCTAGGTCCGGGCCCCGCCGGACGCGGGGCCGACCTCCCGGGCCGCCGGCCCGTCCGTCCGTCCGGCCGCGTCGTGCCGGCCCGCCCCGTGCGGCGTCCGCGCGGGCTAGGGTCCGGGGCCGGGCGCGCTATAAGGGGCACATGTCAGAGGCCGATCCCCAGCCGCTCCTCGCCGTCGAGGACCTCTCCGTGGCGTTCCGCGCGCGGGAGGGCGAGACCGTGGCGGTCGACGGCGTCTCCTTCACCATCCGCCGCGGCGAGACCGTCGCGCTCGTGGGCGAATCGGGTTCGGGCAAGTCGGTGACCGCGCTGGCGATCCTGCGCCTCCTCGACCCCGCGGCCCGCCAGGACGGGCGGATCCTGTTCGCGGGCCGCGACCTCGCGCGGCTGCCCGAGCGGGCGATGCGGGACGTGCGCGGCGCCGACATCACCATGGTGTTCCAGGAGCCGATGACCTCGCTGAACCCGCTCCACACGATCGAGCGGCAGATCGGCGAGGTGCTCGGCCTGCACCGCGGCCTCACCGGCAAGGCGGCCCGCCGGCGGATCCTGGAGCTTCTGGAACTCGTAGGCCTGCGCGACGCCGAGCGGCGCATGGGCGCCTACCCGCACGAGCTCTCCGGCGGCCAGCGCCAGCGCGTGATGATCGCCATGGCCCTCGCCTGCGAGCCGGACCTCCTGGTCGCCGACGAGCCGACCACGGCCCTCGACGTGACCGTCCAGGCGCAGATCCTGGCGCTGCTCGCCGACCTGCAGAAGCGCCTCGGCATGGCGATGCTGTTCATCACCCACGATCTCGGCATCGTCGAGCGGATCGCCGACCGCGTCTGCGTGATGCTGAAGGGCAAGATCGTGGAGGCCGGCGCGACCGCGGCCGTCTTCGCCGACCCGCAGCACGCGTACACCCGCCGCCTGATCGCCTCCGAGCCGAAGGGCCGGGCTAACCCCGTCCCGGCCGACGCCGCGCCGCTCCTCGAGGCCGGGCCCCTGAAGGTCTGGTTCCCGCTGAAGTCGGGTCTGCTCCGGCGCGTCACCGGCCACGTCAGGGCCGTGGACGGCGTCTCCCTGCGGGTCCGGACCGGCGAGACCATCGGGGTCGTCGGCGAGTCCGGCTCGGGCAAGACCACCCTCGGCCTCGCCCTGCTGCGGCTCACGGGCTCGGAGGGCCCGATCGTCTTCCTCGGCAAGGCGATCGACGGCTACGGCGTGGCGCAGATGCGCCCGCTGCGGAAGGACATGCAGGTGGTCTTCCAGGATCCCTACGGGTCCCTGTCGCCGCGCATGTCGGTGGCCGACATCGTCGCCGAGGGACTGGTGGTCCAGGGCACGGCGCGCTCCCGGGCCGAGCGCCGGGCCGTGGTCGCCAAGGCGCTCACCGATGTCGGGCTCGATCCGGCCGCCATGGACCGCTACCCGCACGAGTTCTCCGGCGGCCAGCGCCAGCGCGTCGCCATCGCGCGGGCGATGGTGCTCAATCCCCGCTTCGTCGTCCTCGACGAGCCGACCTCGGCCCTCGACCGCTCGGTCCAGGCGCAGATCGTGACCCTGCTGCGCGACCTCCAGCGCGAGCGCGGCCTCGCCTACCTGTTCATCAGCCACGACCTGAAGGTGGTGCGGGCGCTCGCCAACTACGTGATCGTCATGCAGAACGGCCGCGTGGTCGAGGAGGGCGCGGCGGAGACGATCTTCGCCGATCCCCAGACGCCCTACACCCGCGCCCTGTTCAAGGCCGCCTTCGCGCTCGAGAGCGACGCGCCCGCCGAGCTGGAGTCCGCCTGACCGTGGCGCGCGCCCTCATCATCGTCCTCGATTCCGTGGGCGTCGGCGGGGCTCCGGACGCGGACCGATACGGCGATGCCGGGTCCGACACGCTGGGGCACATCGCCGAGCGCTGCGCGGCGGGAAGCGGCGACCGGGCGGGGCTGCGCGCCGGCCCCCTGCGGCTGCCCCACCTCGCCGAACTCGGGCTCGGCTTGGCGGCCGCCGGGGCCTCGGGCCGGATCCCGCCGAATCTCGCCCCGGCCGGCCCGCCCCGCGGCGCCTACGGCCACGCGGTGGAGCGGGCCGCCGGCAAGGACACGCCCTCCGGCCACTGGGAGATCGCCGGGCTGCCCCTGACCGAGCCCTGGGGGCATTTCCCCGAGACCCGGCCGGCTTTCCCGCCGGAGCTGGTCCGCGCGCTCGTCGCCGAGGGCGGCCTCCCGGGCATCCTGGGCGACTGCCACGCGCCGGGCGTCGCGATCATCGACGCGCTGGGCGCCGAGCACCTCCGGACCGGCCGGCCGATCTGCTACACCTCGGCCGACAGCGTCTTCCAGATCGCCGCCCACGAGGAGGCGTTCGGGCTGGAGCGGCTCTACGACCTGTGCCGCGCGGCGCGCCGCCTGTGCGACCCCTACCGCGTCTGCCGGGTGATCGCCCGGCCGTTCGTGGGGACACCGGAGACGGGCTTCCGCCGGACCGGCAACCGCAAGGATCTCGCCGTCGCCCCGCCCGGGCGCACGCTGCTCGACCGCGCCGAGGCGGCCGGCCGCGCCGTGGTGAGCGTCGGCAAGATCGGCGACATCTTCGCCCACCGCGCCACCGGCCGCGAGATCAGGCCGGGCCCGAACGCGGCCTGCGTGACCGCGGGGCTCGACGCGCTGGCGACGCTCCCGGAGGGCGGCCTGATCTTCGTCAACCTCGTCGATTTCGACACCGAGCACGGCCACCGGCGCGACGTGCCGGGCTACGCCGCGGAGCTGGAGGCGTTCGACGCCCGCCTCCCCGAGATCCGGGCGGCGCTGGCGCCGGGCGACCTCGCGGTCATCACGGCGGACCACGGCAACGATCCGACCTGGACCGGGACCGACCACACCCGCGAGCAGGTCCCGGTGCTGGCCTTCGGCCCCGGCGTGGCCGGCCGGCCGATCGGGCGGCGGGAGACCTTCGCGGATATCGGCGCCACCGTGGCGGCCCATCTCGGCCTCGCCTGGGACGGGGCCGGAACACCGTTCCTTTAGGGAGGACACGACGTGCGGGACGACGACGACCGGCCGCGCAAGGCCGTTGCCCACGAGATCGGGCAGCCCCTCGACACGCTCTCGCTCGGGGATCTCGACGAGCGCGTCGCGCTCCTGCGCGCCGAGATCGCCCGGCTCGAGGCGGCGCGGGCCGCCAAGCAGGCGGCGCAGGGCGCGGCCGACGCCTTCTTCAAGCGGGGCTGAGGCTTGGACCGGAGCGAAACCCTCGCCGCCCTGCGGCGCGGCGATCTCGGCGGCGCGCGCGAGCTGCGGCTGCCCGACGGGCTCGCAGCGGTGCCGGACGAGGTCTTCGCCCTCGCCGACACGCTGGAGGTGCTGGATCTCGGCCGGGGCAGCCTCGCCGACCTGCCGGACGATCTCGGCCGCCTCCACCGCCTGCGCGTGCTGTTCTGCTCCGGCAACCCGTTCCCGCGGCTCCCGCCGGTCCTCGGCACCTGCCCGGCGCTCAGCCAGCTGGGCTTCCGCGGCTGCGGCATCCGCGAGGTGCCGGCGGAATCGCTGCCGCGCGATCTGCGCTGGCTGACGCTGACCGACAACGCGATCGCGGAGCTGCCCGCCGCCCTCGGCGAGCGGCCGCGCCTGCAGAAGCTGATGCTGGCCGGCAACCGGCTCACCGCGCTGCCCGACAGCCTGTCGGGGGCGGGCGACCTCGAGCTGATCCGGCTCGCCTGCAACCGTCTCGCCGCGCTCCCGCCCTGGCTCGCGCGCCTGCCCCGCCTGGCCTGGATCGCCTACGCCGGCAACCCCGCCGAGCCGGCGACGGCGCCGGCGGCGGCCCCCGCGGTGCCGTGGGCCGACCTCGCCGTCGGCGACCTGCTCGGCGAGGGCGCCTCGGGGCGGGTGTACCGGGCCCGCCGGCGGGGGCCGTCCGGCGGCGAGGACGTGGCCCTGAAGCTGTTCAAGGGCGCGATGACCAGCGACGGCCTGCCCGAGCGGGAGATGGAGGCCTGCCTCGCCGCCGGGACGCACCCGGCCCTCACGGGCGCGCTCGGCCGGCTCGACGGCCATCCCGACGGCGCCCGCGGGCTGCTGCTCCGGCTCCTGCCCGCGCACTGGCGCGTGCTCGCCGGGCCGCCGAGCCTCGCGAGCTGCAGCCGCGACGTCTACGATCCGGACCTGCGCCTCGACGGCGCGGCGGCCCTGCGGATCGCCCGCGCCGTCGCCGAGGCGGTGGCGCACCTGCACGGGCGGGGCCTGCTGCACGGCGACGTCTACGCCCACAACACGCTCTGGGATGCCGGGACCGGCGCGGCCGTGCTCGGCGATCTCGGGGCGGCCTCGGCCCTGCCGGACGGGCCGCCCGGCGCGGCGCTGGCGCAGGTCGAGGTCCGCGCGGTGGGCATCCTGATCGGCGAGCTGCTCGACCGCTGCGCCGCGCCGCCGGACTCCCTGCGCGCCCTGGCGCGGGCCTGCACGGCGCCGGATCCCGACGGCCGGCCGGGCCTCGGGGTGGTGATCGACGAGATCGCGCGGCTCCAGGCCTGATCGCGCGGCCTCGAGCGGTGCCGGGAGGGGTCCGCTGCCTCAGTCGGGAATATCGCCCTGCCCGCGCGCGACCACCGCGAACAGGTCGCCGAGGGCCGCGAGGCTCGCGGCCTGGAGCTGGGCCGCCGGCACCACGCCGCCGTCCGGACCGGGCAGGTCCCGCGTCGCCGTGGCGGCCGCCACGACGGTGGGGCGGAACCCGAGGTTGAAGGCGCTCCGGGCGGTGGAGTTGACGCACATATGCGTCATGAATCCCGCCAGGACGACGTCCTTCACGCCGGCCTGCTCGAGCCGCGCCTGGAGGTCGGTGCCCACGAAGGAGCTGGGATAGGCCTTGGTGACGACCGGCTCGTCGCCCTGCGGCGCCACCTCCGGGCTGATCTGGCCGATCGGGGCCGTCACGTCGTAGGGCGAGCCCGGCCCGGCATCGTGGCGGACGTGGATCACCGGGATCCCGGCCTCGCGCGCCCGTCGCAGCAGCGCCGCCGCCTCGCGGAGCGCGGGCTCGACGCCGTCGAGCCGCATCACGCCCTCCCGGTAGGTCTGCTGCAGGTCGATCATCACGAGCGCCGAGCTTCTGAGCGGGGCCGGCGCGGGGCTCAGGCCGGACAGGCCGCGCAGGGTTGCCAGATCGGACATCGGCGGTTCCTCCCGTGGGGCCGCGTCGGGGGCGGCTCTCTGAGCCCGGGACGCTACGACGGCGCGGCCCGGTCGCGCCAGTGTGCAAAGGTGCAACGCTCGCGCGCCGGGGCCGGATGATCCCCCAGGAAGGTTGGCCGCGCGGATTGATCCGCCCCCGCGCGTCGCTACATGCGCGGCGTGACCGCCCCGCCCCTGCGCCTCGGCGCGCTGCTCCTCGCCCTCGCCTGCGCGCATCCGGCCGCGGCCGCCCCGTCCGAGGGGGCGACCGAGACCGTCGAGCAGGCCCTGTGCCGCCTCATCGACGACTCGGCCAGGGCCCGCGGCCTGCCGGTGCCGTTCCTCACCCGCCTGATCTGGCGCGAGAGCAGCTTCCGCGTCGGGGTGGTGAGTCCGGCCGGCGCGCAGGGCGTCGCGCAGTTCATGCCCGGGACGGCCCGGGAGCGCGGCCTCCTCGACCCGTTCGACCCCGAGCAGGCGATCCCGCACGCGGCGCACCTGCTCGCCGACCTGAAGACGCAGTTCGGCAACCTCGGGCTCGCCGCCGCGGCCTACAACGGCGGCGCCGCGCGGGTCAGCAAGTGGCTCGCCGGCGACGGCGGCCTGCCCGCCGAGACCCGGGCCTACGTGGCCGCGATCACCGGCCAGCCGGTGGACGACTGGCGGATCGGCCCCGGCAAGGCGATCGAATTCCCGGAGGGCGGCGCGCCCGCCAAGTCCGACGGCAAGTCCAACAGCAAGCCCGAGGCAAAGGATCCGAAGGACGCCAAGCCGGAGGCGCCGCAGACCTGCCTGCAGGTCACCGCCAGCCTGCGCGTCCCGTCGCGCGGCGACCGCTTCGCCCTCGGCCTCAACGAGGGGCCGGCCGCCCCCTGGGGCATCCAGCTGGCCGGCAACTTCTCCAAGGCGCTGGCACTCCAGAGCTTCAACCGCGCGCGGAGCGCCTACGCGGGGGTGATCGGCGAGGTGCGGCCGATGATCATCGGCACGCGCCTGCGCAACCGCGGGACCCGCGCCTTCTACCGGATCCGCATCCCGGCGCAGAGCCGGCAGGCGGCCGATGACCTGTGCGGCCGCATCCGCAAGGTCGGCGGCGCCTGCATCGTGCTGCGGACCTGATTTTTCGTGATCCGCCCCGAGACCGTCATCAATCCGCCCCGAGGGCGGTGCGGTATGATCGGATCGGGACAACCGGATGGGATATGACACGTCTCCTCACCGCGCTCGCGAGCCTGCTCTGCCTCGGGCTCGCCGCGTTCGGCTTCACCGCCGCCTCGCCGCTCGCGCTGTTCGACGCGATCGGCCCGCGCGATCCGGGGGGGCGGCTCGCCGCGAAGGACCAGCCCTTCGGCGAGGGGCCGCGACGGCGGCTCGACGTCTACGTTCCCACCGCGGGCGCCGAGAACGCGCCGGTCCTGGTGTTCTTCTACGGCGGCTCCTGGCAGAGCGGCGCCAAGGACGACTACGCCTTCGTCGGTCACGCCCTCGCGGCGCAGGGCTTCGTCACGGTGCTGCCCGATTACCGGCTCTACCCGGAGGCGCCGTTCCCCGGCTTCCTCGAGGACGGCGCCGAGGCCATCGCGTGGGTGCGCGACAACATCGCCGGCTACGGCGGCGACCCGCGCCGCATCGTGCTCGCCGGCCACTCGGCGGGCGCCTACAACGCCGTGATGCTCGGTCTCGACCCGCGCTACGTGATCGCCGCCGGCGTCGATCCCAAGGTGATCAAGGCCGTCGCCGGGCTGTCCGGCCCCTACGACTTCCTGCCGTTCGACCAGGACACCACCGTCAAGGTGTTCGGCAAGGCCCCCGATCCGGAGGCCACGCAGCCCGTCGCCTTCGCGGGCCCGCTCTCGCCCCCGGCCTTCCTGGCGACCGGCGACGCCGACACGGTGGTGAAGCCGCGGCACACGGTCAGCCTCGCCGCCAAGCTGCGGGCCGAGCACGTCCCGGTCCAGGAACGCCTCTACCCGGGCCTCGACCACAAGGACACGCTGCTGGCGCTGTCCGTCACCTTCCGCTCGAAGGCGCCGGAACTCGCCGAGATGGCGTCCTTCCTGATGCGGCAATCCGCCGGCCGCTCGCAGTACACGATGCGGCGCTGACCGCTTAAGGGCGCGCGTCAAGGTTATCGCGCGATCGTCGGGCAGAACGGTCCGATTTCGCGTCGCCCGGCACCCGCGGCCCGCTAGAATGGTCCTGGCCGCGCGGCGCGGCCTCGCGGTGGGACGGCATGGCTTCTGCGGACGCGGCGATCGGGATCCCGGCCGACGGGCGGCAGCGCGGCGTCGCGGGCCGCGACGTGCCGGACGTGCTGCGCGTGCTCCTGAACGGGGCCGTCTTCGTCCTGCTCTGGAACCACGTCTGGCTGAAGGACCTGTCCGACCGGTCGATGCTCGCGGCCTCCGAGGACGGCAGCCTGCTGACGCAGATCCTGTTCCTGAGCGCCGGCGCCGCCATGGCGGCGGCGATCCACCGGATCGGCGTCCGCCATCTCCGTCCCCTGGTGACGCGGCCGCTCGTGCTGTGCGCGGTCTGGCTCGGGGCGACGGCGCTGCTCTCCATCGAACCGAGCCTGTCGCTGCGCCGGCTCGCGCTCTTCGCCATCGCCGCGATGCTCTCGGCGGGCGTGTTGATCGTGGCCCGCTCGCCCCGGCAACTGGCCCTGACCATGGCCGGGTCCGCCCTGGTCATCGTGCTCGCCTCCTACCTCGCGGTCGCCTTCGTGCCGAACCTCGCGATCCACTCGGCCTTCGACGTCAATTCCGATCCGAGCCACCCGGGCCTCTGGCGCGGGATCTTCCCGCAGAAGAACGAGGCCGGCGCCGCCATGGTGATCCTGGTCATCGTCGGCCTCTACGTCGCCACCGTGGCGAGCCGCGTCCTCGGCTGGGCGATCGTGCTCCTGGCGGCCGGGTTCCTGGTGGCGAGCGGCTCCAAGACCGCGATCCTGCTCCTGCCGGTAATCCTCGCCGTGACCGGCCTGTGCCAGGTCCTGACCGGCGGGGTCCTGCGCCGCCTGCTGCTCCTCGGTCCGGTGATCGGGTTCTCGCTGATCTCCATCGGCTCGGTGCTCGCGCCGCCGATCCAGGAGGCGGTGGGCTCGCTGCTCACCGACGCGACCTTCACGGGTCGCAGCGAGATCTGGGAGTTCGCCATCGACAACATCATGATCCGGCCCTGGCGCGGCTGGGGGATCGGCGCCTTCTGGATGACCGAGCGGACCATGTATGCCGGCTCCGAGGAGCTGACCTGGGTCAACACCGTCGACCACGCCCACAACGCCTATCTCGACACCGCGCTGATCGGCGGCCTGCCGTTCCTCGCCCTGACCGTGGTGGCCTTCGTGCTCGCCCCGGTGCGCGACCTGCAGCGCGTGGCCGGCGGCACGCGCCTCGACGCGGAGACCCTGCTGTTCCTGAGGCTGTGGTTCCTCGGGCTGGTCTCGGCCTCCTTCGAGACGGTGCTCTACAACGGCAACAACGCCACCTGCTGCATGTTCATGATGGCGGTGTTCGGCCTGCGCCTGCGCACCCGCTACGCCGTCGCGGCGGGCTGAAGCGGCCCGGGCGCCCGGACATCACGCGCCGGCCGCGGAAGGCCGCACGACGTGCGTGCGCGCGTCCCGATGTGCCTCGGCGAAAACCGCTTCTCCCGTCCGCGCGGCTTCTGTCCGATAGCGGACGGCAACAACTTGTCCGCGAAACTGTTGGTCGGCATTCGCGCGGAGATTCTGCATGCCGGGCAGGGTTCGTTACGCTTGGACCGACGTGACGTTCGCGCTGGGCGTGAGCGCCCTGTGCGCGCTGTCCCTCTTCGTGGCCCACTAGCCGAGGGGTCGCGCCGGGGCGTTCCGTCATGCCGCAGCGTCGAGAGGCCGGCGCGCCGCGGCGTCCATCCGCGCCGTGTGCCGGCCGCGGTCAGTCGGGCAGCGCGAAGACCAGCAATGCGTCGCCGGTGCCGAAGCCCGACGCCTTGGTGAAGGAGGCGCCGCCTGCCGCCACGGCGACGTACTGCTTGCCGTCCAGCGCGTAGGTCATAGCCGGCCCGCTGATGCCGGCCCCGCACTGGAAGCGCCACAGCATCCGGCCGTCCCGCGCGTCGTGGGCGTCGAGATGACCGTCCTCCTCGCCCGAGAAGACGAGGCCGCCGGCGGTCGCCAGCGTGCCCCCGGACAGGCGGCTCGCGCCGCGCACCGACCACGCGATCCGTCCGCCCTCCGCGAGGTCGACGGCGGTGAGCGTGCTGAAGGACGGCTCGCCCCTGGCCTCGCCGGTCTCCGTGTAGCGGATCTCCGGACGCCCGCCGGCGGCCGGCACGGTCTTCACCGTGTAGGTCGTGGCGCCGTGGCGGACCTGCACGTAGGCGCGGGTCCCGTCATAGGCGGTGGGCGGCCACGAGACCGCGCCGAGGGGGCCGGGCGCCACCACCGTGCCCTGCGCGGTCGGCGGCGCGAACAGGTTCTTCTGCTCGAGGAGCGGGGCCGAGCGCGCGAGCAGCTTTCCCGTGGCGCGGTCGTGGACGTAGATCCAGCCGGTCTTGCTCGCCGAGGCCACCGCCCTGACGCCGCCCGGCATGTCCAGCAGGAAGGGCGGCGCGGCGACGTCGTAGCCCCACTCGTCGTGCGGCACCTGCTGGTAGTACCAGCGCAGCGTGCCGGTCTTCACGTCGAGGGCGACGAGGCACATCGTGTAGAGATTGTCGCCCGGGCGCGACAGGCCGAAATTCTGCGGGGCCGGGTTGCCGGTGCCGAGGAAGATCAGGCCGAGATCGGGATCGTAGGCGGGCGTCATCCAGAGGGAGCCGCCGCCCACCCGCCAAGCGTCGCGGTTGGCCGGGGCCGCCGCCTTCTCGGCGGCGATGTCGCGGTGGAGCGGCGTGCCGTCGGCGGTCTTCTCCACGAAGCCGCCCTCCCAGCCCTCCGAGGGTGTGACGTACCAGCGCCAGCGCTCGTCCCCGGTCCTCGCGTCGTAGGCCGCGAGCCACCCGCGCCGCCCGTATCCGCCCTCGATACCGACCACCGCGCCGCCGTCGAGGCCGCCCGCCTCGTCCGCGATGTGGAGCCCGTAGCCCGCACCGGTGACGCCGACGATGACGAGCCCGTCGGCGACGAGCGGCGGCATCTTGAAGCCGAGGCGGCTCGAGCCCTGGACGGGCTTGCCGCCGAGGGTCGCGGCGAGGCCCGATGCGGTCTCCGTCTCGCCCTCCTCCGGGCGCACCGCCTCCTTCTCCCAGACGATCTTGCCGGTCCTGGCGTCCAGGGCGATCAGCTGCCCGTCCATGGTCGCCTCGTAGACGAGCCCCCCCGACACCGCCACCCCGCGGTTGGAGGGCGGCCCGAAGATCTTCTCGGTGCGCGGCCTGTGGGTGTAGGTCCAGAGAGGCTTGCCGGTCCGGGCGTCGAGGGCCGCGACGTTGTTCTGCGTCGTGGAGACGTAGAGGGTGCCGTCCACCATCACCGGCTGGGCCTGGAAGTAGCCGGTGACCCCGGTCTGGAAGATCCAGGCGGGACGCAGCCGGCCGACCGTGTCGCGGTTGACCTGAGTCAGCTCGGAGAAGTTGCGGTTGCTCGGGTCGTGCCCGAAGGCCGGCCAGGGCGTCTCGGCGGCGGAGGCCGTCCCGAGGGTGGCGGTTCCGGCAAGGCAGGCCAGCAGGGCGGCCCCGATCCATCGCGACAAGGTTGTGCTCCCGTGTGCGGCGACCGTCGCGCCCGAACAGGTGTTCTCGCGACGCGGCCTCACGCCTGCCGCCGGGGCGCCCCGTCGAGCTGCGCCGGCGTGGCCTGGGCGCCCATCGCCCGGGCCATGTCGGCGGCGCTCTGGCCGGAGGCGTCGCGGCGATCCGGGTCGGCGCCGTGCTGGAGGAGCAGGTCGACCATCTCGGTGCGGTCGAACATGGCCGCGGTCATCAGGGCCGTCCGGGTGCCGTCGCCGGTTCCGTCCACCGCGGCCCCGTGCCGGAGCAGGAGCTGCGCGACGGCGAGGTCGTTCTGGAAGGCCGCGCCGGCGAGCGGCGTCTGGCCGCGGTCGTTGGCGAGCTCCGGGTCGCCGCCGGCCTCCAGGATCACCCGGGCGGCCTCCGCCTGACCGTTATAGGCGGCGAGCATCAGCAGGCTGTCGCCCTTGTCGTTGCGCAGGTTCGCCGGCAGCCCCTGTCCGAACAGGTCGGCGAGCTCCTCGGCGTGGCCCATCCGCGCGTACTGGAAGACCCGGGCCGCGAAGGCCAGCGTCGCGTCGTCGAGGATCGGGGGCGTGTTCGTCTCTGAGGCCATCGCGTGCTCGTCTCTCATCGCGGCTGATCTGGGCCGCTGCGGCATCGCCGTCCAGCGGCGGCCGGAACAGTTTCGGCGCGCGGCTCGTTCCAGCCGCCTATCCGGGCGCGGCCCGGCGTCTCCGGAGCGCGACGATGCCCCGACCGTTTGAGCCCTACGCCGACGCGCTGCGCACCGCCCGCGAGATCGTGCGCGAGCGGGCGGGGGCCGTCGTCGAGGCGGCGGTCCGCGCCGATTCCCAGGCCTTCGACGAGGCCTGCAACGTCCTCGTGGTCCGCATCGCGGAGGCGATCGTCGAGGCCGGCGAGGCCGGGCGGGGGCACGGCCTCGGCCGGGGCAGCGAGGCCGCCTGAGGTCCCGGCGGCCGGGTCAGCCCCGCCGCCGGCCACCGCCGCCCTTGTACTTCGGCTTCTGGCCGCCGAGCCCCTGCGTCGAGCGCGGCTTCGGCCGCTCCTGCCAGACCGGCGCCGCGCCGCCCACCGGCAGCTCCCGGTCCGTCCCCGGGCCCATATGGTCGAGGTCGGGCTCGACGATGCGGCTGCCCCCCGCACGGCGCGGCGGCTTCCGGCCGAACTTGCCGGCCTCGCGCTCCACGTCGCCCTGCCGGGCCATCGGGTCGTCCGAGACCAGCAGCTCGGTCGCCTGGAGCCGCTTCAGCTCGTCGCGCAGCCGCGCCGCCTCCTCGAAGTCGAGGTCGGCGGCGGCCGACCGCATGCGCTTCTCGAGGTCCGCCATGACGGCCTTGAGGTTGTGGCCGACCGTGATGGCGTCCTTGGCGAGCCCGGTATCGACCTGCACGTGGTCGCGCTCGAACACGCTGCTGAGGATGTCGGCGATGCCGCGCTTCACGCTCTGCGGCGTGATCCCGTGCTCCGCGTTGTAGGCGAGCTGCTTGGCGCGGCGGCGCTCGGTCTCGGCCATCGCCCGCTCCATCGAGCCGGTGATGCTGTCGGCGTACAGGATGCAGCGCGCGTCGGCGTTGCGGGCGGCGCGGCCGATCGTCTGGATCAGCGAGGTCTCCGAGCGGAGGAAGCCCTCCTTGTCGGCGTCGAGGATCGCCACCAGGGCGCATTCCGGGATGTCGAGGCCCTCGCGCAGCAGGTTGATGCCGATCAGCACGTCGAAGGCGCCGAGCCGCAGGTCGCGGATGATCTCGATCCGCTCCAGCGTGTCGATGTCGGAGTGCATGTAGCGCACCCGCACGCTGTTCTCGTGCAGGTACTCGGTGAGATCCTCGGCCATGCGCTTGGTCAGCGTGGTCACGAGCGTCCGGTAGCCGGCCTGCGCGACTTCCCGGACCTCGCCCAGCAGATCGTCGACCTGGCTGCGGGCCGGGCGCACCTCGATCACCGGGTCGACGAGGCCGGTCGGGCGGATGACCTGCTCGGCGAAGACGCCGCCGGTCTGCTCCATCTCCCACTTGCCGGGCGTCGCCGAGACGTGGACCGTCATCGGCCGCATGGCGTCCCACTCCTCGAAGCGCAGCGGGCGGTTGTCGAGGCAGGAGGGCAGCCGGAATCCGTACTCGGCGAGCGTCGCCTTGCGGCGGAAGTCGCCCCGGTACATGCCGCCGATCTGCGGCACGGTGACGTGGCTCTCGTCGGTGAACACGAGGGCGTTGTCGGGCAGGTACTCGAACAGGGTCGGCGGCGGCTCGCCCGGCTTCCGGCCGGTGAGGTAGCGGGAATAGTTCTCGATGCCGTTGCAGGCGCCGGTGGCCTCGATCATCTCGATGTCGAAGGTGCAGCGCTGGTCGATGCGCTGCGCCTCGATCAGGCGGCCCATCCGGGTCAGCTCCTCGATCCGGCCCTTCAGCTCGTGCTTGATGCCCTTGATCGCCTGCTGCAGCGTCGGGCGCGGCGTGACGTAGTGCGAGTTGGCGTAGACCTTCACGAACTTCAGTTCGGAGATGGTCTTGCCGGTGAGCGGGTCGAACTCGACGATGCTCTCGACCTCGTCGCCGAACAGGCCGATCCGCCAGCCGCGATCCTCCAGGTGGGCCGGCCACAGCTCGATCGAGTCGCCGCGCACCCGGAAGGTGCCGCGGGCGAAGTCGGACTGGATGCGCTTGTACTGGAGCGCCACGAGGTCGGCGATGAGCTGGCGCTGCTCGATCCGCTCGCCCAGCGAGACCGTGAACGACATCGCCGTGTAGGTCTCGACCGAGCCGATGCCGTAGATGCACGAGACCGAGGCGACGATGATGACGTCGTCCCGCTCCAGCAGGGCGCGGGTGGCGGCGTGGCGCATCCGGTCGATCTGCTCGTTGATCGAGGATTCCTTCTCGATGAACGTGTCGGACCGCGGGACGTAGGCCTCGGGCTGGTAGTAGTCGTAGTAGGAGACGAAGTACTCGACCGCGTTGTCGGGGAAGAAGGCCTTGAACTCCCCGTAGAGCTGCGCGGCCAGCGTCTTGTTCGGCGCGAGGATCAGCGCCGGACGCTGCGTCTCCTCGATGATCTTGGCCATCGTGAAGGTCTTGCCCGACCCGGTGACGCCGAGCAGCACCTGATCGCGCTCCAGCGCCTGCACGCCGCCGACGAGCTCGGCGATGGCCCGGGGCTGGTCGCCGGCCGGCGTGAAGTCGGATTTGAGCGTGAACCGGACGCCGCCCTCAGATTTCTGCGGCCGCTCCGGGCGGTGGGGCGTCCAGGTCTTGCCGTCCTTGAACAGCGGGTTGCCCTCGGTGAGCAGCCGCTCCAGCGCCGAGACCGTCGCCGAGGCGCCGCCGTCGCCGCCGGGATCGGGCAGGTCGGCGCCCTCCGGTACCGGGCCGTCCTCGGGCGGCGTCAGGCCGAGCGCCTGCGCGAGGCGCGGGTCGACATCGGCCGCGTCGCCGAGCGCGTAGCCGGCCTGGGGCGCCTCCGCGAAGCCGTCGCGGGCGATCTCGGATCTCCGGGTCGCGGCCGCGGTCGCCCCGTCCTTCGGGCCGCCCGTCTTGCCGCCCGCTTTGCCGCCCGCCTTGCGGCCGGGCCGCGCGGGCGCCTCGGGGGGCGGCTCGACGGCGGCCGGGCGATTCCGGTTGAGCGCCGGGTTCAGAAGCTCCGCCAGATAGGTGTCCAGCGGCTTCAGCTCGGGCTTCGACGCCTTGGCGGACGTGGCCGTGACGGAGGCGGCGCGCGGTTTCTTCGGTGCGGGCATGGGAACAATATGGGCCCGGACCGGGCGCTGAGGAACCCTGCGCGGGTGCGGTTTGACGGCTTTCGTCCGCTGCCGGCCGCGCGGCGGACCGGCTGAGGATCGGCAGAGGACCGGCCGAGCACCGGCGGCCGAGTGCCGCGCCATTCCACTAAAGGCGGTGTGGCGAATACAACCGATCGGTAGAATTCACCCGGGAGCGAACTCGACCGCGGTCCCGGATGCTGAGAAGATCGGCATGCGCACGCGGAAATCGGCTTGCGGTGGGCCGACCCCGTCGATACTTTGCGGTGCAAAGTGGGGTGCACGGCATGCTGCAGCCGGGGGCTTGAGGCACATGCAGGACCTGGACAAGGCGCTGGCCGACATCGTGGCCATCCGCTCGCAGATCGCCCGCGATACGGCGTTCCGCGGCTTGGGCGCCGCGACGGTCGCCGGCACCGGCGGCCTCGCGCTCGCCTGCGCGGCGGGGCAGGCCCTGTGGCTCGGCGATCCCGCGGCGCGGCCGGCCCTGTTCTTCGGCCTCTGGATCGCGGCGGCCCTGGCGGCCTTCGCGATGATCGGGGTCGAGGCGGTCCGGCGGAGCCGGCGCCTCCATTCCGGCCTCGCGGACGCGATGGTGTGGAACGCCATCGAGGTGTTCCTGCCGGCCGCGGGCGCCGGGGCCTGCCTCGCCCTGGTCATCGCCCGCTTCGCCCCCGGCGAAGTCTGGATGCTGCCGGGCCTCTGGCAGGTGCTGGTCGGCCTCGGCCTGTTCGCCTCGGCGCGGATCCTGCCCCGGGCGGTCCAGGGCGTCGGGGCCTGGTACCTGCTCGCCGGACTCGCCGTGCTGGCGGTCTCGGCCGAGACGCGGGCCCTGTCACCCTGGACGATGGGCCTGCCCTTCCTGATCGGTCAAGCGTGGCTGGCCGGGATCATCCATCACGGGGCCCGGGCCTTCGATGACGACCGCTGACCGTTCCGAGGGGCGCTTCTCCTACGAGGGGCTCGACAGGATCATCCATGAGCGGGCCCGCCTGAGCGTGCTGACGTCCCTGGTGGCGCACCCGAAGGGGCTGCCCTTCCCGGATCTCAAGCGTCTGTGCGGGCTCACCGACGGTAACCTGAGCCGCCACCTCGCCGTGCTGAGCGAGGCGGACCTCGTGAGCCTCGAGAAGCGCTTCGCGCAGAGCCGGTCGCAGACGATCTGTCGCCTCACCCCGGTCGGGCGCAGGCGCTTCATCGGCTATCTCGGCGTGCTGGAGCAGGTGGTGCGCGACGCCGCGGATGCGGCCGAGCGCGGCCCCGAATCCGGTGTTCGCGGCCTCGATCCGGCCACGAAAACGGCGTGAGACCGCCCGTCCCGCCGGGAATGTTAACCCCGTTTCGATAGACCTCTGCGCCACGCCCATGCCGGGAGACTTTACGATGCAAAGCGAAGCGGTGCCGGGAGCCCTGCACGCCGCGATCATCATGGACGGCAACGGGCGCTGGGCGACGCAGCGCGGCCTGCCGCGGCTGGCCGGCCACCACCGGGGCGTCGAGGCGATCCGCCGCACCGCCGAGGCCTGCCCGGATCACGGCATCGGCACGCTCACGCTCTACGCCTTCTCGGCGGACAACTGGCAGCGGCCGGCCGAGGAGGTCGGCGGCCTCATGCGGCTGCTGCGCTCGTACCTGCGCAACGAGACCCAGCGCCTCGCCCGCACCGGCACCCGCCTCAGCGTCGTCGGCCGGCGCGACCGTCTGCCAGACGGCATCCCCCAGGCGATCGCGGCCGCGGAGGCCGCCACGGCGGCGGGAACCCGGCTGCACCTGCGGATCTGCGTCGACTACTCGGCCCGCGACGCGATCATCTCGGCGGCGCAGCGCCTCGCCGGCGAGGAGCCGACGCGCGAGAGCTTCGGCAATCTGGTCGCCGGCCCGATGCACGGCTCCCCGGTCGACGTCGACCTGCTGATCCGCACCGGCGGCGAGCGGCGTCTCTCCGACTTCATGCTGTGGGAGGCGGCCTACGCCGAGCTGCTCTTCACCGAGCGGATGTGGCCCGATTTCGGGCCCGACGACCTCGCCGAGGCCGTGGCCGAGTTCGGCCGCCGCGAGCGCCGGTTCGGCGGCCTGAAGGCGCCGGCGGTCCCGGCGGCGGCCTGACGCCGCTTGACGCGCGCGCGCCGGCGCGCAGAGGGTCGGCGGCATGACCGAGACCCTCGCCCATCGCCGCGTCCTCCTCGTCATCGGCGGCGGCATCGCGGCCTACAAGGCCCTCGACCTGATCCGGCGGCTGCGCGAGCGGGGCGCCAGCGTCTGCCCGGTGCTGACCGCGGGGGCGCAGGAATTCGTGACGCCGCTGGCGGCGGCCGCGCTCGCGGGTGAGCGGGCGCACACCGACCTGTTCGACCGCGCCTCCGAGGCCGAGATCGGCCACATCAAGCTCGCCCGTCAGGCGGACGCCGTGGTGGTGGCGCCCGCCACCGCCAACCTGATGGCCCGCATGGCCGGCGGCCACGCGACCGACCTCGCGACCACGGTCCTGCTGGCCACGACCCTGCCGATCCTGATCGCGCCGGCCATGAACGTCCAGATGTGGGCGCACCCCGCCACCCGCCGGAACCGCGCGATCCTGGAGGGCGACGGCGTCCGGATCGTCGGCCCGAACGCGGGCCGGATGGCCGAGCCGGAATCCGGGCCCGGGCGCATGGCCGAGCCCAACGAGATCGCCGACGCGCTGGAGCGGATGCTGGGCGCCCCCGCCGGGGACGGGCCCCTGGCCGGCCGGCGGGTGCTCGTGACCTCGGGACCGACCCACGAGCCGATCGACCCGGTCCGCTACATCGCCAACCGCTCCTCGGGCCGCCAGGGCCACGCCATCGCGGCCGCGGCCGCCGCGGCCGGCGCCGCCGTGACCCTGGTCTCCGGGCCGGTGGCGCTCCCCGACCCGCCGGGCGTCGCCGTCGTGCGGGTCGAGACAGCCCGGCAGATGCTGGCCGCCGTCGAGGCGGCGCTGCCGGCCGACATCGCGGTCTTCGCCGCCGCGGTCGCCGACTGGCGCCCGGAGCAGGAGGCCGGCAGCAAGAAGATCAAGAAGGACGGCACCGGGCCGGCTCCGATGCCGCTGGTCGAGAATCCCGACATCCTCGCCACGGTGGCGCGCCTCCCGGCGGGGCGCCCGCCCCTGGTGGTCGGGTTCGCCGCCGAGACCGACACGATCGTCGAGCACGCCCGGGCGAAGATCGCCCGGAAGGGCTGCGACCTGATCGTGGCCAACGACGTGTCGGCCGAGGGCGGCGTCATGGGCGGCGTCGACAACACGGTGCACCTGATCGGTCGGGACGGCGCGGTCGAGACCTGGCCGCGCCTCGGCAAGGACGAGGTCGCCCGGCGGCTCGTGGCCCATCTCGCGGGGCTCCTGGCCGGCTGACGCGGCCCCGCACCCGGTTCCGCGCGGATGTTCACGGGCGGCCCGAGGCGTTCCGAGCGCGGACGTCGGCGCGCACAGGGAAGTCAGACGTCGTCTCTGCCGACCGGGAGCGGGCGATGGCGGGGCTCGCGACGGCCCGGCCGCCGCCCCGTCGGCCCAGGCCGCGCACCTGAGCGCCGAGGTCGGCCGCTTCCGCGACGGCCTCCGCGCCGCCTGAGCGCGACCCGGGGGGCGCCATCCGTCTCCCTGGCCTGGACGGGTCCGAGGCGATAGAAGGCCTCCCGACGGCCGGCGCGCACGGCGCCGGCTCCAGGGAGAAACCATGCCTCGCCTGTCCCCCCTCTTCGGAGCCGCGTTGATCGCCATGACCACAGCCGCCAATGCCGAGACCGTGACCACCCCGTCGGGCCTCAAGTACCAGGACGAGGTCGTCGGCACCGGGCCCGAGCCGAAGGCCGGCCAGACGGTCACCGTCCAGTACACCGGCTGGCTCGACGAGGGCGGCAAGAAGGGCAAGAAGTTCGACTCGTCCCGCGACCGCAACCAGCCCTTCAGCTTCCCCCTCGGCGCCGGCCAGGTGATCAAGGGCTGGGACGAGGGCGTCGCCACCATGAAGACCGGCGGCAAGCGCACCCTGATCATCCCGCCGCAGCTCGGCTACGGCGCCCGCGGCGCCGGCGGCGTGATCCCGCCGAACGCCACGCTGATCTTCGACGTCGAGCTCCTCGGCGCGAAGTAAGCGGCACGGCTGCGCGACGGCGGGAATTACGAGACGATGCTGTTCGCGCAGCTGTCCGACGAGCTGTTCAAGCCGCTGGCCTCGCCGAGCCGCGGCTTCAACGCTGCCCTGCTCCTGCACCTGCACCGGCGCGTCCTCGGGGCCGAGCCGGTGCGCAAGGCCGAGCTCCTGGCCGAGATCGGCGACTTCGCCGCCGGCTGGAGCGACCCCGAGGTCAGCGGCGACGAGCCGATCTCGGCCGACCCGACCGAGCGCCGCACGGCGCTCTACCGGCGCCTCCTCGACACCGGCTGGCTGATCGAGCGCCGCGAGCGCTACGTCCCGGTCGCCGAGTTCGACCCCGAGGCCCGCCTCCTGCTGGAGGAGCTGTCGCGGCTGGAACGGGGCGAGACCCGCTCCTACGGCGGCGCCGTCCTCGAGGTGCTGGGCGGGCTCGAGAGCGCCCTGTCGGACCCGGCGAACCGCTCCGAGGCGCTGTCCAACGCCGCGCGGGCCGCCGCTGCCTTCCTGTCGCACGTGCGCGGCCTCGCGGCCGGCATGCGCAAGGTCGAGGAGCGCATCCTGCGCGAGCCCGACCGCGCCCAGACCTTCCGGCTGTTCTTCGAGGATTTCGTCGAGCGCCACCTGATCAGCGACTACCGGACGCTGCACACCCGCTTCAACCCGTTCCGCTTCCGCGCCAGCGTGGTGCGCGAGGCCGGGCGGGCGCTGCGCGACGCCCTCACGGTCCGGGCGCTGGCCGAGGGCCTGATCCGCGAGGGGCGCGGCGCCGATCTCGACGCGGCGCAGAAGGCCGTCCGGGCGGATCTCGCGCAAATCCTCGCGGTGTTCGAGGGCCTCGACAACCACCTCGACGCCGTCGACGCCGTGGTGGCGCGCCTGGAGCGCCGGATCGCCTCCGCGCTGCACGTGATGGACCGCCCGGACCCGAGCGGGGTCGAGCGCGTGGCCGCGCTGCTGCGCGCCGTCGGCGGCGCGGAGATCGCCCCCGAGGTGCCGGGCGACGTCTCGCTGCTGCGGCCGCCGATCGGGCACGCGCATCTCCAGGCGCCGCGCGCCCGCAGGTCGGCCATCGACATGGAGCCCCTGCCCGACATCGAGGACGACCCCGTGGTCGACGCCTTCGCGGCCGCCAAGGCGGAGTTCCGCCGCCGCACCACCGTGACCCCCGAGAGCATGAGCGCCTTCGTGGAGGCCCGTCTCGGCAAGGCGGTGCGGCTGCGCGGGTCGCAGATCGTGATCGCGGGCGTCGACGACTTCATCGTGTTCCAGCGCCTGCGCGAGATCGACGTGCTGTTCGACGCCAAGCTCGGCGCGCGCTACGCCCTGACCCGCCTGCCCGAGCGGGTGGTCAACGGCTGGCTGGACTGCCCGGATTTCCTGCTGGAGCGCCGTCCCCGTGCTTGAGGGCTTCCGCGCGATCATCGACGGCGACGAGCCGCCGCCCCCCGGTGCCCGGGCGCCGGACGCCGAGGAGCTGTGCCGCGCCCTCCAGGTGCTGCTGAAGGGGCAGGTGATCTACGCCGAGACCCAGAACATCGGCCGCTCCTACGAGCTCGCCCGGCACTACGCGCCGTTCTTCACCGACTACTTCGCCTGCCTCGGCTACGCGCTGACGGTCTCGCACCGCGACCAGATGGTCTCGCTGAGCCCGGCCGCCGACGCCCCGCGCCACGACATCGTCTCGGAGCGCCTGCGCAAGGACGAGACCCTGGTGCTGCTGGCGCTCCGGCTCCTCTACGAGGAGGGCCTGCGCGACCACCGGGCCGGCACGGACGGGGTCGTCGACTGCACCACCGACGAGATCGTCGAGAAGATCCGCGCCGTGGCGCGCAACGAGCCCCCCGAGGAGGGCCGGCTCGCCGACATCCTCCGCCTCTACGCCAAGCGCGGCGGCCTGCGCCTCGGCGAGCGTGACCGCGTCGAGCGGGTCACGCCGCTGTCGCTTCTGCCGGGCCTGACGGTCCTGGCCTCCGACGCCTGGATGGAGCGCCTGCGCGCGTGGTCCGAGGCCGGCGAGGCCTGAGGCCGTCGTCCGGTCGACCAGCCCGGCGCCGTCTCTGCGAGCGGAGCCAGGCAATCCAGCCGGCGCCACGATTGCCGGCGTCGCGCTGCCCTGGGTCACTTCGCTGCGCTCGCGATGACGGGGTGAGATACGTCAACCGCGACGTGCGGCCGGAAGCACGTGACCGCGCTCAGGCCGCCCGGACCGTCGCCAGGAAGTGCTCGACCTCGCTGCCGAGATGGGCCGCCTGGCGGGCCATCTCGGAGGCCGAGGCCAGGACCTGCGCGGCGGCCGCGCCGGTCTCCTCGGCGGCGCCCGCGACACCGCTGACATTGGCGGTCACCGACTCGGTCCCGGTCGCCGCCTCGGCGACGTTGCGGACGATCTCCTGGGTGGCCGCGCCCTGCTCCTCCACCGCCGCCGCGATGGAGTTGGCCATGCCGCTGATCTCGCGGATGCGGCCGGCGATGCCGTCGATGGCCTGGACGGCCTGGCCGGTCGAGCCCTGGATCTGGGCGATCTGGGCCGAGATCTCGGCCGTGGCCTTGGCGGTCTGGTCGGCCAGCGCCTTCACCTCGGTGGCGACGACCGCGAAGCCGCGGCCGGCGACGCCGGCCCGGGCCGCCTCGATCGTGGCGTTGAGAGCCAGCAGGTTGGTCTGGCTGGCGATCGCCGAGATCAGGTCGACCACCTCGCCGACCCGGCGCGCGCCGGTGCTCAGGGCCTGGACGAGGTCGGCCGTGGCGGCCGCCTCCCGGACGGCGGCCTGCGCCAGGTCCGCCGAGGAACCGACCTGGCGGCCGATCTCGTTGACCGAGGAGCCGAGTTCCTCGGCCGCCGCCGCGACCGTGGTGACGTTGGAGGAGGCCTCCTCGGCGGCCGCCGCCGCGCTGGTGGACTGGCCGGCCGTCTGCGTCGCCGTCGCGGTGAGGCTCTGGGCCGTGGACTGGAGCTGCGTCGCCGCCGACGTCACCGAGCCGACGATGCCGCCGATGGCGGATTCGAACCGGTCGGCGAGCTCGCGCGTCGCCTGCCGGCGCTGCGCCTCGGCGCCGGCCCGGGCCTGCGCGGTCTCGGCCTCGAGGGCGCGGGCGTGCAGCAGGTTCTCCCGGAACACCGCGACGGTCGCCGACATGGCGCCGATCTCGTCCCGCCGCGCCGCGTAGGGGATCTCGGCCTGGGTGTCGCCGTCGGCGAGCCGCCGCATGGACAGCGTCATCCCGGCGAGCGGCCGCGACACGCCCGTGAAGGCGTACAGCATGGCGCCGAGCGCGATGACGAGGCTGACGAGCAGGCTCACGACGGTGGTCCGGACCGCGTCGGCCTGGCTGTCGCGGGCCGCGCGGCCGGCCGCCTCTCCGTTCCGGATGTTCAGGTCGGCGAGGGCGCGGGTCGCGCTGGAGGCCGCGAGGTAGTTGGCGTTCATCGGCCCGCGGAAGTAGGCGAGCGCCTGATCGTGCTGGTCGGTCGGGAAGGCGCGCAGGCGGGTCCAGTCGGCCTGCTGCACCGCCAGCTTGGCGAGCAGGTCGTCGTAGATCGCCTGCTCCTCCTTCGACGCCACCAGGCCGCGGTAGGCCTCGGCCTTCGCCTGGCGGTTCCGCATCATCTCGTCGGCGTTCTTCAGGCTGGTCTCGCGCTCGGCGTCGGTATCCGCCGTCACGTAGCGGAACTGCCACAGTCGCGAGCGCATCACGAGGGCGTTGACCGCCTGGGCCTCGTTGATCGACGGCACGGCGTTGTCGACCAGCTCCGCGAGCCGCTGGTCGACCGCCTGCATCTTGTAGAGGGTCACGCCGCCCTGAACCATCGCCGCCAGGAGCAGGAGGGCGAAGAGGCCGCTGAGTTTCGCTTTGAGACTGAGGCGCATCGGTATTTCCGGTCGTGCGGACGAGACCGGAACGGCATGAACATCTTCTGCTAACAGTGTCATAACCTGTGGTCGAATCGGGCTTCAGGGCTGCGCGTGTGTCGGCTTGCATACGCGGCCGAGTCCGGCCAACTGGGCCGAACATCCCTCGCCACAGACCCGACCCACCGACACCGTGTACGTCCTCACCGACATCGCCATCTCGAACTGGTACCTGATCCGCCGCGAGCAGATCCGCCTGCGCGGCGCCGCGGCGCTGGTCGGGCCGACGGGGGCCGGGAAGTCGACGATCTTCGACGCGGTCGGCACGGTGCTGGCCGGCAACAACGCCAGCCGCCTCGCCCTCAACGCCTCGGCCTCCGGCCGCAGCGCCCGCACCGTGCGGGACTACTGCCTGGGCTGGATCAGCGACCCGGCGGAGGGCGGCCGCCCGACGCGGGAATCCTGCGAGACCGTGCTGGTGCTGGTCTTCGAGAACCCGGATTCCGGCCGCGTGGTCTCGGTCGGCCTCGCCCTGGCGGCCCGGGCCGCCGAGCCGAAGGAGACCGTGCTGTCGCGCTTCATCGCGGTCGGGCACCGGTTCGAGGTCTCCGACTACGCGCGCACCGCCCCCGGCGGCACCTACACGGCGCCCTGGAGCGAGATCGCCGCGGACCTGCGCGGCCGCGCGGCGAGCTTCACCGAGTACCGCACCTCCGGCGAGCGCTTCACGTCCGACGTGCTGGCGACCCTGCGCGAGGGCGCGCCGGCGCCGGAACCGCGCCACTTCCTGCGCAGCTTCGCCAACGCGGTGGCGTTCAAGCCGATCTTCGACACCAGCGCTTTCGTGCGCGCCTTCGTGCTCGAGCCGGAGCCCCTCGATGTGGAGCGCGTGCGCCACTCCATCGCCAACTGGCGGCGCCTCCGGGAGACCATCGCCGAGCTGGAGACCCGGCTCGCGCGCCTCCGGCGCCTGCGCGACCGCTACGAGGCCTGGGGCGAGGCGGTCCTCGCCGCCGCGACGCACGAGCTGCGGGCGGCCAGCGCCGAGCTGCGCCGCCGCAGCCTCGACCTCATCGCCGTCCGGAGCCGCCTCCGGGAGGGCGCCGACACCCTGCGCATCGCCCGCGAGCGCGTCGCGGCGAGCCGCGGCTACGTCCGCGAGATCGACGGCGAGATCGCCGAGAAAAAGGCGCTGGCCGCCGCGAGTGCCGCCGAGGGGCGCCTCGCGGCCTCGACGCTCGGCCTGTCCATGCTGGAACGCGACCGCAAGGAGCTGGTCGGCCGGATCGGCGACCTCGTCGCCCTCGTCGGGCAGATGGCCAAGCTCCAGCCGGTCGCCCCGATCCTGCGCCAGAGCTGCCCGCAGGCGGCCCGCCTCGCCGAGGCCTGCGCCCGGGCGGGCCTGCGCCGGGAATCCTCCCCCGAGGAGATCCTGCGCCCCGACGGGCCGCTGGCCGAGCTGACCGACGGGCTGGCGCGCCTGCCCGACTTCGACGAGGCCCTCGAGCGCGCCGCCGAGGACGCGGCGCTCAAGGCCCGCGCGCAGGAGAGCGAGGCCGAGCGCGCGGCCCCGCGCACCGGCGGCGGCCCGGCGGCGCGCCTGTCCTCCGACACGCTGGCGTTCCGCGGCGAGCTGGAGCGGCGCGGCATCGACGCGCTGCCGATCTGCGAATTGGCCGAGATCGTCGACCCGACCTGGGGCCCGGCCCTCGAGGGCCTGCTCGGCCGCGCCCGCGAGGCTCTCGTGGTCGCCCCCGACCGGCTGAACGAGGCCCTCGGCGTGCTGCAATCCGGCCGCGACCGCTTCAGCCGCTGCATCCTGGTCAAGACCACCGACACCGCCAAGCAGCGGTCGCGCCGCTACGACGACGGGCCACTGACCGTGATCGAGACCCGCGACCCTCACGCGGAGGCGTTCCTCGGCGTGCGGCTCGGCGGCTACGACCTCGCCCGGGACGATGCCGAACTGGCGCGCCTGTCCCGGGCCGTGGCGCCGAGCGGCCGGACCACGGCCGGCATGGCCTATACGGTGACCCGCAGCGTCGACCTGCTGATGACCCGCGGCCATCGCGGGCCGACCGCCGACAGCCGCCGCGCCCACGAGATCGCCGTCGCGGAGGCGCGGCGCCTGCGCGGCGAGGCCGCGGTCCTGCGCGAGGCCGCCCGGACGGCCGCAGCGATCCGGGCCCGCGTCGCCCGCGGCCTCGACGACGTGGAGGCCCTGCGGGCCGAGCTCGACGGGCTCGAGGGACGGCGGCGCACCCTCCAGACCGAGCGGGAGGGCATCGAGAAGCGCGACACGGCCGGGCTCACGGCCGAGATCGCCGCGCTGACCACGGAGCGGGTCGGCTACCTGCGGGAATTGTCGGAGGAGCTGGAGCCGAAGCTCGACCGCCTGCTCGCCGACGAGGCGGCCCTGCGCGCCCGGATGGGGCCGGTGCGCGAGGCCGTCCGCGCCGCCCTGTCGGCCCGGCGCGCGGCCCTGCGCCAGCTGAGCGCGGGCGACGCGGCGCGGGTGCGCCTCGCCCGGGACGTGCCCTTCGACCTCGGCGTGATCGCCGAGGCGCGGCGGGCGCTCGCCGGCCTCGACGCCAAGGCGGCCGGGTCGCGGGTGAGCGCCGAGCGCGGCCTCGCCCGGGACTCCGCCGAGGCCGCCCGCTCGCACGGGCGGATCGCGGAGCGCGAGCTGGCGGAGGCCTGCGCCGCCTGGCGGGTGGAGAACCCCCTCGCCTCGGGCGACGCCCCGGCGATCGACGGCTTCGCCTGGGTGCGGCGGGAATACGAGGCGGTCGAGGGGCACGAGCTGCGCCGCTACCGGGCGCAGGCCGAGCGGGCCGAGTCCGAGATGCGCCGCCTGATGACCGAGGACCTGCTGACGCGCCTCGCCGACCGGTTCGAGCGGGTCCATGCCCGGCTCGCGGCCCTGAACGAGCGGCTCTCGGCCCGCAGCTTCACCGGCCAGACCTACGCGTTCGAGGCGGCGGTGGACCGCCGCTACGCCGCCGTCCACGCGCTGGCCACCGAGACCGCCCGCTCGCCCGAGGCCGCGCAGGCGCTGCTCGCCGGCGAGGCCGAGGGGCCGATGGCCGCCGCGCTCGAGGAGATCACCGCGCTGATCGCCGGCGCGGAGGACGCGGCGCGGCTCGCCGATTACCGCAACTACTTCGTCTACGAGATCGGCATGCGCGACCGGGCGGGCAACCGCACGACGATGTCGGCCCGGGCGCTGCGCGGCTCCGGCGGCGAGGCGCAGGCGCCGTTCTACGTGGCGATCGCCGCGTCGCTCGCCAGCGCCTACTATCCCGGCGACCGGCCGGGCGACGAGAATCCGGGCTTGGGCCTGTGCCTGCTCGACGAGGCGTTCTCGAAGCTCGACGTGCGCAACAGCCAGGCGCTGGTCGACCTCTACCGCGCCTGGGGGCTGCAGCTCCTGATCGCCGCCCCCGAGGACAAGCGCACGACGCTGACCGAGGTGATGGACACGATCGTGACGGTCTACAAGAGCCCGGATCTCACCTCGGTCCGGATCGAGGCCGAGCACCCCCTCGAGGCGGCCCGGCGGGCGCTGCACGCGATCAACCCCGACCAGGTCGGGATCGAGGGCTTCCGCCAGTCGGACGCCGCGGAGTGAGCCCGCGGGGTACCGGAGCGGGGCTTCGCGCCGCCGTCCCCGGTATCCCCGTTCTCCGGGTGATCGATCTTCAGTTCAGGTAGGTGCGGATCCAGTTCGGAGAGAGGATCTCGCCCTCTTCGGTGATGATCCAGGGCTGCTTGGCCGGGTCGGCCAGGGCGCCGGCCGCGGCGGCGATCGCCTCCCGCAGGGTCTGGTAGCGCTCGGGCTGCGCGAGCGGGGCGCTCGCCGGGGCCGTGCGCCAGATCGTCAGATCCGCGGGCCGTTCCAGAGCTTCGGTTTCCATGGGTACTCGTCCTTCCGAACCGTTTTGGACCGTTCAGACCGCCGCCGCCGGGCTCTGCCGAGGGGCTGCGGCGATCGATGGTCTGCGCGTCAATGCAAGCATCTCTGCGGCAGCTTTGCGATCAATTCGGGCGGTTCTCGAAACCAGCGTCCGGTGCCGAGGCACGAGTCCGGGCGCGTTTCGGTGTTCCGTGTCCGTATTGAGCGCGACTGAGCTGCTCTGGACTTGCGAGAATTGTGGCTCCCGAATGATGACCATTCCGTTAGCCAGTCTGCGCCGGTCGCCGACGTGCGCCAGAACACGTCGTGGGCCCGTCGGCGGCGGCGCACCTCTGTGTTGACGCCCCGATCCTGAACGCGCACTTAAGGCTCCGCCCGCCGCGGGCCCGCCCGCGCGCTTCACTGTCGGAGCCACCCGTGCCGGATCGTACCGTGCGCATCGTCCTCGCCGCGGTCCTGGTCCTGCTGGCGCTCTACGTCGCCCAGCCCTACCTGCAGCCGCTGCTCTACGCGGCCGACACGCCCCGGGCGATCACGGCCCGCGGCGATCTGGCACCGGCCGAGGCCTCGACGGTCGCGCTGTTCGAGCGCGCGAGCCCGTCCGTCGTTCACGTTTTCGCGCAGGGCGCCGCGCAGAACCGCGACCTGCTCGATCTCGACGATCAGGGCGGCGAGCAGGGCGGGACGCAGACCGGCACCGGCTTCGTCTGGGACGGGGCCGGCCACATCGTCACCAACACCCACGTCGTGCAGAACGCCGCGCAGAGCGGCGGCTCGGTCTCGGTCCGGATGAGCGACGGCGAGGTCGTGCCCGCGACCCTCGTCGGGATGGCGCCGTCCTACGACCTCGCGGTGCTGCAGCTCGGGCGCGTGCGCCACATGCCGCCGCCGCTGGCGATCGGCACCTCGGCCGATCTCAAGGTCGGTCAGTCGGCCTTCGCGATCGGCAACCCGTTCGGCCTCGACCACACGCTGACGACCGGCGTCATCAGCGCCGTGCGGCGGCGCATGCCGACGAGCGAGGGCCGGGAGCTGTCCGGCGTGATCCAGACGGACGCGGCGATCAACCCCGGCAATTCCGGCGGCCCGCTCCTCGATTCCGCGGGCCGGCTGATCGGCGTCAACACCGCCATCGTGTCGCCCTCCGGCGCCAGCGCGGGGATCGGCTTCGCGATCCCCGTCGACGTGGTGAACCGGATCGTGCCGGAGCTGATCAAGGCCGGCCGGGTGCGCAATCCCGGCATCGGCATCATCGCCGCGCAGGAGGCGGCCACGGCGCGGCTCGGCATCGACGGCGTGGTGATCGTGCGCGTGCTGCCCGGCTCCCCGGCCGCGCAGGCCGGGCTGCGCGGCGTCGACCCGCAGACCGGCGACCTCGGCGACGTGATCGTCGAGGCCAACGATCGCCCGGTCCACCGCCTCGCGGACCTGACCGCGGCCATCGAGGAGGCCGGCCTCGGCGCCGGCGTGACCCTCAAGGTCGAGCGCGACGGCCGGATCCGGCAGGTCCGCGTCACCACCGCCGAGGTCGCGGAGAACCGGCGATGACGCGCGCCACCCTCTTCCTCCTGGCCCTGGTCCTCCTCAGCGGCGCCGCGGGGGCCGGCGAGGCGCCCACGCGCGCCCGCCTCTGCCCGGAGAACCTCCCCGAGGGCGCGCGCCTGCCGCCGCAGCCCGGCTGCGACGCCGCATTCCGCCAGCCCCGTCCGCGCCGGCCGGGTCACTTCGATCTTGGCGACGGCACGAGCATCCAGATCGGCGGCAGCGCGTCGGCCCTCTACGGCGTGCGGCGCTGAGCGATGGTGCTGTTCGCCGGCCTGCTCGCCTGCCTGACCCTGTGGTGGCTGTCGAGGAACTCGGGCGGCCTCGGCCGCCGGCTGCGGGGCGGTCTCCGGGCGGGGCTCGCCGCCGCCCTCGGGCGCGCGCGGGTGCCGACCTTCGGAGCCTTCGCGCTGCTCGCCGCCGGGTTCCTGCTCCTGCGCGGGAACGTCGTCCTCGCGGCCCTGCTCGGGCTCAGCGGCGTCTGGATGATCGAGGGTCAGGCGGCCATGACCGCGCGGCTCCGCCGCCTGATCCGGCCGGGATCCGGCGCGCGCCCGCGCGACCCGCAGGACCGCCGCTTCCGCACGATCCTCATCGACGCGCTCGTGCGCCCGGACGGCAGCCTGCGCACCGGCCGCGTCATCGCGGGGCCCGGCGCCGGCGCGTGGCTCGACACCATGCCCACCGGGGCCGTGGTCGAGCTGCTCCGGCTCTGCCGGATCCGCGACGCCGCGGGCGCGGCCCTGCTAGAGCCGTATCTCGACCGCCGGGCGCCCGGATGGCGTGTAGACGCTGAGGGCGATCGCGACCCGCGGCCGCGCCGTCCGTCGCACCCAGGGCCGATGACGCAGGAGGAGGCGTACGAGGTCCTGGGGCTTCAGCGCGGGGCGACCGCTGAGGAGATCCGGTCGGCCCACCGGTCTCTCATGAAGCGCGCCCACCCCGACCAGGGGGGCAGCGCCGAGGGAGCGGCGCGCGTCAACGCGGCCCGGGACAGGCTTCTGAACCGACATCGCTGAACTCCACGCGCGTTGTCAGAGAGTTACCGATCGTCGGCCGCTTGCGAACTCGGTCGCGGCCGTTCCGTATCCGGCGCGCGGGCGCGCCGGTGGGTCACGAAACGCGGCGCGCGGGCGCGCCGGCGGGTCGCGCGGGCCTCAGCTCCGGGTGGCGAAGCAGCTGAAGCCGCTGCGCTTCAGGGCCGAGCAGGCCTCCTGGGCGGAATCCTGCTCGGCGAAGCCCGAGAAGCGGGCCCTGAACAGCGTGGTCCCGCCGTGCTCGACCTTGACGGTGTAGGGGGCGGCCTTCGACAGGCTGCCGCCGACCTTGGCGCGGGCCTCCGAGAGCATCGTGCGGGCCTTGGCCTCGTCGTCCATGGCGCCGAGCTGGATCACCCAGGCGGTCGGCACGACGCGGGCGCCGGAGACCGCCTTCGGCGGCTCGTCGCGCTCGAGGGAGGCCACCCGGGCCGTGGACTTGGACGCGCCCGGGAAGGGCGGCTGGGCGTTGCCGCCGCCGGCATAGGCCTGGGCCGCCTTCGGGATCCCCTGCGGGCCCGGCTTCCAGGTGCCGCCCGGCGTCGTCGTCTTGGCGGGCGACAGGTCGAGGGGCTCGCCGGTGGTGCCTGTGGTCTCGACATCCTCGTCGTCCGCGGAGGCGACCTGCGTGCGGGTGCGCGAGACCGCGTCGGCGACGACCGCCGGGCGGGCGCGCTCGGCGACCTCGGTGACCGGCGCCGAGATCCGGGCGCCGGCATAGGCGCGCGGCAGGCTCGAGCGGACGAGGTCGGCCATGATCCGGTCGCGGCCCGCGCCGGACTTGCCGCCCAGGACGATCGCCACGATCTGGCGGCCCTCGGACTTCGCCGCGGTCATCAGGTTGAAGCCGGAATCGCGCGTGTAGCCGGTCTTGATGCCGTCCACGCCCTGGACGTTGCCCAGCAGGTGGTTGTGGTTGCCGATCACCCGGCCGCGGAACGCGAAGGACCGGGTCTGGAAGTAGCGGTAATAGTGGGGGAAGCGGTCCTGGATCGCCCGCGCCAGCACGGTCAGGTCGCGGGCGGTGGTGAGCTGCTCCGGATCGGGCAGGCCCGAGGCGTTGGCGTAGTGCGTCCGGCTCATGCCGAGGGCGTGGGCCTTCGCGGTCATCATCTGGGCGAAGCGCTCCTCGGAGCCGGCGATGTTCTCGCCGATGGCGCAGGCCACGTCGTTCGCCGACTTCGTCACGATCGCCTTGATGGCGTCCTCGACCGAGATGGTCTGGCCGGGGCGCAGGCCGAGCTTCGACGGTGCCTGGGCGGCGGCGTGGGCCGAGATGGTCAGGTCGGAATCGAGGGCGAACTTGCCCCGCTCCATCTGTTCGAACAGCAGGTAGAGCGTCATCACCTTGGTGATGGAGGCCGGGTGCCGCAGGGCGTCCTCGTTCACCGCGTGGAGCGTCTTGCCGCTCTTCACGTCCACGACCATCGCGGCGTAGGGCGGGTTGTAGCCGCCGGTCGCGCGGGCGTGGTGATGGTGCCGGCCGCGCCGGGCCTCGGCCGGCGCGGCCAGGGTCGTCAGGACCGCGGCGGCCAGGATCGCGGCCGGGAGCGCTGGAATCGTCCGAGAGCGGCCTACTACGCTACGCATCACGCCTGATTGCCTCGCGAGACCGGTACTGGCCGGTCGTATCCCCTGCGGAGCCTCCCGCCGATCGCGTGGCCCCGCTGCATCAGTGGAGAGTTAGGCAAGTGCAGTTACAGGCCCGTTAATGCGATCGCCGCGCGTGCCGGATCGTGTCGCTCCTGCCATCCCTTACCGGCCGCCCTCGCCCCGCCCTCGCCCCGCTGTCGCCGGCGGGCCGTTCCGTGGCGGTTCCGGGCCTGAGGTCCTACCGGGCCGAGCTTGACGCTGGCTGTCGTGCCGCACACTCTCGCGGCGATCCGAGATGACCGGCCGCGGATGGCCGGCCGTCTCGGCGGCGGTCCGGAGATCGGCGATGCAGAGACCCCCTGCCCTTCCCCTGGGCCCGGCCGTCCCCGGGTTCGGAACGCCCCTGCGGCGGTTCGGGATCGCGAGCCGGGCGGCCCAGACCCTCGGCATCGAGTACCTCGACTCGTTCAAGCAGGCCCTCGACGATCTCGGGACCACCTGGGGGGCGCTGGCGGCGGCCCGCAGCCCGACCGAGATCCTGGCGGTGCAGACCGCGTATCTGCACCGGGCCGGGGAGCGCGCCGCGGCCCGCTCCGCCGCCGCCGGCGACGCGGTGCTCGGCCTGACCGGCGCGCTCCTGCGGCCGAAGGCGGTGTCGCCGCCGGCGCCCCGCCCCGGTCCGGCGCACTAGCGGGTCGACGGTCATGCGCCGCGGGCGCGCCGTGCAGGGCGGACAAGTGCGCACAGGCGTCTGGCGAAGTCGGCTCACCGTCTGTAGATTAACCGGCGCGGAGCTGAGCGCTGCTCCCGGCAGGCCAGGATCAGGATCGGCCGTCAGGGCCGGCGGCGCCCGCTCCGAGCAAGGGATCGGTTCGACGCACATGACACAGGTCCCCACGCAGGGCACCGCGAGTTCGACGAGGGAGCACCGGCCGGCGCGTGTCGCGGTCACGGCGTCCGGCTCGCGCGCCCCCGGCGGCGACGACCGCTCCAACACCGCGATCATCACGCGCACGAAGCCGCGGACCAAGCGGCCGAGTCTGTACCGGGTACTCCTTCTGAACGACGACTATACGCCGATGGAGTTCGTGGTGCTGGTGGTCGAGCGGTTCTTCAACAAGAGCCACGAGGACGCCTACCAGATCATGATGCACGTGCATCAGAACGGCGTCGGCGAGTGCGGGGTCTTCACCTACGAGGTGGCGGAGACCAAGGTGACGCAGGTCATGGACTTCGCGCGCAAACACCAACATCCTCTCCAGTGCGTTATGGAAAAGAAATAGGCGCCGCTCGCGGTAGGCACGAAGGACAGAGGCCAGCTTTGCCAAGCTTCTCACGCAGCCTAGAACAAGCCCTCCACCGCGCCCTGGCGCTCGCCGGGGAGCGCCGGCACGAATACGCGACGCTGGAGCATCTCCTGCTCGCCCTGGTGGATGACCAAGATGCGGCCGCGGTCATGCGCGCCTGCAACGTCGAGATCGACACGCTCAAGCGCAGCTTGGTCGACTACGTCGATACCGAGCTCTCCAACCTGACCGGCGACGGCCGGCAGGACGCCAAGCCCACGGCCGGGTTCCAGCGCGTGATCCAGCGCGCGGTGATCCACGTCCAGTCGTCGGGCCGCGAGGAGGTGACCGGGGCGAACGTGCTGGTGGCGATCTTCGCCGAGCGCGAGAGCCACGCCGCCTACTTCCTGCAGGAGCAGGACATGACCCGCTACGACGCGGTCAACTACATCAGCCACGGCATCGCCAAGCGCCCCGGCGCCTCCGAGGCGAAGCCCGTGCGCGGCGCCGACGAGGAGGGCGCGGCCGAGCGGCCGAGCGACGACGGCGATCCCCGCGGCGCCAAGAAGAAGGGCGACGCGCTCGACGCCTACTGCGTGAACCTCAACAAGAAGGCGCGCGACGGCAAGATCGATCCGCTGATCGGCCGCGAGAGCGAGGTCCAGCGGACGATCCAGGTCCTCTGCCGACGGCAGAAGAACAACCCGCTCCTCGTGGGCGATCCCGGCGTCGGCAAGACCGCGATCGCGGAGGGGCTGGCGCGCAAGATCATCCAGCACGAGGTGCCGGAGGTCCTGGCCGACGCGACCGTCTTCTCCCTCGACATGGGCACGCTGCTCGCCGGCACCCGCTACCGGGGCGACTTCGAGGAGCGCCTCAAGCAGGTCATGAAGGAGATCGAGGCGCACCCGAACGCGATCATGTTCATCGACGAGATCCACACGGTGATCGGCGCCGGTGCGACCTCGGGCGGCGCCATGGACGCGTCGAACCTGCTGAAGCCCGCTCTGGCTTCGGGCACGCTGCGCTGCATCGGCTCGACCACCTACAAGGAGTACCGCCAGTACTTCGAGAAGGACCGCGCCCTGGTGCGCCGGTTCCAGAAGATCGACGTCAACGAGCCGTCGATCCCCGACACGATCGAGATCGTGAAGGGCCTGCGCCCGTACTTCGAGGAGTTCCACAAGCTCAAGTACACGACCGAGGCCGTGAAGGCCGCTGTCGAGCTGTCGGCCCGCTACATCAACGACCGCAAGCTGCCCGACAAGGCGATCGACGTGATCGACGAGACCGGCGCCTCGCAGATGCTGGTGCCGGAGGCGCGCCGCAAGCGCACCATCGGCATCAAGGAGATCGAGGCGACCATCGCCACGATGGCCCGGATCCCGCCGAAGACCGTCTCCAAGGACGACGCGGTGGTGCTCCAGCACCTGACCGAGAACCTCAAGCGCGTGGTCTACGGCCAGCCGAACGCGATCGAGGCCCTGACCTCGGCGATCAAGCTGGCCCGGGCCGGCCTGCGCGACCCGGACAAGCCGATTGGCTCGTACCTGTTCGCGGGCCCGACCGGCGTCGGCAAGACCGAGGCCGCCAAGCAGCTCGCCGCCTCGCTCGGCGTCGAGATGCTGCGCTTCGACATGTCGGAGTACATGGAGCGCCACACGGTGAGCCGCCTGATCGGCGCCCCCCCCGGCTACGTGGGTTTCGACCAGGGCGGCCTGCTCACCGACGGGATCGACCAGCACCCGCACTGCGTGCTCCTCCTCGACGAGATCGAGAAGGCGCATCCGGACCTGTTCAACATCCTGCTGCAGGTGATGGACCACGGGAAGCTGACCGACCACAACGGCAAGCAGGTCGATTTCCGCAACGTCATCATCATCATGACGTCGAACGCGGGCGCCTCGGACCTGGCCAAGGCGGCCTACGGCTTCACCCAGTCGAAGCGCTCCGGTGACGACGTCGAGGCGATCAACCGGCTGTTCGCGCCGGAATTCCGCAACCGGCTCGACGCGATCATCTCGTTCGGCCACCTGCCGAAGGACGTGGTGGCGAAGGTGGTGGACAAGTTCGTCCTCCAGCTCGAGGCGCAGCTCGCCGACCGCAACGTCACCATCGAGCTCTCGGACGAGGCCCGGGACTGGCTGGTGGAGCACGGCTACGACGACGCGATGGGCGCGCGCCCGATGGCCCGGCTGATCCAGTCGACCATCAAGACGCCGCTCGCCGACGAGGTCCTGTTCGGCAAGCTGAAGGATGGCGGCGCGGTCCGGGTGGTCGTCCGCAAGCCGGAGGATGCCGAGGCCAAGGCCGGCGCCAAGGACAGCCTGGGCTTCGACTTCCCGGCGGGCCCCGTGACGCCGAAGCCCGAGAAGGACGTGACCAACGCCGCCAAGCGCCACAAGCGCGCCAAGCCGCGCACCGCGTCCCGGAAGAAGACGCCGAAGGACAACAAGGGCGGCGGCGGCAGCTCGGGCGGCGGCGTCCGGACCGTGCCGAAGGTGCCACTCGTGCGCGCCTAATGGTGTGCATGCCGGCCGGCGGCCTTCCGGACTCGGGGGCCGCCGGTCTATGACCGCCGCGACGCGCATGCGCCGCGGCGAGGAGGCGCCCGATGACTGACAACCTGCACGAGGGACCCCTGTCCCCCGTCGCGCAGCCGGCGCCCCCCAATAAGCTGACCCGGCGCGAGGAGCGGCGGCGGCGTCGCCAGCGGCGCCGCCGGGGCGAGGAGGTGCTCGCCTGGGTGCTGGTGCCGTTCATCTGCTTCGGTATCTACTGGGGCATCGCCGCCGGCTTCGACTTCTTCGGCACCTCGCCGGGCCAGGTCTGGGACCAGCTGATGCAGGTCAAGGCCATGATGGAGAAGCGTTCGGGCCCGCAGGGCGCGCGCGGCTAGCGCGCCGCTCCGGTCCGGGCGCGGGAGGCGACGCCTCCGGACGGTTCCGAGCGGGCGCGCCCATGACACCGACCCGTCGATCGCTGCTCGCCGCCCCCCTGCTGGCGATGCCGGCCCTCCGGACCCGGGCCGGCGGCGGGCCCGTGGTCGTCGTCGGCGCCGGGGCCGCGGGGCTCGCGGCCGCCGCTCTGCTGCGGGCGGCCGGGCAGAGCGTCACTCTCGTCGAGGCGCGGGACCGGATCGGCGGCCGCGCCTTCACCGACCGCGCGCTCGGCGACGCGTGCCGGTTCGACGCCGGCGCCGAGTACATCCACTGGGCCGAGCGCAATCCCTGGGCGCCCATCGCCCGGGCGGCGGGGGCGCACATCGCCCGCGAGGACGGCTGGGCGCGCCGGCTCGTCGTCGACGGCCGCCCCGCCACCGCCGCCGAGGCGGCGCAGCGGCGCGCCGGCTTCTCCGGCCTCGACGCGCTGCTCGCCCCGAAGGCCGGCGACCCGTCCCTGGCGGAGGCGGCCCGGGCCGGCGGCCCCGACGCCGCCCTGGCGGCGGCCGGCCTGAGCCGGCTCTCCCTCGGCGAGGATCCCGAGCGGGTCTCGGCCGTGGACTACGACCGGCTCTGGTCCGGCTCCGACCTCTGGATCGACGGCTACGGCGACCTCGTGGCGCGGCACTTCGCCGACCTGCCGGTCAGCCTCGGCTGCCCCGTGCGGGCGATCGACTGGTCGGGCCGCGGGGTCCGGGTCGAGACGGCGCGGGGCACGATCGCGGCCGCGGCGGCCATCGTCACGGTGCCGGTCGGCGTGCTCAAGGCCGGGGCCGTGGCCTTCGCGCCGGACCTGCCGGACGCCGCCCGCACGGCGCTCGACGGGCTGTCGATGGGCGCCTACACGAAGATCGGCCTGCGCCTCGACCCCGCGCGCCTCGACGGCGCCGACCTCGGCGACGCGGTGTCGGTGGCGACGGGCGGCCCGACCATCTACTTCGAGATGCAGCCCTTCGGCCGGTCCCTGGCGGTCGCCAATCTCGGCGGCGACCTCGCGCGCGACCTGTGCCGGGCCGGCGAGGCGGAGGCGGTGGCGCTCGCCACCGAGCGCCTGGTCGCGGTCCTCGGCGGCGGCGCCCGCGGCGCCGTCGAGGCGGGGCGCCTCGCCGGCTGGTGGACGGACCCGCACGCCCATGGCTCCTACTCGATCGTCGCGCCCGGCCACGCCGCGGCTCGGGACCGCCTCCGCGAGCCGGTCGGCGGGCGCCTGTTCTTCGCCGGCGAGGCGCTGGCCGGCGGCGGCGCCATGACGGTCGGCGGGGCGACCCTCGACGGCGAGCGCGCCGCCCGCGCGGTGCTGAAGGCGCTGGGCGCCTGAGCTGCCCGTCCCGGTGGTCCGTCTCGGTGGTCCGTCTCGGAGGCCCGTCTCGGCGGCCCGCTCAGGCGGTCGCGGTGCGGCGCGTCGGCCGCGCGGGCGCCGCGGCGGCGGCCCGGCGCCGGGGCGACGGGAGGCCCTGTCTGTCGTGGGTCTGTCGCTGCCGCAGGCCTCCCGGCGCCTGGTCGGCGAGGGCGGCCCGGTCGCGGAACTCTCGGAGAGCTACAAGCAGGCCTACAACCGCCTGCGGCTCGACCCCGCCCACGAGGAGCC